>NZ_QXFG01000010.1:0-523557 GCF_026127345.1 Herbaspirillum lusitanum | reverse complement strand
CGCTCGCCGACTCCTCGCGCACCGCCCTGAAACAGAGCCGCGACTTCATCGAGTCGACCTGGATGCACGACGAAGCGCCCATGATGTACAGCTTCAACACCGGCGTCGGCCTGCTGAAGGACACCCGCATCAAGGTCGAACACATTGAGCTGTTCCAGACCCAGCTGATCAAGGCCCACAGCGCCGGCATCGGCGAGCCGTTCTCCGAAGAAGTCAGCCGCGCCACCATGCTGCTGCGGGCCAATGCCTTCGCCAGCAATTACTCCGCGCCGCGCGTGGAAGTGGTCGATCGCCTGCTGGACTTCATCAATGCCGGCATCCATCCGATCATGCCGCAAAAGGGTTCGGTCGGGGCCTCCGGCGACCTCGCGCCGCTGGCTTACCTCGCGGCTGCGATTGTCGGTTTCGACGAAGCCGAAGTGATGTACCAGGGCAAGCGCATGAGCGCGCCCGAAGCCATCACCAAGGCCGGCATCGGTCCGGTCAAGTTCGATTTGAAGGCCAAGGACGCCTCGGCCCTGATCAACGGCTGCACCGTTTCTCTCGCTGTTGCCGTACTGGCCGCGCACGATTCGCGCAACCTGCTGACCGACGCCTGCCTGTCGCTGGGCCTGACGCTGGAAGCCATGCGCGCCGAGATGTCCGCCTTCGATCCACGCATCCAGCAGGCGCGTCCGCACGCCGGCCAGATCAAGACCGCCGCCGTCATCCGCACCTTGCTCAAGGGGTCCACCCGCACCACGCATGAAGCACGTTCGGTGCAACTGCCGGACGAATCGCGCCGCACCGACATTCCGTACTCGTCGCGGATCCAGGACGTCTACTCGCTGCGCTGCGCGCCGCAGGTCTACGGCCCGGTGTTCGATGCGCTGGATTACATCGACACCATCATCGACAAGGAAATCAATTCCGCCACCGACAATCCGCTGATCTTCAGCAAAGAAGAAGCGGAAGGCGGCGGCTTCGAGATCATCTCCGGCGGCAATTTCCACGGCCAGTACCTGGCGCAGGCGATGGACTTGCTGGCGATGACCATCACCGATCTCGGCAGCATCTGCGAGCGCCGCATTGCGCGCCTGATCGACCCGACCCTGTCGTGGGGCTTGCCGCGCAACCTGATGAGCGGCGTGCGCGGCGTCAACACCGGCTATCCGGTGGTGCAATGCTCGATGAGTTCACTGGTGATGGAAAACCGCACCTTGTCCATGCCGGGCAGCGTCGACAGCATCCCGTCCAAGGGCAACAGCGAAGACCACGTCTCCAACTCGACCTGGTGCGCGCGCAAGGCGGCTACGGTGGTCGCCAACACGCAATACATCGTCGGCGTGGAAATGCTGCTGGCGGCGCAGGGACTGACCATGACGGAAGACTTGCTCAAGGACTTCGTGCTGGGCGAGGGAACGCAGGCGGCGTATGAAGAAATCCGCAAGCAGATTCCGGCTTGCCTCGATGGCGACCGCTGGTTCCATAACGATATCCAGGTGGCGCATTCGTTCATCACCAGCGGGTCGGTGCGTGAAGCCGTGGTCGGCCGTATCGGCAAGTTCGTTTGATTTGTTGTTGTCGGTGAGCAGAAAAAAGAGCAGCCTCGGCTGCTCTTTTTTCATGGCGCCCGCCCGAAGGCTTCACGCAGTTTTTTCTTGGCTTGCTCCAGGGTTTGCTTGCGCTCTTTGCCGAGGTTGCGGCCGCCGCGGTTGATGTAGAAGTTGAGCATCGACATGGCGGACTGGAAGGGCGAGGCTTTGCGGCGCCGACTGCGTTCCGAGGCGCTTTTCAATGAGGTGGCGATTTCGGCGGCGCTGCCGTTTTTGAAGATCTCATGTTTGACGTCCATCGCGTCGCTGGTCTCGTTGACGTGTTTCGACCAGCGCTTGACGTGCATCGTCTTGGTCGCATGATGGCGGGCGTGGGTGCGGCGGGAAGTATTGCCTTTCTTTTGCTGGTGAAGGTGGGACGGATGGGTTGCTGCGGTGCTCATGATGGCGACTCCTTGCTGGGCGATGACTGCGGGGAACGGTTAGCCTAGCGCGAACGAAGCGAATTGGATATCGGAAGGCATGAGCTTGTACGGTAAGGATGCTCCTACATTCCGGCTTGCGTTCTTGGCGTTGCAAAGAACACACCCGGGGACATGCAGACACGTCAAATCACGATGGCGGAGACATCGCTGATGTTTTCCCGCAGTTGCGAGGCGTCTTGTTTTGGCGGGCGGCCGAAGAGCCGGGAGTACTCGCGGCTGAATTGCGAGGGACTTTCGTAGCCGACGGCATAGGCGGTGCGGGTGGCGTCGACGTCGGATGCCAGCAGTCGTCGTGCCGCCTGGAGACGGAGTGTCTTTTGATATTGCAACGGGCTCGTTGATGTCGCTGCGCGGAAATGACGGTTGAATGAGGCAACGCTCATGCCGGCGATGTCCGCTACGGTCTCGATGGGGAAGGACTCGTCAAAGTGATGGCGCATCCAGTCGATGGCTCTTCTGATTTGCGCCAGCTTGCCTTCCTCTCGTCCTATTTGCCGCAGCAAGGGGCCATGCGGGCTCTGCAGCAGGCGGTACAGCAATTCGCGTTCTCTCGATGCCGCAAGGATGGGAATGTCGCTCGGCGTGTCCAGCAGCGCCAGCAAATGATCCCAGGCCTCGAGTACGTCGCGGGACACCGTCTCCACGTTGAAACCCAGCATTTCCTTTTTCGACCGCTCTTCGGGCATATCGGCGATCAATGAAGTGAACATCTCATGGTCGAGTGTCAAGCCGGTGCCGATGTAGGGCTTGTCTCCGTCCATCTCGAAGATGCAGCAGGTGGTCGGTAATTCGATCAACGAGGCGAAACAGCCGCCCGCGCTGTAACGCAGCATGGTCTTGCCGACCATCATCTGCTTGGCGCCCTGGAGAATGAGGCAGACGCCGGCGCTCACGGCCATGATGGTCGGTTCCGATTGACGAAAAGCCCCAATGGCGAGCCGCGGAATCGCGCTTTCCAATTGCTTTTCATTCTCGTGGCGCAACACCCTGCGGCACATCTGATCAAGTAAGTCTTGCATGAATCCAGTGTGACAGGACTTCCAGGCGAGATCAATGAAATGAGCGGATCAGGCAAGATTTTGCGCAGTTTTGGCGAAAACTCGTTGGCGCGGAAGAGTATCTTAGGCAACACCGGGCAAGCATCGCCTGCCTATTTCCCAACAACAGGAGAAGGTTTTGACCATGAAAAATTTTGATGCAACATCGACCACCGATGAGGTGCTGAGCGGTATGGACCTGCGAGGAAAGCGCGTTTTCATCACGGGCGTCTCGGCAGGACTCGGCGTTGAAACCGCCCGCGCTCTTGTAGCGCACGGAGCGGACGTGATCGGCACGGTGCGTGATCTCGACAAGGCGCATGGCGCGACCAAAGTCGTGCGCGATGCGGCAGAACGCAGCGGCAGTTCTTTCGAAATCGTCAACATGGACCTGGCCGATCTGGCGTCGGTGCGAGCGGTCAGCGATACCATGGCCGCCGCGCAAAAACCATTCGATCTGGTGGTCGCCAACGCCGGCATCATGGCGACGCCGTTCGGGAAGACCAAGGACGGTTTTGAACTCCAGTTCGGCACCAACGTGCTGGGGCACTATGTACTGATCAATCGTCTCGCGCCATTGATACGCGAGGGCGGGCGAGTGATCGTGCTGTCATCCAACGGCCACCGTTTTGCCGACGTTGATCTCGACGACCCGAACTTCGAACACACTCCCTACGATCCCTGGGTTGCCTATGGTCGTTCCAAGACCGGCGATGCGCTGCTGGCGGTTGCGTTTGACGCGCGCCACCGGCATCGCGGCGTGCGCGCCGCCAGCATCCACCCCGGCGTGATTCAAACCGAATTGATCCGCAACATGGAACCGGAAGCCTTCCAGGCGGCATTCACGGCGATGAACGAACAGCATCTGGCGCTGGGGAATCCGCCATTTGAGGTGAAGACTCCCGCGCAAGGCGCCGCAACAACGATCTGGGCCGGCATCGTCGCCGACGCTGCGACAATTGGCGGTCAATATTGTGAGGATTGCCATGTCGGATCGGTGTTGGCGGACGATGCGGTGGTCAGCGCGTTCGGCGCCGGTCTACGTCCGTTCGCCATTGATCCTGCGCGTGCCGATGCACTGTGGGAAAAAGCGGGAGAACTGGTAGGGGAAAGATTTTAAAAGTTGACCGCGCAAAAACAATCACGAAGCGGAAGGGGAGGGACCCTTGGCGAGGCGGAACACAACACAAAAAATCAATCCTCATCCCCCAAATCCTTCTTCACCACCGCATACCGCAACAAGGTCCTCTTCCGCGCTTCGGCATGATCCACCATCGGCTCCGGATAATCCTTGCCGATCTTCACCCCGGCCGCCTTCAGCACATCCGCCGGACACAGCCACGGCGCATGGATATGCTTGTCCGGCAAACCACTCAGCTGAGGCAAATAGCGCCGGATGAACTTCCCCTCAGCATCGAACTTCTCCGACTGCGTAATCGGATTGAAGATACGGAAATAAGGTTGCGCATCGCAGCCCGATGAAGATGCCCACTGCCACCCGCCGTTGTTGGCCGACAGATCGAAGTCATTGAGCAGATCCGCAAAATACTTCTCGCCCCAGCGCCAGTCGATCCCCAGATCCTTGGTCAGGAAACTCGCCGTCACCATGCGCAGGCGATTGTGCATGTAGCCGGTCTGGTTCAGCTGCAGCATGGCGGCGTCGACCAAGGGATAACCGGTACGGCCTTCGCACCACTTTGCAAACATCTCGCGCGCATGCTTGCCGCCTTCCCACTGGATCGCGTCATAGTCGGCCTTGAAGGAGCGCTCCACAACGCGCGGATGGTGGAACAGGATCATGAAATAGAAATCGCGCCAGACCAGTTCCGACAGCCACACCGGTGCGCCGCGCCGACCTTCGCCGATGCGCATGGCGTCGACTGCGGCGCGCGCCAGCGTACGGATCGAGACGGTGCCGAAGCGCAGATGCACCGACAGGTAGGACGGCCCCTTGACGGCAGGGAAGTCACGCGTATCGCCGTACTTGCCCAGGCGCGGCAGGAAGTCTTCCAGCAATTGCGCAGCCCCGGACATGCCGGTCGGGATGCGCAAGTCCTTCAGGTTGCTCGCTGCGAAGCCGAGTTGCTCCAGCGTCGGCAGGGGCTTGTGATGCTTTTTCGACGGCGGCGCCAGTTGCGCGAAGTAGGCCTCGACCGGATATGGCTTCAGGTAGAAGTCGCCGCCCGGACCGGACAGTTTGTTCATCCAGGCATTTTTGTACGGTGTGAAGACGGAAAAGGGGCGACCGGCCAGCGACAGCACTTCGTCCTTTTCAAAGATGACCTGATCCTTGCAGGTTAGCAGCTGGCGGCCGTCTTTTTCCAATTGTTTCTTGACCGCAGCATCGCGCTTGATCGCCTGTGGTTCGTAGTCGTGATTGGTGAAGACGGCATCGACGCCAAGCTCTGCCGCCAGCGCCGGAATATCTTGCTGTGCCGGGGCATGGCGTACGATCAGTGCGCCGCCGGCTGCGCGCAAGGCGGCGTCCAGTTCGGCTATGCAGGCCATGATGAAGTCGATGCGACGATCGGCTTGCAGGCCGTCGGCCAGCAGCGCGTCGAGGATGTCGCGGTCGTAGACGAAGACGCAATGCACCTGCTTGCTTTGCTTGAGAGCGTCGTACAACGCGGCATGATCGCCGATGCGCAGATCGCGACGGAACCAGACGAGGGAAGAGTCGAAAGTTGGCATGGTGGATTAAGCAAGAGCAATGGATACAGGGGATAACGCACGATAGTAAAACATCCTGCCGACGCAAACAAAAACAGCGACCGTCAGGCCGCTGTTTTTGATGAGGGCAAATACGAAACGATCAGCCGCCCAGATAGGCTTCGACCACTTTCGGATTGTGCAGCAGGTTGGCGCCGGTGTCTTCCAGCACGATCTTGCCGGTTTCGAGCACGTAGCCGCGTTGCGCGATGCGCAGCGCCTGGCGCACGTTCTGTTCGACCAGCAGGACCGTCATGCCGGTCTTGTTGATCTCTTTGACGATGCGGAAGATTTCCTGGATGATCAGCGGCGCCAGGCCCATCGACGGTTCGTCCAGCAGCAGGACCTTTGGTTTGGCCATCAGCGCGCGGGCGATGGCGAGCATCTGCTGTTCGCCGCCGGAGAGATTGCCGGCCAGGCCCTTGGCGCGTTGCTTGAGGACCGGGAATAGCGAATAGACCCACTCCAGGTCGCCGGCGACGGCGGCCTTGTCCTTGCGCGTGTAGGCGCCAAGGGAGAGGTTTTCTTCGATGGTCAGGGTGGTCAGCGTGGCGCGGCCTTCGGCGACTTGCACCACGCCGCTGCCGACGATGCGGTGCGGCGACTGTTGCGTGATGTCTTCACCGTTGAAGATTACCTTGCCGCGCGCAGCCTTGACCAGACCAGAGATGGCCAGCAGCGAAGTGCTCTTGCCGGCGCCGTTGGCGCCGACCAGCGCAGTGATCTCGCCTTCGTTCAGGGTCAGGCTGATGCCTTTGACGGCTTCGATGTGGCCGTAGGAAACCGCCAGGTCCTGGACTTGCAGAATAACGTTGGGGGCAGTCTGGATTGGGGACTGGGGCTGGCTCATTCTTCTTCCTTGCCGAGGTAGGCCTCGATCACTTCCTGATTGTTCTTGATCTCATCCGGTGTGCCTTCGGCGATGATCTTGCCGAAGTTGAGCACGGCGACGCGGTCGCACAGGCCCATCACGAAACGCATGTCGTGCTCGATCATGAAGATCGAGAAGCCGCGTTGCTTGATGTTGATGATTTCAGCCATGAGCTCGGTCTTTTCCGCCGGGTTCATGCCGGCCACCGGTTCGTCCAGCAGCAGCAGCTTGGGCTTGGTCGCCAGCGCGCGGGCGAATTCCAGCTTGCGCTGTTCACCATAGGAGAGACTGTCGGCCAGCATCCCGGCCTTGTGGTCCAGGCGCACCCAGGACAGCAGTTCGAGCGCGCGTTCGCGGGCTTCCTTCTCGATCTTGCGGAACGAGCCGAGGTTCAGCAGCAGGCCGCCGAAACCGTAGTCGAGGTGGTCGTGCATGCCGACCACGACGTTTTCGAGCAGCGTCATTTCCTTGAACACGCGGATGTTCTGGAAGGTGCGCGCGATGCCGCGCTCGGTGATCTTGTGCGGAGCGACGTTGCCGATATCCTGGCCGTTGAACACGATGTTGCCGGAGGAGGCGCGCAGCAGGCCGGTGATCAGGTTGAACACGGTGGTCTTGCCGGCGCCGTTGGGGCCGATCAAACCGAAGATGCCGCCTTCGGGCACGTTGAACTGGACGCCTTGCAGAACCTGCAAACCGCCGAAGTTTTTACTGATCTGGTTGAATTGTAAAAGCATCAGTTCACCTTCTTGCTTGCAGAGTTGTTGCTGTTGCCTGAATTACGGCGTTGCATGAATGCGCGGATACGACGCGGATCCCAGATGCCCTTCGGCAGATACAGCACGACCAGGATCAGGATCAGGCCGTTGGCGGCCAGGCGGAAGTCCTTGAAATGGCGCAGCACTTCCGGCAGCAGCGACAGGATGGTCGAGCCGATCATCGGGCCGATCAGGTTGCTGGTGCCGCCGAACACGGCCATGGTGAGGATGTCCACGGCGTTTTCAAAACCGTAGTTGTTGGGGCCGATCGTGAAGGTGTAATGCGCATTGAGCGCGCCGGCAACACCGGCAATCGCGGCGCCGATGACGAAGGCCAGCAGCTTGTAGCCGGCCACGTTGACGCCCATCAGGCGGGCGGCGACTTCGTCTTCCTTGATCGCTTCAAACGCGCGGCCGATCTTGGAGCGGCGTACGCGGGCGAGGAAATACACGGTCACGCCCAGCAGCAGCACGATGTGCCACCATTCGGTGACCGGCGGAACGCCGTTGAGGCCCATCGGGCCGCCGGTGATTTCCATGTTCAGCACCACCACGCGCACTACTTCGCCGAAGCCCAGCGTCGCCATCGCGAGATAGACGCCGGACAGGCGCAGCGTCGGGATGCCGATCAGCAGCGCCACCAGCGCCGGCAGGACGCCGCCGGCTGCAAGCGCGACCGGGAAGGGCAAGCCGGCCTGCATGGTAATCAGGGATGCGACGTAAGCGCCGATCCCCATGAACGCTGCGTTGGCCAGCGACAGCAGGCCGCACGACAGCGTGACGTAGATTGACAGTGCCAGCATGGCGTTGACGCCGACGCTGAAGATGACGGTGTTGTAAGTGGCCCAGAATCCGTCCCACCATTCCATGAAACCCATGATCCTAAGCCTTTCTTTCCAGCACTTTGCCGAACATGCCTGAAGGCCTGACCAACAAAATCAAAAACAGCAGACCGAACGCCACCGCATCGCGGAAGTCGCTCGAGATATATGCCACCGTGAGCACCTCGGCAAAGCCCAGGAACAGGCCGCCGATCATGGCGCCGCGGATGTCGCCCATGCCGCCCAGGATGATGACGGCGATGCCCTTGTGCAGCATCGGCTGGCCCATGAAGGGCGAGATCGCATTGAAGGACAGGCCGACCAGCACGCCTGCTGCGCCGCCGAGGGCTGCTGCCGCGAACGAGGTCAGGTAGAACAGGCCTTCGACGTTGATGCCCAGCAGGTAGGCCGCTTTCGGCGACTCGGCAATGGCGCGCAGCGCGCGGCCCAGTTGCGTGCGGCGCATCACGGCCAGCAGCACGATCATCAGCACGAAGGCGATGACGACGATGCCGACTTGCACGGCGGTGACGTGCAGGTTGCCGATGGTGACGCTGTCTTCCGGAATGGTGCCGATCGGGAAGCGCTTGTTTTCGGCGCCGAACAGGCCCTGCGCGAGATTGGTCAGCATGATCGCCACGCCGATGGTGGCGATCATGGGAATCAGGTGGGGTGCATTGCGCTTGCGCAGTGGCTTGAGCACCAGAATGTCGACGACCAGGCCGATCAGGCCGGTGGCGACCATCGCGGCGAGCATGGCCAGCCACAACGGCAGCGCCATTTTTTCGACCAGCAGCAGGGCGGCGTAGCTGCCCAGCATGAAGATCGCGCCGTGCGACAGATTGATGACGCCGAGCACGCCGAACACCAGCGTGAAGCCCAGCGCAAAGAGCGCGTAGACGCTGCCCAGCGAAAGGGCGTTGATAAGTTGTTGTTCTAACATAGGGCCTGCGAATAGAGTGATGACGAATAGTGAGGAGCGCCGGTCTCATCCGTCAGTTGCACATCCGGGCAAACTGGCAGGCGGGCGATGTATCCCTCGTTACATCAGAAAAGCGGCTTTTGGCTAGCCTGTTCTTTTTCGCGATTGGTGAAGCGTGGTGAAGCTGGGCAAGCAATGCAACAAAAAGACTCCGGTAAAAATACCGGAGTCTTTGTGGGCGTCGCAGTTCGACCGAAGATTACTTCAGCAGCGTGAACTTGCCGCCCTTGGCGATGCTGACCACGGCTTCTTGCTGGGCGTCGAAACCGACTTGCTTGCCGGCGACGGCAGGCGCAGCGCGGAAGGCGAATTTGCCGGTCGCGCCGTCGATCTTGACGGCAGGCAAGGCTTGACGCAGAGCGTCGCGGTCCTTGTCCAGCGCGCCCGACAGCTTGACGTTCTTGAGCGCTTCGACCACGACGTACAGCGCGTCGTAGGCTTGTGCCGAGAACTGGTCAGGATCGGAACCGAACTTGGCCTTGTACGCGGCGATGAATGCCTTGTTGGCCGGCGTCAGGTTTTCCGACGACCATGGGCTGCCCATCAGCGTGTTGTCGCCGGCATCCTTGGCGATTTCAAACAGCTTCGGCGAGTTCAGTCCGTTGCCGCCGATGAACGGCTGCTTCATGCCCAGCGTGCGGGTTTGCAGGATGATGTTGGCAGCTTCTTCCGCCAGGCAGGAGCAGACGATGGCGTCTGGATTGCCGGCCTTGATCTTGGTCAGTTGCGCCTTGAAGTCGACGTCGCCCTTGGCATACGCCTCGGTTGTCGTGACCGGAATCTTTTGCTGTTCCAGCGTGGCCTTGAAGACGTCGTAACCGGACTTGGTGAACGCATCGTCGTTACCGTAGATCACGGCGACCTTCTTGATGCCGAAATGCTTGACGGCAGCCTTGACTGTCACTGGCAGCACGTCGGCTTCCATGACGGAGTTGCGGAAGGTGAACGGGCCCATGGCGGTGATGCCGTCGGCGGTGTTGCTGGTGCCGAAGGCGACGACCTTGGCGGCGTTGGCGATCGGGTCAGCAGCGAATGCGGAATTGGACAGGGTCGGACCGAAGACCATCAGCACCTTGTCCTGGAAAATCAGTTTCTTGAAGACGTTGATGGCTTCTTCTTTCTTGCCTTGTTCGTCTTCTGCGATCAGAACCAGTTTGTTGCCGTTGACACCGCCCTTGGCGTTGACTTCGTCAGCGGCCAGCGTGAAGCCGTTCTTGATGGCGACGCCGTATTTGGCGGCAGGGCCGGTCAGCGCAGCGGCGAGGCCGAGCTTGACGTCGGCGGCCAATGCGGCATTTGCCATGGTCACGCCGATCATCAGCGCAGGCAAGGTCTTTAAAGCGGTTTTAAGCATGTTGAATCGCATCGAGTTCTCTCCTTAGATTTAGATATTCTTATAGAGGATGACGCGAAATATGAACCGGAGGTAACCGGTGCAGGAAATCTTGGGTGGGATTTCCCTATTTTGCTCCATCCTCTTTAGACCGTCGTGCGGTCTTTGGGATACAACCGGTCAAGAATACCGTAAACCGGTTAAAACACACTGCTGCACTGCAACCTGGTAAGCCGCCGTGCAACCGTCTGCTGACTCCGCCGAAAGCGGAGGTGACACAGATGACAGATTTGATGCGGCTCCATCCGAAGACGGAGCGGTCCTGCTGATTACCTCGCACTGCTACTTTTGGTACAGACTCAGTACAGCGGCATCCGGGTCGCGTTGGCAGTTCGGATGCCGCTGGTATTTCTTTGTTTCTTTGTTTCTTTGTTCTTTATTTCCTGCCTTGCAGCTGCATTGCTACAGCGACTTGCGCACTTCCGCGATCGCCAGGCGCACCTGGTTCGGCGCCGTGCCGCCGATGTGGTCGCGGGCGGCGACGGATCCTTCCAGCGTCAGCACGCCGAAGATGTCGTTGTCGATCAATGGCGAATACACGCGCAGTTCATCCAGCGTCAGGTCGGACAGGTCGCAGTTGCGGTCGACGCAGGTGCGCACGGCGTGGGCGACGGCTTCGTGGGCGTCGCGGAACGGCAGGCCCTTCTTGACCAGATAATCGGCCAGGTCGGTGGCGGTGGCATAGCCCTGCAGCGCAGCGGCGCGCATGGCGTCCGGCTTGACGGTGATGCCGCTCGCCATGTCGGCGAAAATGCGCAGCGTGTCGGTCAGCGTGTCGACGGTATCGAACAGCGGTTCCTTGTCTTCCTGGTTGTCCTTGTTGTAGGCCAGCGGCTGGCCTTTCATCAGGGTCAGCAGGGCGATCAGGTGGCCGTTGACGCGGCCGGTCTTGCCACGCGCCAGTTCAGGCACGTCCGGGTTTTTCTTTTGCGGCATGATCGACGAACCGGTGCAGAAGCGGTCGGCGATGTCGATGAAGCCGACGCGCGGACTCATCCAGATCACCAGTTCTTCGGACATGCGCGAGATGTGGGTCATGACCAGCGCAGCGGCGGCGCAGAATTCGATGGCGAAGTCGCGATCGGAAACGGCGTCCAGCGAGTTGCGGCAGACATCGTCGAAGCCCAGCGTTTTGGCCACGCGCAGGCGGTCGATCGGGAAGGTCGTGCCGGCCAGCGCGGCGGCGCCCAGCGGCAGACGATTGACGCGCTTGCGGGCGTCGGCCATGCGTTCGGCGTCGCGGCCGAACATTTCAACGTAAGCCAGCACGTGGTGGCCGAAGGTGATCGGCTGCGCCACTTGCATGTGGGTGAAGCCGGGCAGGATGGTGTCGGCGTGCTGTTCGGCCAGATCCACCAGGGCGGAGCGCAGGTCGCGCAGCAGGCCGCTGATGTCGTCGATGGCGGCACGCATGTACAGGCGGATGTCGGTAGCGACCTGGTCATTGCGCGAGCGGCCGGTATGCAGGCGCTTGCCGGCGTCGCCGACCAGTTCGGTCAGGCGCTTTTCGATGTTCAGGTGGACGTCTTCGAGGTCGAGCAGCCATTCGAACTTGCCGCCATCGATTTCACCCTTGATCTGCGTCATGCCGCGCTGGATGTCGGCGTAGTCTTGCGCGCTGATGATCTGCTGGTGCGCCAGCATTTCGGCGTGGGCAAGCGAGCCCTGGATGTCGAATTGCGCCAGGCGATTGTCGAAAAACACAGAGGCGGTGTAACGTTTCACCAGATCGGAAACGGGTTCGGAAAAGCGAGCCGACCAGGCTTCGCCTTTTTTCGATAATTGTGCAGTCATAGTGGGGTTCCCGGAGAATACGCGATTATAGCAAGTCGATGACATTTGAGCCACGCCGCACCTGTTTGCGGACGGAGTCAATAGGGAATTTTCTGCGTGGTATGGATGTCGTTTGCGGCGATTCATGGCACAAAAACCATTGCACTATTGGCAAATCTTTAAGATACTCAAAACGCTGTTTTGTAAATCCAAACTATTCGAATTTGTTGTATCTGGACTCATCCGGGGAGAGCTCTCATGAATTTTGAAGCACTGTTTCAGCAGCAAGCGGCATTACCCAGTATTCCCAAAGTGGTGCAGGAAGTCATCGAGAGCTTCAATAACGACAATGTCTCGATCGAAGACATCGCCAAGAAGTTGAGCGCCGACCAGGTGTTGAGCGCCAAGCTGCTGCGCCTCGCGAATTCGTCCTACTATCACGTCTCGCGCAGCATCGGCACCGTCGATGATGCCGTGCTGATGCTGGGTTTCATGACCGTGCGCACGCTGGTCGTCAGCACCGGCCTCACGGGCAGCTTCAAATCCATGTCCGGAGTGGATCTCAAGTTGTTCTGGCGCTATAGCCTGCATACCGCCATCGTCGCCAAGTGGCTGGCGAAGAAGCAGGGACTCAATTCCGATCTGGCGTTCACGGTGGGCCTGATGCACGCCATCGGCCAACTCGTCATGCACGCTGCCATGCCCGAGCAGACCCGCCAGATCGACAAGATCGCCAGCACCATCGACGCGCGTCGCCTGGACGTCGAGCATACTTCGTTCGGTTACGACTTCTCCGACGTTGGCGCGGAGCTGGCCAAGCGCTGGCGCTTCCCGGAGGAGTTCTCGGAAGCCATCGCCGCGTTCTCAAGCCCGCTGGAAGCCGATCCGTTCAACAAGATCGCCGCCGTGATTCATATCGCGGCCTGGCGTGCACGTGCGGAAGAAAATAACTATTCCCGCGAGGAAATGGAATCGACCTTCCCGGACGACGTTGCCGCCAAGCTGGGTGTCAAGCAGGCAGTGCTGTTCGACGATCTGCCGCCGCTGGCTGAACTGGGCGCGGGGATGGAAGAGCTGATTTCCTGAAATTTCCTGAGGAAATGCATGCGAATTACGGCCGACATTGTCGGCCGTAATTTTTTGTACCCGGCATGCCGCGCCTAAAGCGTCCGCACCATCGTGATTTCGCCGGGAATGAAGGCGGCATCGCGATACAACGCCTGCGCCTTGTCCGCTTCGTCACGAGCCGGCCGTATTCAGTCCAGCTTGTCCTTCAGGAACTTCAGCATTTCGCGATAGGCCTCGGCGCGCGCATCGGCGTTGCCGCCGCTGGTGACGCCGGCGCCGGGTTTTCCCACGCCCGGAATGTCCATGCGCACGTGCATCGGCATGCCCGGCGCATCGAAGTCATGATAGGTGTCGGGATAGAGGCGCAAGGTGATCGGCGTGTCGCTGTCCTGCATTTTCTTTTCCAGCGATTCGCAGGCTTCAGGCGGCGTCCAGTCGTCGTTTTCACCCATCAGGATCAGCATCGGCGCGGCCGGCTTGTAAGGCGTGCGGTTTTTTGAAAAAGCCGTGCAGGTCGGATAAAACGCCACAGCCGCTTTCGGCTGCACCTTGCGTACGGCGACATCGGTCTGCGCCAGGTTCAACGCCGACAGGATGGTGGTGGCGCCATGCGACCAGCCGACCATGCCGATGCGGGCGTAGTCGACGTCGTCCTGCGTAGCCAGCCAGCGCAAGGCAACCTGCACGTCGAGGCGGCGGTTGGCGCTGCTGGCTTCGCGCTGCTGCAGGCTTTCCTGGCAGATCGAGCGGCGGCCGCGCGGTGTGAAGCTATCGGGGAACAGGACGTTGTAACCGGCGTCGGTCAACGCGCGCGCCATGGCGATATGGCGCGGCGTGAATTCGATCTTTTCCTTGTTGACGCTGCTGTAGAGACCGCCGCAACCGTGCATGGCGATGATGGTCGGCCGCTTGTCGGATTTGCTTTTGCCCTTGAACCAGTAACCGAACAAGGCAGTGGCCTTGCCGCCCGGAGAATCCACGCTGGTCAGCGCGACGCGCTCGGTGCGCAACGGCGGCAATGCCTTGACCTTCTCCGTCGGCGCGGCAGCGGCAACATGTCCGCACACGCCTGCGAAACAGAGCGATGCGATGGTTTTACCCCAGGTACCCATGAACTTCCCCTTGTTGTGTTGGCAACCCTGGCGCCGACCTGCATGAGGTCAGCTTGCCGAGGGTTTGCCGTCAATCTTTTGTTTATTCCCGCCTGCACCGGCTCGCGCGGGCATCAACACCAGCAGCAGCGCCATTCCGATCAGGGCGCCGCCGGCGGCATACGCCCACGACAATTGTTCCTGCAAGAACAGCCATCCCCACAAGACCCCGAACAATGGAATCAGGAAGGTGACGGTCAATGACTTAACAGGACCTATATCGGCAATTAATCGGAAAAATAAAATGTAAGCCAGCGCCGAACATACAAATCCCAACGCCAATAAAGCAAACCACGTACCAATGCCGGCATGTAGCGGGGCGGCGGGGCCGTCCTCCAGCACTGCCATGACGGCAAAGAACGGCAACAACAGCGCGACCGCGCCCAGTTGACTGCCGCATGCCACCAGCTTGCTGTCCAGGCCGCCACGATCAGTGATCCAGCGCTTGGTCAGGAAACTGGCGAGGCCGTAGCAACTGGTCGCCAGCAGGCAGGCCAGCGCACCCAAAACGGTCGCCGTATCGAAATCCACCGGTCCGGTTCTTGTCAGAACTGCAACGCCGGCCAGGCCCAGGATGACGCCGCCCACCTTGCGCGACGTCAGGGTATCGCCAAAAAATAACGCCCCGATGACCACGCCCATCAAAGGAGCAGTCCCATTGAGGATGGCGGAGTAACCGGCCGGCAATACTTTGGCGGCGAGGCTGAACAGCACGAACGGCAAGCCTGAATTGATGGCGCCCAGCAACATTGTGGCGTGCAGCTTGCCCTGAAAACGCCATTTTACGCGCAAGATCGCCAGCAACAGCAGCAAACCGGCTGCGCCGAACAGCACGCGGAAGAACGCGGTATTGAGCGCGCCCATTTCCGGCACGGCGAGGCGCATGAACAGAAAGCTGGCGCCCCAGATGGCTGACAGTGCGAGCAGGCGCAACAGATCGGCTGGTTTCATGATGCTTCCGACAATAGTGAGAGGCGCTTATCTTGACCAGCCGATGATGCCGCCGCACTCCAAAACTTGCTATCGTGATTTTCCTGATGCTGCTCGGAGCGGGATGGCGCAGGATCGCTCCCTGAAGCCGGCGATGGCGTCAGGGAGCGGGCAGCGCTGAGCCTGGCTTTAGCCCGTATTGCGCAGGCCTGCGGCGATGCCGTTGATGGTCAGGTGGATGCCGCGTTGCACGCGTTCCTCGACCTTCTTGCCGGCCGCCGCGGTGGAGCGGTGGCGCTTGATGAGCTCGACCTGCAAGTGATTCAGCGGATCGAGGTAGGCGAAGCGGTTCTTGATCGAACGCGCCAGCAGGGGATTGCCCGCCAGGCGGTCCTTGTTGCCGGTGATCGAACCGAGCAGCTGGCTGGTGCGTTCATGCTCGCCCACGATGCGACCGAAGATCGCGTTGCGCAGCTTGCGGTCGGCGACCAGTCCGGCGTAGCGCGACGCCACTGCCATATCTGTCTTGGATAGCACCATGTCCATGTTCGACAGCAGCGCAGCGAAGAACGGCCACTCCTTGTACATCGCACGCAGCGTGGCGAGACGCTTGGATTGCTCCTTGCTGCCGCCTTCCTGCAGCCATTCCGACACCGCGCTGCCGAAGCCGTACCAGCCCGGGAACAGCAAGCGGCATTGGCCCCACGAGAAACCCCAAGGTATCGCGCGCAGGTCTTCGATGCGGCGCGTCGATTTGCGTGATGCAGGACGCGAGCCGATGTTGAGCTCGGCGATTTCGGCGATCGGCGTGGCGGCGAAGAAGTAGTCGGTGAAACCCGGGGTCTCGTAGACCAGGTTGCGATACGCCTGATAGGCGCGATCCGACAGGTCGCCCATGACGCGTTCGAACTCGGCCAGCTTGCGAGTCTCTTTGGCGTCGGTGGTTTCCGGCATCAGGCTGGCTTCCAGCGTCGCCGCCACCAGCAGCTCCAGATTGCGGCGGCCGATCTCCGGATTGGAGAACTTGGAGGCGATGATTTCGCCTTGCTCGGTCAGGCGGATCTGGCCGTTGACCGTGCCCGGCGGCTGCGCCAGGATGGCCTGGTAGCTCGGGCCGCCACCGCGACCGACGGTGCCGCCGCGGCCGTGGAACAGGCGCAGCTTGACGCCGGCGCGGTTGAACAATTCCACCAGGCGGTTTTCCGACTTGTACAACTCCCAGTTCGACGTCAGGAAACCGCCGTCCTTGTTGGAGTCGGAATAGCCCAGCATCACTTCCTGCAGCTTGCCCTGTTTGACGATCAGCGGCGCCACCAGCGGGAATGACAACCATTGCTCCATGATGTCGGCGGCGCAGCGCAAGTCGGGAATGGTTTCGAACAGCGGAATCACCATCAGCTCGAGTTCGGAGAGCTTCGACGGGTCCTTGGCATCGGCGTGCAGCAGGCCGGTTTCCTTTTGCAGCAACAGCACTTCCAGCAAATCGGACGCGGTTTCGGTGTGCGAGATGATGTAGTTGCGGATCGCGCGCGCGCCGTAGCGCTGGCGGATTTCGCGGGCGGTGCGCAGGATGGTCAGCTCGGAATTGGTTTCGTCCGAATACGTCAGGTAGGGCGAATACAGCAGGCGCGGCTTGGCCAGTTCGGCCAGCAGCAGGGCGATTTTCTTTTCTTCGCTGAGACCGGCGTAGGACGGCTCGACCTGCGCGCTGGCGAACAGTTCGCCGAGCACGCGCTCGTGCACGTCGGAGCTTTGGCGCATGTCCAGCGTGGCGAGGTGGAAGCCGAAGATTTCAATCGAACGCTTCAGCACCGCCAGGCGCGGCTTGACCAGCGCGCTGCCGTGGTTGGCGTTGAGCGAGTCGGCCAGCACCTGCAGTTCGGCGATGCATTCTTCCGGGCCGGCGTAATGTGCGGCGGCGCCGACTTCCTGGCGCAGGATGTTGACCACGCCGAGATGACGCGCGGTTGCGGCCAGACGCGCGTACACGCCGATCAGCGCGCGGCGGTAAGGCTCGTCGGCGCGATGGTTGGAGTTGTCCGGCGAGGCGTCGGCCAGCGCCAGCAGTTCGGCGCTGGCGTCGACCATCAGGGTCGAGATCGACAGTTCGGCGCCGAGTGCATGGACTTCATCGAGGTAGAAATCGAAAATCGTGGTCGACTGGCGTTGCAGCGCGCGCTGCATGGTGCCGGCGTTGACGTTGGGGTTGCCGTCGCGGTCGCCGCCGATCCAGCTGCCCATCTGCACGAAGGGCGGCAGTTCCGCCGGCGCGGTGCGCGAACTGGTTTTGGCACGTAAGCGCGACGGGAACTGGGCGTTGATTTCCTCTTCGATGTCGTCGTACAGCGCCGGCAGCTCACGCAGGAAGGTGATGCGGTAATAGGACAGCGCGTTTTCGATTTCGTCGGCGACCGTCAGCTTGGTGTAGCGCAGCATGCGGGTCTGCCACAGCGTGGCGATGCGCGCGCGCAGCAGTTCGGTGTTGTCGCGCAATTCCTTCGGCGTCAGCGGCTGGTCGCGCAGCGCCAGCAGGCGGGCGATTTCGCGCTCGGCGTCGAGGATGCTCTTGCGCTGCACTTCGGTCGGGTGCGCGGTCAGCACCGGCGAGATCAGCGACTCGGACAGGAAGTTGCGCACGGTGTTGCCCGACACGCCGGCATTGTCCAGGCGCGACAACGCGTAGGCCACGCTGCTCGGTTGCGGCGCCGAGCCGGCCAGCAAGTGGGCGCGGCGGCGGCGGTTGTGGTGCTGGTCTTCGGCAATGTTGGCCAGGTGCGAGAAATACGAGAACGCGCGCACCACCGAGTTGGTCTGGTCGCGCGTCAGCTTCTTGAGCAGCTTGTCGAGTTCGGCGCCGGCCTTGGCGTCTGATTCGCGGCGAAAGCGCACGGCGGTCTGGCGGATGGTTTCGACCACTTCGAAGACGGCGTCGCCTTCCTGGTGACGCAGCACTTCGCCGAGCAGACGGCCGAGCAGGCGGATGTCTTCCTTGAGCGGCGCGTCTTTGTCGGCGCTGGGCTTTTCGGTGCGTTTCGCGGCGCGTTTTTCAGCAGGCTTGACGGCAGGTTTATCGGAACGGACAGGGGCAGAACGAGCAGGGGTTTGGGTTTTTGGTTTAGTTGCCATGATCAACAATTGCTACGGTTTTCAGAGGAGAAAGTCGGGCGTGCTGGTCGAACTGTCAGTGATGCTGCGTGCTAGAATCTGCTCACTTGATTGCCTCACTTTTTTATATTTTTTATGCGCCGGGCATCTTCACAGATGACTCGGCGACTACCGGAAGAACCGTCTTGAAAGAATTTCCTCCCTCCAGTCTGGTCATTGCTTCGCGCGAAAGCCGTCTCGCCATGTGGCAAGCCGAACATGTGCGCGACCGGTTGGCTGCATTATATCCGCAGTGCAGCATAACCATCCTCGGAATGACCACGCGCGGCGACCAGATCCTCGACCGCACTCTGTCCAAGGTCGGCGGCAAAGGGCTGTTCGTGAAGGAGTTGGAGGTCGCCATGGCCGAGGGGCGCGCCGACTTTGCGGTGCATTCGCTCAAGGACGTGCCTATGGAACTGCCGGGAGGTTTCGTGCTGGGCGCCATTCTGGAGCGCGAAGATCCGCGCGATGCCTTCGTCTCCAACGACTACGCCGGCCTGGATGAATTGCCCGCCGGCGCCGTGGTCGGCACCAGCAGCCTGCGTCGCCAGGCGCTGATCGCCGCCCGCTATCCGCATCTGGTCATCAAGCCGTTGCGCGGCAATCTCGATACGCGCCTGGGCAAACTGGACCGCGGCGACTATGCCGCCATCATTCTTGCCGTCGCCGGCCTGAAACGCCTTGGCCTGGAGTCGCGCATCCGCTCCGCCATCGCGCCCGAGCAAAGCCTGCCGGCGCCGGGACAGGGCGCAATGGCGATCGAAATACTGGCCGAGCGCACCGACTTGCAGCGCGTGCTGGCGCCGATCAACCATCTCGCGACGGACCGCGCAGTGACGGCGGAGCGTACGCTGTCGCGCACGTTCGGCGGCAGTTGCCAGATCCCGCTGGCGGCTTTTGCCACCATAGCCGGCGATCGCATGCACATGCGCGCCCTGGTGGCGACGCCGGACGGCAAGCAGGTCGCGGCTGCCGAAGCCGAAGGTCCGGCCGATGCGCCGGCAGCGCTGGGCAAGCAGATTGCCGACTTGCTCCAGACGCAGGGCGCCGCAGCAATCCTGGCGGCATGCAGGGCAGAGGCCGACGCGGCTGAATGATCCACAGCCGCGTATCAGCCTTCCTCTCATCCATCTTTACTCTCTGAACCGAAGGGAACGCCGTGAAGGAGCTCGCTTCCAGGCCGGTAGTCATCACGCGTCCCTTGGCGCAGGCTGGCGCGTTCGCCACGCAAGTGACGGCAATCGGCCGCATGCCGGTGATTTTCCCCTTGCTGGAAATCGCACCGGTGGCCGACAGCACCGAGCTGCGGCGCGTGCTGTCTGTATTGGAACGATATGCGCTGGTGGTGTTCGTCAGCCCCAACGCCATCGACGCTGCGTTCCAGTTCATTGCGTCATGGCCGCAGGCCGTCGCCATCGGCATTGTCGGCGAAGGCAGCCGGCTGGCCCTGCGGCGTCACGGCGTTGACGACGCCCACGCCACCATTCACGCGCCGCGCAACAGCGCGCGCATGGATTCCGAAGAATTGTTCAAGGCGCTCGATCCCGAAGCGCTGCATGGAAAGCGTGTGCTGATCGTGCGCGGCCAGGCCGGGAGGGATTTCCTGACCGACATGCTGCGCGACAGGCAAGTCGAGGTCGAACACGTGACCGCGTATCAACGCCTGTTGCCGCAAATCGACGCCGAAAAGGCGGCGCACCTGCGCAGCCTGATCGAGGCCGGCAGCGAGTGGGTAGTCACCAGTTCCGAGGCCTTGCGCAACTTGCGGCAAATCACGGCCGATGCGCTGGGACAGGACTGTGTGGTAAAACTACAACGCAATGAAATCATCGTTTCGCACCAGCGGATCGCTGAAACAGCGCACTCGCTGGGTTTCTCCCATGTGACCGTGACCGGATCAGGGGACGAACGCCTGATTGCCGCGTTACAATCCCCTGCATGAACGAACTGCAATCCTCCCCCGACCAGAACCAGCCGGACGCGAAAGCGGATCCCGGACTGCAGGCGAGCATGGTGCTCCCTTCCTTTACACCTTCGGACAATGGCGTGCTGAAAAAGCGCCTGCGGCTGCTGACCTTGCTGGTGGTGATCCTCGCCATCGTGCTCGTGGCGCAGTGGTGGGTGTCGCATAGCGAAATCCGCAGCCTGCGCGAAGAAGTCGCGCGCCGCCTGCAGACCGGCGACGTCGCCAACACCGAGGTCAAGGGCGTACTCAAGACCGTCCAGGAAAGCACCAAGGAATTGCAAGCCAAGGTCAGCGTGCTCGACAGCAAGCAGGCCGAGTCGCAAAGCCAGCAACTGGCGCTCGAGCAGCTCTATCAGGATCTCTCCAAGAACCGTGACGACTGGGCCCTGTCGGAAATCGAAGAAGTCCTGTCGACCGCCAGCCAGCAGCTGGAACTGGCCGGCAACGTGCAGGGCGCGCTGATCGCTTTGCAGAACGCCGACAAGAGCCTGTCGCGCTCCGACAAGCCGCAGTTCATCGCCATCCGTCGCGCCATCGCGCGTGACCTGGACCGCCTGAAAGCCTTGCCGACCGTCGACGTGCCCGGTATCGCCGTGCGCCTCGACAGCATCATCGGCCAGATCGACAGCATGCCTTTGCTGTCCGACGAAAAACCGGTGGTGTCGGTGACCGAACCCAAGAAACAACCGATGCGCGCCGCGCCGAAGGCCGCCGCCAAGCCGAACGGCAAGGGGCAACCGGCTGACGCATCGTCGAGCGACTGGCTGGCCGATACGCAGGAAAAGTGGCAAAGCTTCAGCGCCGAGATGTGGACCGAGTTGAAGCAACTGGTGCGCATCCGCAGCGTCGATACGCCGGACGCCTTGCTGCTGTCGCCCACCCAGGCTTACTACGCCCGTGAAAACCTCAAGCTGCGCCTGCTCAATGCACGCCTGGCGCTGCTTTCGCGTAACGAATTCGCGTTCCGCAACGACCTGGCCGCGGCGCAAGACACCATCGCCAAGTACTTCGACACCCGCGCCAAGCAAGTGCAGACCACGCAGGCAATGTTGAAGCAAGTCCAGGGCAGCAACCTGTCGATCCAGATGCCGACGCTCAGCGAAAGCATCAACGCGGTGCGCAATTACAAAGGCCGGCGTTAATTAAGACGACAGAAATATGCGAATTCTCCTCTGGCTCCTGACCCTGTTTGCTTCCGCCATCGGCCTGGCGGTACTGGCGCGTTTCAATCCCGGCAACGTCGTGCTGTTCTATCCGCCGTACCGCGTCGATTTGTCGCTCAACTTCTTCCTGGCCGCGGTGGTGGTGCTGTTCATCGCGCTATATGTGCTGATCCGCGCCGTGCGCCTGACGCAAAAGCTGCCTGGCCGCGTGATCGCCTATCGCCGCCAGAAGCGCGAAAACGACGGCAACAAGGCCTTGCGCGATTCGTTGAAAGCTTTCTTCGAAGGCCGCTTCGGCCATGCTGAAAAAGCCGCCACGCGCGCCGCCGAACTGCCCGACAATGCCGGCATCGCCGCGCTGATCGGTGCCCGTGCGGCGCACCGCATGCGCCAGACCGAGCGCCGCGACATCTGGCTGGCCAGCACCGACGGCGACAACGGCCTGAAGGCTGCGCGCCTGATGACGACGCTGGAATTGCTGGTCGACGATCACCAGTTCAAGGCCGCGCTCGACACCGTCGATGAGCTCAACGCCAACGGCACGCGCCACATCCAGGCGCTGCAATGGGCGCTCAAGGCCAACCAGCAAGCCAAGAACTGGCCCGAAGTGCTGCGTCTGGTGCAAACGCTGGACAAGCGCAATGCGCTGCATCCGGCCTTGTCCAATCGCCTGCGCGAAATGGCTTACGATGCCTTGCTGTCGGATCGGTCTCACGATGCGGAATCGATCCGTCGCCTGTGGGCAGAAATACCCAACGCCGATCGCCTGAAGCCTTACATCGCCACCCGGGCCGCCCAAGCCTTCAGCAGCCGCGGCCTGCACGATGAAGCGCGCACGCTGCTGGAACGCGCATTGGCCGCCGAGTGGGATGATCGCCTGATCCGCGCCTACCGTGATTCGACCGCGGAAGCCGGTTCGCCCGCGCTGCTGGCGCAGATCGAGCGCTGTGAAACCTGGCTGGCGAAGCGTCCGACCGACGCCGAACTGGCGCTGACGCTGGGCATGTTCTGCCTGCGCCAGAAGCTGTGGGGCAAGGCCCAGCGGCATTTGGAGCAAGCCTTGTCCGATGCTCTCGAGCCGCGCACCGTGCGCGAATCGCACCTGAGCCTGGGGCAACTGCATGATGCGCTCGACCAGCACGAACAGGCTGCGGCGCATTACAAGCAATGCGCGCTGGCGACGGCGATCCGCTAGTTTTTGCACGATCAAAAGAGCCGCCGGGTCGCCGCAAGGCCCCGGCGGCTTTTTATTGCCTGCTTTCAAGAGCGCCCGGATTCGGCGCAGATTGAGGTTGGCGGCCTGAATGCCGTTATAATCTTGGGTTTTTCCATCCCTTCATTTCTTTACGAGAAAGCACCATGAGCCTGAATAACGTCCCGTCCGGCCGCGACCTGCCCAACGACTTCAATGTGATCATCGAGATCCCGATGAACGCCGATCCGATCAAGTATGAAGTGGACAAGGATACCGGCGCCATTTTCGTCGACCGTTTCATGGGTACCGCGATGCACTATCCGTGCAACTACGGCTACATTCCGCAAACCCTGTCCGAAGACGGCGACCCGGTCGACGTGCTGGTGATCACGCCGTTCCCGCTGTTCCCGGGCGTGGTGGTGCGTTGCCGTCCTATCGGCGTGCTCAAGATGACCGACGAAGCCGGTGTTGACGCCAAGTTGCTGGCCGTGCCGGTCGACAAGGTGCTGTCGATTTACACGCACTGGCAAAAGCCGGAAGACATGAACGAACTGCGCCTGAAGCAGATCCAGCATTTCTTCGAGCACTACAAGGACCTGGAAAAGGGCAAATGGGTCAAGATCGACGGCTGGGAAGGCCCGGAATCGGCCAAGGCGGAAATCCTGTCGGGCGTCGAAGCCTACAAGAAGCAGCAAGCCAAGTAATCTGCAGTCCAGGCATTGCCGATAAAAAAGCGCACTCAAGGGTGCGCTTTTTTGTGCCGATCGAAGTCGCGTTGGATCGCAAGGCGGATATCAAGCCGTATCTCGAAACGGGTTGCGTTCGTTCAGTTCGCTCAGGTAATCGTCGATGCCGCCGCCTTCGCGTTCGAGGAAGCGTTCCACCGCGTCGGCAAACGAGGGATGCGCCAGCCAGTGCGCCGACCAGGTTTTCTGCGGCAGGAAACCGCGCGCCATCTTGTGCTCGCCCTGGGCGCCGCCTTCGAACCACGCGATCTTGTTGTCGATGCAGAATTCCAGCGGCTGGTAGTAGGCGGTTTCGAAATGCAGGCAGGGGATTTCTTCCAGCGCACCCCAGTAGCGGCCGTACAAGGCGTCGTCATCATAGACTACCAGCGACGAGGCGACAGGCTTGCCGTCGCGATAGGCCACGGTCAGCAGCAGGTGCTGCGGCATCTGGGCGGCGATGCGCAGGAAAAAATCGAGGTTCAGGTAAGGCGTCGAATGGTGTGCCGCGTAAGTGTGGCGATAGCAGCGGTGGAAAAAGCGCCAGTCGCCTTCGCCGGCTTCGTCGCCGCGCAGATGGCGGAACGTGACGCCGGCTTCGCCCACCTTGCGCCGTTCGGCCAGGATGTTCTTGCGTTTCTTGCGTTCCAGCGTCGCCAGGAACTCGGCGAAGTCGCGGTAGCCTTCGTTATGCCAGTGGAATTGCACGCCGCTGCGCAGCATGAAACCGGCTTCGGCCAGCGTCTGCGCCTCTGCTGCCGGAGGGTAGAGCACGTGGGTGGAGGACGTCTGCGCCGCTTCCTGAAGTTGCTGCAGCGCCTGCACCAGCGCCTGGCGCGCGATGTCGTCAACCGCGAGAAGCCGGCCGCCGCTGACCGGCGTGAACGGAATCGCCGACAGCAACTTTGGGTAGTAGGGCAGGCCATGACGCTCATAGGCTTCGGCCCAGGCCCAGTCGAACACGTACTCGCCGTAGGAGTGGTATTTCAGGTAAAGCGGCAAGGCAGCCTGCAAGGCATCACCTTGCCATAGCGTCAGGTATTGCGGCTCCCAGCCGGTGTCCTTGGCGGCAGAGCCGCTTTCATGCAGCGCATGCAGGAAAGCGTAGGACAAAAACGGGGTGGCGTCGACCTGGGCGGCAAGCAGCGCATCCCATGCCGGCTGGCCAACTTCTGCCAGAGAAGAAATGATTCGCGTGCGATAATGAGACTCTGCGTTCACTGCGTGCAGCTCCCCGGCACAGGTGTGGCGTCCTTACTCTTCGTCATTTTCTTACCGTCATTTTTACTCGTTGCCATCATGTCAGTCAAAGTCGCCATCGCCCAGATCAACAGCACCGTTGGAGATATCTCGGGTAATCGCAACAAAATCGTCGAATTCGCACGGCGCGCTGCAGCGCAGGGAGCGGACATCGTCCTCACGCCGGAATTGTCGCTGGTCGGTTACCCGCCGGAAGACTTGCTGCTGCGTCAGGCATTCTACGCAAAAACCGAAGAAGCGTTGCAAGCGCTGACGGCCGAGCTGGCCGGGTTGAAAGACGTGCACGTCGTCGTCGGCCACCCGGCGCTCAAAGATGGTGCGCGCTTCAATGCGGCGTCGGTCCTGCTCAACGGCAAAATCACCGGCAGCTATCACAAGCTGGAACTGCCCAACGACAGCGTGTTCGACGAAAAGCGCTATTTCACCCCGGACGGAACGCCGCTGGTGTTCGACGTCAAGGGCACCAAATTCGGCATCAACATCTGCGAGGACACCTGGTTCCCGCGCGCGCCTGCCCGCGCCAAGGAAGCCGGCGCACAAGTCCTGCTGATCCTGAACGGTTCGCCGTACCACATGAACAAGCAGTTGCTGCGCCTCGATGTGATGCGCGACAACGTCACCAAACAAGGCATGCCGCTGGTGTTCGCCAACCTGGTCGGTGGCCAGGATGAATTGATTTTCGACGGTAATTCCTTCGCCATGGATATCGCCGGCGAGCTGGTCGCCAGCCTGGCGCATGCGGAGGAAGATTTGCAGGTCATCGAATTCGACGGTGTGCAGATCCGCAATCCGCAGATGGCGCCGGCGCTGTCGATCGAGGCGCAGGTGTACCAGGCGCTGGTGCTGGGTGTGCGTGACTATGTCGGCAAGAATGGATTCCCGAGCGTGCTGATCGGCCTGTCCGGCGGCGTCGATTCGGCGCTGACGCTGGCCGTCGCGGTCGATGCGCTGGGCGCCGACAAGGTGCGCGCGATCATGATGCCGTCGCCTTACACCGCCGATATTTCCTGGATCGACTCGCGCGACATGGTCGAACGGATCAAGGTCCGCTACGACGAGATTTCGATCAACGATTGTTTTTCGGCCTTCCGCAGCACCTTGTCCGAAGAGTTCAAGGGACTCAAGGAAGACACCACCGAAGAAAACATCCAGGCGCGCATTCGCGGCACGCTGCTCATGGCGCTGTCCAACAAATACGGTTCCATCGTCCTCACCACCGGCAACAAGAGCGAGATGGCGGTCGGCTACTGCACGCTGTACGGCGACATGGCCGGCGGCTTCGCGGTGATCAAGGATATCGCCAAGACACTGGTCTATCGTTTGTGCGCTTACCGCAACAGCATTTCCGAAGTCATTCCGGAACGCATCCTCACGCGTGCGCCGTCGGCCGAGCTGCGGCCCGACCAAAAGGACCAGGATTCGCTGCCGCCGTATGAAGTGCTCGACGCCATCATGCAGATGTACATGGAAGAGAATCTCAGCATCGGCGAGATCGAGCGAGCCGGCTACCAGAAGGGCGATATCGAGCGCATCACGCGCCTGATCAAGATCAACGAATACAAGCGGCGCCAGGCGCCGGTCGGTATCCGGGTCACCCACAGAGCGTTCGGCCGCGACTGGCGATATCCGATTACGTCAAGATTCCACGAATAACATTACGTTGCTCTTTGCGCATAAATAAGAGTGTTTAGTAAAAACTTTCATTGATTTAATTCGATTTTCTGCGACATTTTATAAGGAGGGAATAGCCATGAAGCAAGTCACTGCTATCATCAAACCGTTCAAGTTGGACGAAGTTCGCGAGTCGCTGGCCGAAGTCGGCGTCACCGGACTGACGGTCACCGAAGTCAAGGGTTTCGGCCGTCAGAAGGGCCATACCGAACTGTATCGCGGCGCCGAATACGTCGTCGATTTTCTGCCCAAGGTGAAGATCGAAGTGGTGGTCGACAACAGCGTGGTGGAACCGGTGGTCGACGCCATCATCAAGGCGGCGCGCACGGGCAAGATCGGCGACGGCAAGATTTTCGTACAGGAAGTCGAACAGGTCATTCGCATCCGCACCGGCGAGACAGGAGCGGAAGCGGTATAACACCGTGAAGGGGAGATCGCATGTCGGGGCAGCTTCGATGGTTGTTTCGAATTCTTCCGATCTTGTTGTCAACGTGTTTGTTCTCCCCCGCACATGCCGACGCCGGCGTTTCCGCTACCAGGATTCTCCTTGGGCAATCCGCCGGCATGTCCGGCACCATGGCGCACTACGCGCGCCAGGCGCTGATCGGCGCCAAAGTCTATTTCGACCAGATCAATCAGCAAGGCGGCGTCCACGGCAGGCGTATTGAGCTGCTCACGCGCGACGACCAGTACACGGCATCCCTCGCCGCCTACAACACACGGCAACTGATAGAGCAGGACCGGGTATTCGCCCTGTTCGGGTTTGTCGGCTGGCCGACCAGCCAGGCGGGATTGCAAATCGCCTCACGGGCACGTGTTCCTTTCTTTGCCCCCTTCACCGGCGGCGCGCTCCATACCTCTTTTGACCGTTATCTGTTCTCGATCCGCGCCAGTTATGTGGATGAGCATGCCTACTTCCTGCGCAACATGAACGGGCTCGGCATACGCAAGCTGGCGCTGGTGTATCAGCAGGATCAATACGGCGTGTCGATCAAGCAGGACATCGAGAATCGCGCGCGGCGCGAGGCGATCGAGCTGACCAGCATCAGCATCAATCATGCCGGCGTCAATCTGACTCCGTTGATCGACAAGACGCTGGCCGCACAAGTCGACGTCGTGATGCTGGTCAACGCCGACTACCAGATCAACGCGCGCATCGTACACGGCTTGCGCAGTCGGGGATTCCTCGGGCAGTTCTTTGCCGTGTCTTTCGTCGGCACCAAGCAATTGGCCAGCGAACTGGGCGATCTGGCGCACGGTATCCTGGTCACGCAGGTGGTGCCGCTGCCATGGCGCATTTCGATGCCGCTGGTCGCCGAATATCGCAAGAGCATGGCCGAAGCGGGTTACGAGGAATTCACCGTTACCAGCCTGGAGGGCTACATCGCCGCCCGCGTGCTGGTCGAAGGCTTCAGGCGAGCGGGCCGCAATCTGACCCGGGAGCGCCTGATTCGCGCACTGGAAGGCATCAATGCACGCAACTATGACGGCGGCGGCTACGTCGTCAATTTTTCCCCGACCAATCATCTGGGGTCGATGTACGTGGACATTGCCACTATGACCAAAGATGCGCGCTTCATGAACTGAAGCAATGCTTCCGTGATGAGTGACGGCAATCGCGGTATTGGTTAAAATACTGTATATAAACACAGTATTAAATGCCAAGGCAATGATCCCATGAGCAAGTCCGGTTACCGCAAAGTGCCGTTGCAGATTACGCAAGTCCGCGAGAGCGAAGGCGAGACGTTCACGCGCGTGTTCGACGCGCGCAAGGGACGTGGCGCGGTCAGCAACATACAGGGACGCTATGAGGTGGAGCAGCGCGTCGGCTTCGACGACGGATGGGGCGTGCCCGACTCCGAAAATGGCGAAGAAGAACCGGCAACCGTGCGCACCATCGTCACGGAAGAGACCGCCAAAACCATCATCAGCCGCAACAAGTCGCCCGATCTGCCGTTCAATGCCTCGCTCAACCCATATCGCGGTTGCGAGCACGGCTGCGTGTATTGCTTCGCACGGCCCACGCATGCTTATCTCGGTCTGTCGCCGGGACTGGATTTCGAGAGCAGGATTTTTGCCAAGACCAACGCCCCCGAATTGCTGCTGCGCGAACTGGCGAAGCCGTCCTATATACCCGAGACGATTACCGTCGGCATCAACACTGACGCCTACCAGCCATGTGAGCGCGAGCTGCAGATCACGCGACGCGTGTTGCAGATACTGAGCGACTGCCGTCATCCGGCCGCGCTGATCACCAAGTCCTCGCTGATCGAACGCGACATCGATATCCTGGCGCCGATGGCCGGGCGGCGCCAGATGATCGCCGCCGTCACCATCGCCACGCTCGACCCGGCGCTGGCGCGCAAGCTGGAGCCGCGCGCGGCCACGCCGACGCGTCGCCTGCGCGTGATCCGCACGCTGGCCGAGGCGGGCATTCCGGTCAGCGTCAGCGTCGCGCCGGTGATCCCTTTCATCAACGAACCGGAACTGGAGGCGATCGTCGCGGCTGCCGCGGAGGCCGGCGCACGCCGTGCCGGCTACACCGTGCTGCGCTTGCCGTGGGAAGTCAATCCGCTGTTCCAGCAGTGGCTGCAGACCTACTTTCCGGAGCGCGCCAACCGCGTCATGAACCGCATCCGCGAGATGCGCGGCGGCAAGGACAACGACGCCGATTTCGCCACGCGCATGCGCGGCGAAGGAGTGTGGGCCGAGCTGATACGCCAGCGTTTTGAAAAAGCCGTGCAGCGCAGCGGCATGCATGAGCGCGGCTGGTTCGACATGCTCGATGCCTCCCAGTTCTTGGCGCCCGCACGGCCCGCACGGGCGTCGCCGTCCGGCCAGTTCAATTTGTTTTAAGCGGCCGGGTGAGGCGTAGAGCGATGGCCTACTTCTCGCTGTCCAGATGCGCCATCGCATGCGCGGCATAACGATCGCCCGCCGCAGCATCGGCCGGAATGGCTTCTTCGATGCGCGCCAGGTCCTGAGCGGTCAAGGTGAGCTTGAGGGCGCCCAGCGACTCGGCCAGGCGTTCCGGGCGACGCGCGCCGACCAGCGGCACGATGTCGCTGCCTTGCGCCAGCACCCACGCAATTGCGACCTGCGCGGGTGTCGCTTGCTTGTCGGCGGCGACGCTGCGCAGCACGTCGATCAGCGACAGGTTATGCGCCAGGTTGTCGCCCGAGAAGCGCGGACTGTGGCTGCGGAAGTCGTTCGCCGCCAGCTGGCGCGACGGATCCCAGTGGCCGCTGATCAGGCCGCGCGACAGCACGCCGTAGGCCGTGATGCCGATGCCCAGTTCGCGGCAGGTCGGCAGGATGTCCTTTTCGATGCCGCGCGAGATCAGCGAATATTCGATCTGCAAATCGGTGATCGGATGCACGGCATGAGCACGGCGCAAGGTGTCTGCGCCGACTTCCGACAAGCCGATATGACGCACGCGGCCGGCCTTGATTTCTTCGGCAATAGCGCCGACGGTGTCTTCGATCGGTACGGACGGATCGAGGCGCGCCGGACGATAGATGTCGATATGGTCGGTGCCGAGACGACGCAGCGTATAGGCCAGGAAGTTCTTGACTGCCGCCGGGCGGTTGTCCATGCCGACCCAGTTGCCGCCGGCGTCGCGCATGGCGCCGAATTTCACGCTCAGTTGGACCTTGTCGCGACTGTTTCCGCCCTTGCTGCCTGCTCCGCGCAATGCCTCGCGGATCAGCATTTCGTTGTGTCCCATGCCGTAGAAGTCGCCGGTGTCGAGCAGTGTGACGCCGGCGTCCAGCGCGGCGTGGATGGTGGCGATGCCGGCTTGTTCATCTGCCGGGCCGTACAGATCGGACATGCCCATGCAGCCGAGGCCGAGAGCCGACGAAGACAGGCCGTTGCGGCCGAGTATGCGGTGTTCCATGATGATTCCTTCCAATCGAAAATGAGGGGGCGTATCGGTGCCTCTCGGAGTTAGGCGACAGCAGCCGTTCTTTGGCGCATGGACGGTATTATTGGACTTATTGAATTTCGAATAAACGGCGTTAAAATGATTTCTTTATTCGAATATTAATAATTATTATGGATCGCTTGCAGGCAATGGAAGTATTCGTGCGCGTCGCCGAGCTGGGCAGCTTCAGCAAGACTGCCGAGCAGATGGGTTTGCCGGCGGCGACGGTGACCAACGCCATCCAGGCGGTGGAAAAACGCGTCGGCGTGCGCCTGCTGCAACGGACTACGCGCAAGGTCACGCTGACCGACGACGGCGCGGCTTACCTTGAGCGCTGCCAGCGTTTGCTGGCGGAATTCCAGGATGTCGAAAATCTGTTCGACAACGAGCAGCCGCAAGGCGTGGTGCGCGTCGATTTGCCCGAGCGGCTGGCGCACAGGAACGTGATTCCGCGCCTGCCGGAATTTTTCGCGCGCTACCCCGACATTCGCGTCAAGCTCAACGCCAGCGACCGCTTCGTCGACCTGATCGGCGAAGGCGTCGACTGTGTGGTGCGCGTCGGCATCCTCAGCGATTCGACGCTGATTGCGCGCGGCATCGGCGCGATGGAACAGATCACTTGCGCCTCGAAGGCCTATCTCGATCGCCATGGCCGCCCGCGTACGCTGGCCGAGCTGGAGCAGCACACAATGATCAATTATTTTTCCAGCCGCACCGGCCGCGAGCTGCCTTGGGAATACATGCAGAACGGCGAGCTGAAGACACTGAAGCTGCGCGGCCAGGTATCGGTCGCGAGCTCGGAAGCTTACATGGCGTGTTGCCTGGCGGGGCTGGGATTGGTGCAGGCGCCTTTGCTGGGCGCCGAGGACTTGCTGGCGCAGGGCGTGATCGAAGAAGTGTTGCCGGAGTTCAAGCCGCCGCCGTTGCCGGTGGCGATCGTGTACTCGCACAACCGCCATCTGTCGCCGCGCGTGCGCGTGTTTGTCGACTGGCTGGCTGAGATACTGAAAATTCGCTAGCGGCTCTGGCGAATCTAGCGGCCGGCCGGCGCGCTCGATTGCAACAGCACGATCAGCGCACCCGAGCCGCCGTCGGCCGGCTGCGCCTGGCAAAAGGCGACGACTTCTTCCTTCTGCGCCAGCCAGTTGCGCACTTTCTGTTTCAGCACCGGCTCCTTGTTGACCGAGCCCAGTCCTTTGCCGTGGATGATGCGCACGCAGCGCTGGCCGCGCCGGCGCGCCTGGCGCAGGAATTCGCCGAGCGCTTCGCGGGCTTCGTCGCGGCGCAAGCCGTGCAGGTCGAGCTGGTTCTGGATTGTCCAATGGCCGCGCCGCAATTTGCTGAGCACGTCGCTGCCCACGCCGGGACGCGCGAAGCTGAGGTTTTCGTCGGTGTCGAGCAGGGTGTCGAAGGTGAATTCGTCGGACAGCGATTCCATCAGCGCGGCTTGTTCGTCGGCGATGTGGTGGCGCGCGATCGGCAAGGGTTGCGGCGGGAACAGGGCGGCTTTTTCGTTGCTGCGCAGCGGCGCTATCTTGCCGACGCTGCTGCGGAAGATATCGGCTTCGGTGCGCAGGCGCTTTTCATCTTCCAGGCGCTGGCGTTCGGCGGCGAGGCGTGCTTCTTCCTGCGCCTTGAGATCCTTGCGCAGTGACTTGAGCGCCGAAAAATCCTTGATAGTCGCCATGATCGCGCACCGGTGAAAATTGAAAAAGCCCTCCCGCGATGAAGAGGGAGGGCTGAGGATGACAATCTGAGCTAATTACTCCAGGCCTTCCAGATAGCGCTGGGAATCCAGCGCAGCCATGCAGCCGGTGCCGGCGCTGGTGATGGCCTGGCGATAGACGTGATCCTGCACGTCGCCGGCGGCGAACACGCCGTCGATGCTGGTGGCGGTGGCGAAGCCTTCCAGGCCGGTGCGGGTCTTGATGTAGCCGTTGTGCATGTCCAGCTGGCCCTCGAAGATGCCGGTGTTCGGCTTGTGGCCGATGGCGATGAACAGGCCGTGCAGGGTGATCGGCGTGACGCTGCCGTCCTGGGTCGACTTGATTCTGATACCGGTGACACCGCTTTCGTCGCCGACAACTTCGTCGAGTGTGTGGTGCCACTTGATCTCGATCTTGCCTTCGGTAACCTTGTGCAGCAGGCGATCGATCAGGATAGGTTCGGCGCGGAACTTGTCGCGGCGATGGATGATGGTGACCTTGCTGGCGATGTTGGACAGGTACAGCGCTTCTTCGACCGCGGTGTTGCCGCCGCCGACCACGGCGACTTCCTTGCCGCGATAGAAAAAGCCGTCGCAGGTGGCGCAGGCCGACACGCCCTTGCCCATGAAGGCTTCTTCCGAAGGCAGGCCGAGGTATTGCGCCGAAGCGCCGGTGGCGATGATCAGCGCGTCGCAGGTGTATTCGCCGGAGTCGCCGATCAGGCGGAATGGCCGTTCCGACAACCTGGTCGTGTGGATATGATCAAAAATGATTTCCGTGTTGAAACGCTCGGCATGCTGCAGCAGGCGCTGCATCAGTTCCGGGCCTTGCACGCCCATCGGATCGCCGGGCCAGTTTTCGACGTCGGTGGTGGTCATCAGCTGGCCGCCTTGCTCGACGCCGGTGATCAGCACCGGATTGAGGTTGGCGCGGGCCGCGTAGACGGCAGCGCTGTAGCCGGCGGGGCCGGAACCGAGAATCAAAACCTTGGCGTGTTTGGGCGTGGTCATAAAATACTCTTAATGAACTGAACAGAAGCGGGGCGCAGCGGCATAGAAGGAAAATGATGCCGGACTGCCGGATTTCAATGCAGGCGAAAGGATTGTCGACGGCGTTGCCTGCGACGGCGGCTTATGTTGCCGTTTATCCTATATTGCGCTGCAAAACGGTTAAGATTATAGACGAAGCGCCACACCGGCCGATGGAATTACGCTATCCGATCAATAGGGCCGTCTGCGCTGCGATCTGCCTTGCGATCGGCCTGGATTCACCGCCGATTTCCGCGTGTCGGTTTTTCTGCCCGGCAATCGCCGTTACAATGTCGCCTGAGTTAAATGCGCCCCCACAGGCGCGCCAGATAAAGAGTTATGACCAAGACCAGCCAAGCCTATACCCGCAATACCAAAGCCGCCGAAACTCCTCAGCTGCCGAGCCGGCTGGTGCGCCTCCTGTACGAAGCGCGCTGGCTGGCCATGGCGACCTTGCTGGTGTATCTGACGTTGATCCTGCTGACCTATTCGCGCAGCGATCCGGGCTGGTCGGTGGCCAATTCCGTGCCGCACCTGCATAACTGGGGCGGCCGCGTGGGCGCCTGGATGGCTGACCTGATGCTGTACATCTTCGGCATGTCGACCTGGTGGTGGTGCGTGCTGCTGGGGCATTCGATCTGGCGCAGCTATCGCCGCCTCGCCAATCGTTTCCTGATGCAGAAAGAGACCGAACCCGAACATCACCAGGAAGGCCTGATCCGCGCCATCGGTTTCGTGTTCCTGCTGGCCGGCAGCCTCGGCATCGAATACATGCGCATGTACACCATGAAAGCGCCGATGCCGCGGGCGCCGGGCGGCGTGCTGGGTGAAATGATCGGCAGCGCGGCACAGACCTCGCTGGGTTTCACCGGTGCTACGTTATTGCTGTTGCTGTTGTTCGGGCTGGGCTTCAGCCTGTTCTTTCACGTCTCGTGGCTGGCTGCGGTTGAACGCATCGGCGGTGCGATTGAAGACGGCATTTTCTGGATCCGCAATTTCTACTCGGCGCGCGAAGACCGCAAGGTCGGCCATGTTGCCGCCGTCAAGCGTGAAGAAGTCGTGGTGCAGGAGCGCGCCAAGATCGACGAAGCGCCGCCAATCCGCATCGAACCGCAAGTGGTTGCTGTGCCCAGGTCGGAACGCATCGAGAAGGAGCGCCAGACCAGCCTGTTCCAGGATATCGACTCGAGCCTGCCGCCGCTGTCCTTGCTCGACGAAGCGCCGCCGGCGCAGCAGACGGTGTCCGTGGAAACGCTGGAATTCACCAGTCGCCTGATCGAGAAGAAACTGTCCGACTTCGGCGTCGAAGTCAAAGTGGTGGCTGCTTATCCCGGCCCGGTGATTACGCGTTACGAAATCGAACCGGCCACCGGCGTCAAGGGCAGCCAGATCGTCGGCCTCGCGCGCGACCTCGCGCGTTCGCTGTCGCTGACCTCGATTCGCGTGGTGGAAGTCATCCAGGGCAAGAATTACATGGGCCTGGAGCTGCCCAATCCCAAGCGCCAGATCGTGCGCCTGACCGAGATCCTCAGCTCCAAGGTTTACAACGACAGCCATTCCAGCCTGACCATCGCGCTCGGCAAGGACATTGCCGGCAACCCGGTGGTGGCCGATCTCGCCAAGATGCCGCACTTGCTGGTCGCGGGTACGACGGGCTCGGGTAAATCGGTCGGCATCAACGCCACCATCCTGTCGCTGCTGTACAAGTCGACGCCGAAACAGGTGCGCCTGATCCTGATCGATCCGAAGATGCTGGAATTATCTATTTATGAAGGCATCCCGCACCTGCTGGCGCCGGTCGTGACCGACATGCGCCAGGCAGGCCATGCGCTGAACTGGGCCGTGGCCGAGATGGAACGCCGCTACAAGCGCATGTCCAAACTGGGCGTGCGCAACCTGGCCGGCTACAACCAGAAGATCATCGATGCCGACAAGCGCGGCGAGAAAATCCCGAATCCGTTCAGCCTGACCCCGGACGCGCCGGAGCCGCTGGAACAGCTCGAAACCATCGTCATCATCATCGACGAGCTGGCCGACCTGATGATGGTGGTCGGCAAGAAGGTGGAAGAATTGATCGCGCGTATCGCACAAAAGGCGCGCGCCGCGGGCATCCATCTGATCCTGGCGACGCAGCGGCCTTCGGTCGATGTCATCACCGGCCTGATCAAGGCCAACGTGCCGACGCGGATTGCCTTCCAGGTCAGCAGCAAGATCGACTCGCGCACGATTCTCGACCAGATGGGGGCGGAAGCGCTGCTCGGCATGGGCGACATGCTGTACATGCCGCCGGGCACCGGCCTGCCGATCCGTGTGCACGGCGCCTTCGTCTCCGATGAAGAAGTCCATCGCGTGGTGGATCACCTGAAAGAGCAGGGGGAACCGAATTACATTGAGGGCATCCTAGAAGGAGGCGTTGCCGAAGATGCCGATGGTGCAGTCGGCGGCGCTGCGGGCGGCGGCGAAGGCGATGAACTCTATGATCAGGCCGTCGCGGTCGTGCTGAAAAACCGCCGGGCCTCGATTTCCCTGGTGCAGCGTCACTTGCGCATAGGCTACAACCGCGCTGCGCGTCTGCTGGAGCAGATGGAACAAAGCGGTCTGGTGTCGACCATGCAATCGAACGGCAACCGGGAAATCCTCGTGCCGGCAGGAAATACTACGGAGTAAAGATGCACACCATGCAAATAAAAATACAGGCATCACCTCTTCTGAAGAAATGGCATGTTGCTGGAGTTACAGTGGCAATCGGCCTGAGCGCGGCGCTGTTCTCGGCGCAGGCCGCGGCGAGCGCGCTGGAGCAGTTCAAGCAGTTCGTGGCGTCCACGCAATCGGCCAAGGGCGAGTTCGTGCAGCGCCTGGTCAAGACCGACAGCGGCACTGTCAAGGTGTCGAATACGTCGAGCGGCAGCTTCGTGTTTTCACGTCCGGGCAAGTTCATCTGGACTTACCAGAAGCCGTATGAGCAAGTCTTGCAGGCCGATGGCGACAAGCTGTTCATTTACGACAAGGACCTGAACCAGGTCACCACCAAGAAACTGGGCAATGCGCTCGGTTCATCGCCGGCCGCCATCCTGTTCGGCAGCAACGACCTGGAAAAGAATTTCACGCTGAAAGAAGGCGGCACCAAGGATGGCATGGAATGGCTGGAAGCCACGCCCAAGACCAAGGACACGACCTTTGACCGGATCGGCATCGCCTTGAAGGACGGCGTGCCGCATGCGATGGAGTTGCGCGATTCGTTCGGGCAGACTTCGCTGCTGTCGTTCACCAACTTCGAGAAGAATCCGCCCTTGAAGGCGACCAGCTTCACCTTCGTCGTGCCCAAGGGCGCCGACGTTTTCAATCAATAAACAAGCGACGTAACGACGAGTAACGAATAACGACGAGGGTCAGATCGAGGTCTTGAGCATGTCGATCTTGCCTTCGACCTCGCGCCATTGGGCGTGGTCGGGCATTGGCGCCTGGGCCTGGGTGATCGGCTTCCAGCCCGGGTGCTTGGCCAGTTTTGCGTTCAGTTCGGTGAAATGGCGCAGGCCTTCGGGCAGGTCGGTTTCGTTGTAGATGGCGCCGACCGGGCATTCCGGTACGCACATCGAGCAATCGATGCAGCCATCCGGATCGATGGCCAGGAAGTTCGGGCCTTCGACAAAACAATCCATCGGGCAGACGCTGACGCAGTCGGTGTATTTGCAGGCGATGCAGGAATCGGTGACGACAAAGGGCATGAGCAGAACGCGCCGGTCGCGCGCCGAATGATGAGTAACGTAAGCAAAATGGCAAGCTGCGGATAGACAGCTTGCCCGGCAACCAGTCCTGTTTCCATCCTGTTTCCGTTCTATCTCCGCAAGCCCGGCAGGATTCTAGCATTCGGACCGATAGCCCGCTGCCGGATCGGTTAGACTGGCAATCCATTTTAATTCCCCAATTTGACCGCTCCATGAATTCCGCGCCGTTAGCCGAACGCCTCCGACCGCACTCCTTTGACGATGTCATCGGCCAGCAGCACCTGCTCGGCGCGGGCAAGCCGCTGCGCGTGGCGTTCGAATCGGGCGAGCCGCATTCGATGATCCTGTGGGGACCGCCGGGTGTCGGCAAGACCACGCTGGCGCGCATCATGGCGGACAGTTTCAATGCCGAATTCATCGCGCTGTCGGCGGTGCTGTCGGGCGTCAAGGACATCCGCGAAGCGGTCGAGCGCGCGGAAGTGATCCGCGCCAATTCCGGCCGCCGCACCATCCTGTTCGTCGATGAAGTGCATCGCTTCAACAAGAGCCAGCAGGACGCTTTCCTGCCGCACGTGGAAAGCGGCCTGTTCACCTTCATCGGCGCGACGACTGAGAATCCCTCGTTTGAAGTCAACGGCGCGCTGCTGTCGCGCGCGGCCGTGTATGTGCTCAAGTCGCTGACGGAAGAAGATCTCGGCGCGCTGATCGATCGTGCTTGCCGCGACGAACTCGACGGCCTCCAATTCGCACCCGAAGCCAGGGAAATGCTGATCGCCAGTGCCGACGGCGACGGCCGCAAGCTGCTCAACAATCTGGAAATCGTGGCGCGCGCCGCTCAGGCGAAGAGCGTCGCCATCGTCGGCACGGAACTGCTGGCGGAATGCCTGGGCGATGCGCTGCGTCGTTTCGACAAGGGAGGCGACGCCTTCTACGACCAGATTTCAGCGCTGCATAAATCGGTGCGCGGCTCCAGTCCCGACGGCGCCTTGTACTGGCTCACGCGCATGCTCGACGGCGGCACCGATCCGCGTTACCTGGCGCGCCGCATCGTGCGCATGGCGTGGGAAGACATCGGCCTGGCCGATCCGCGCGCCATGACGATCGCCAACGACGCCGCCGCGACGTATGAGCGCCTCGGTTCGCCGGAAGGCGAACTGGCGTTAGCGCAGGCGGTGATTTATCTGGCGATTGCGGCCAAGAGCAACGCCGGCTACATGGCCTACAACCAGGCCCGCGCCTTCGTCGCCAAGGACAAGTCGCGCGGCGTGCCGGAGCACTTGCGCAATGCGCCGACCAAGCTCATGAAGCAACTGGGTTACGGCAAGCTGTATCGTTACGCCCATGACGAGCCGGAAGGCTATGCCGCCGGCGAGACCTATCTGCCGGACGGCATCCCCGATCCGCACTGGTACCAGCCGGTGCCGCGCGGGCTCGAGGCCAAGATCGGCGACAAGATGGCGCATCTGCGCGAGCTTGATCGCGAGTACAAGAAGAACAACAAGGATTGACCCGGGCGGCAATGCATAGACCGCATTGCGCCGGCAGATTCAAACGGTTTTTTTCCACACCTCGAACACGCCCTCCATTGCCCCCATCGCCGCAATCACTGCAGCATAGGTGGCGTCGTTGTCGTAGCCCGGCAATTTCACCTTGAACTCTTCCATCAGGCTTTCCAGCCCCGGCGTGTCGTTGGGCAGGCGGATGCCGCCTTTGGCGGTGGCGAGCATCCAGTAGGGCATCGGCAGGAAATCGTCGCCGATAGTGATGACGATACGCTCGACGTCTTGCCAGGCGATGTTTTCCAGTTCGGCGCCGGCGCGGGCGGTCTTGATGAATTCATCGTCGAACGCCACCGTCACCGGTTTGGCGCGCGCTGCGGCGCGCTTGGCCGGACGCAGGTCGGCGGCGCTGGGACCTGCGTTGATCTTCCATTTGGTTGATTCAGGCGTCGGGAACAGGCGGTTCTTGACGCGTTGCCCGAAGGCGAACATGGCGCCGAAGGCGAGCCCGGTCAGCACGCCGTAGCCGATGCTCGAACCGGTCAGGGCGAATTGCGAACCGGCCCAGATGGCGCAGCAGGCGGACAGGGCGAAGCCGATCAGGTAGGCGATCAAGGGCGGCTGGGAGGGTTTGTCGGACATGGCGGGTTCCTGTGGTGGTCCTGAACATTGGCGGCAATGGTAACGCAAGCACGTGTGCCGTTGGCCGCAGGCCACGCTATTTTTCGCGCATTTTTTGTTCGTTGAGCCGGCAGCCGGCGAGGATGGTCAATGTCCTTGGTACAATCTCGTTGTTACTACATTCATCGCATTTACTTCGTATTTACTTATCTGGCACTCCATGATCGACATCCAACTTCTTCGTAAAGACATCGACAATGTCGCCGCCCGTCTGGCCGCGCGCAAATTCCAGCTCGATGTCGCCGCTTTCAATGCACTCGAAGGCGAGCGCAAGCAGATCCAGACCCGCACTGAAGAATTGCAGGGCAAGCGCAACAGCCTGTCCAAGCAGGTCGGCATGCTCAAGGGCAAGGGCGAAGACGCCTCGGCGGTGATGGCGGAAGTGTCCGGCATCGGCGATGAACTCAAGGCATCCGCCGCACGCCTGGAAGAAGTGCAGGTGCAACTGAGCGACTTCCTGCTGACCCTGCCGAACTTGCCGCACGAATCCGTGCCGGCCGGCGCCGATGAAAGCGGCAACGTCGAACTGCGCAAGGTCGGCACGCCGCGCACCTTCGATTTTGAGGTCAAGGACCACGTCGACGTCGGCGCCGCGCTCGGCCTCGACTTCGATGTCGCCACCAAGCTCACCGGTTCGCGCTTCGCCGTCATGAAGGGCGGCATCGCCCGCCTGCATCGTGCGCTCGCGCAATTCATGCTCGACACGCACACGCTGGAGCACGGCTACACCGAGTGCTACACGCCTTACATCGTCAACGCCGATTCGCTGCGCGGCACCGGCCAGTTGCCGAAGTTCGAAGCCGATCTGTTTGCGGCCAAGAAGGGCGGACAAGAGGGCGACTCCAGCGACAACGCTGCGCTCTACCTGATCCCGACCGCCGAGGTGCCGTTGACCAACCTGGTGCGCGACGAGATCGTGGCCGGCGACACGCTGCCGCTGAAGATGACTGCGCATTCGCCGTGCTTCCGTTCGGAAGCCGGCAGCTACGGCCGCGACACGCGCGGCATGATTCGTCAGCATCAGTTCGACAAGGTAGAAATGGTCCAGATCGTGCATCCGGAAAAATCCTACGAAGCGCTGGACGAGATGCTCGGCCACGCCGAAAACATCCTCAAGAAGCTCGGCCTGCCATACCGCGTGATCACGCTGTGCACCGGCGACATGGGCTTCGGCGCAGCCAAGACCTTCGACATCGAAGTCTGGCTGCCGGCGCAGAACACTTACCGTGAAATCTCGTCGGTGTCGAACTGTGAAGCCTTCCAGGCGCGTCGCATGCAGGCGCGTTTCCGCAATCCCCAGGGCAAGCCGGAACTGGTGCACACGCTCAACGGCTCCGGCCTGGCGGTCGGCCGCACCTTGGTGGCGGTGCTGGAAAACGGCCAGCAGGCCGACGGCAGCGTGACGATTCCGGAGGTATTGCGTCCTTACATGGGCGGACTGGAAAAGCTGGCGCCGTAAGCCGCGCAATCCAGGAAATCCACGCCGCACCATGAAAAATGGCTGATGTCCGCAGGGGCATCAGCCATTTTTTATGTGCCGTCGTGGCTATTTGAGATCGTTTACATTGCCCATGAGAAAGTCGCCGGCACGCGCCGCTCGATGAAGAGGCTGTTGCCCGGCGTCTTCTTGGCCTGCTTCTTGGCCTTGGTCGCCGCCGAGGCGATCTGGTGTGGCGATGAGTATTGCGAGGGTTCGATTTTTACCGCGCCCAGCGAGAGGCTCACCAGCGGATGCAGCACGCGGTTGCCCTGGCGATCTTCGCTGTAGTAGCCGCCGCGTTCCTTGTCTTCGACATAGTAAAAGCTTTGCGAGGCGACCGCGAACGCCTCCAGCATCGCCTTGCAGCGATGTTCCCAGTCTTCGCTCTGGAACATGATCAGGAAATCGTCGCCGCCGATGTGGCCGATGAAGTCCAGCTGCGTGTCGCAGAACTGGCTCAGGGTGCGGCCGGTCAGCTGGATCATGTCGTCGCCCTTGCGATAACCGTAGACGTCGTTGAAGGGCTTGAAGTTGTCGAGGTCGCAGTAGCAGATGCAAAACTCGACGCCGCTTTGCAGCAGGAATTCGATGTGTTCGTTGATCGGCACGTTGCCCGGCAATTGCGTCAGCGGATTGGCATAGCGCGCCGCTTCGATCTGCATTTGCGTGATTTCGCGCAGCAGGTCGTGGCCGGTGCCCATGCCGACGTACTGGCCCTGGTCGACGATGATGAAGCCGTTCGACAAGTGATGCGATTCGGCCTGGACCAGGATATGGCTGAGGTCTTGCAGGCTGGTGTCCTGTTCGGTCAGCAGCGGATTGGGATCCATGAAGAAGGTGCAGGACTTCTTGCCGTACAGCTCGCGGCCGTACAGGCGGGCGAAGCGCTCGACCATGCTGTAGCGGTTGATCAGGCCGACCGGGATACCGTTGCTCACCACCGGCAGCGCCTGCAATTGCGGATCGTTGACGAACAGGTTGTAGACCTCGTCGTTGGATACATCGGGCGCGACGTACAGGCTTTCGCGCAGCAGCTTGAAAACGGTGGTGCTCTTCTTGCCGGGACCATATTTTTGCGTCGCCAGCGGCACCTTGTCGCGGCGCAGGACCTTGCTGATGTCGTCGCCGACCACGGTCTTCGGATTGGCGTGCGGGCGGGCGATGTGATAACCCTGGCCGCAGGCGATGCCGAGGTCGCGGATGGTCAGCAGTTCGGCCTGGGTTTCGATGCCTTCGGCGATGACGATGGAGCCGGACTTTTCGGCGATCTCCTGGATCGAGCGCACGAACTGCAATTTCATCGGGTCGTTGTTGATGCCTTGGATGAAGTGCATGTCGACCTTGACGTATTCCGGCTGCAGCTCGGACCACAGGCGCAGGCTGGAGAAGCCTTCGCCGAGATCGTCGATGGCGATCTGGAAACCCATGTTGCGGTAATGCATGGCGGCGTTGCGCAGCAGCGTGTAATCGTAGGTCGGTTCGTTCTCGGTCAGTTCGATGATGATGCGCTGAGGATTGATGCCAAGTTTTTCGAGATGGCGCAGGGTCTCGCCCTGGATCGCTTCGGGCTGCACCAGCGCACCCGGGCTGACATTGAGGAACAGGTTGCCCGGCAGGCCGGATTGGGCGAACTGCGCCATGACGATATGGCGGCACAGGTGTTCCACCTGCACCGACAGCTTGTTGGCGCGCGCCACCTTGAACAGGTTCAGCGGCGAATGCAGCGGGCTGTTGGAGGGGCCGCGAATCAGGCCTTCGTAGCCGACGATCTCGCCGCTACGCATGCGGATGATGGGCTGGAACAGCGCCGTCAGGCTGCGCTGGGCAATGATTTCGTGCAAATGCGACAGCAGTTGTGACTCTTGCTGTTCGGACGCCAGCTGGGCATTGTCCGGCTCGCCCAAGATGACAGGCAAGGGCGGAACATGGTGGTCGAAGTCATGTGAGGCGAATGGGGCCATGTCAGGTCCAGTGGGTCCAGCAGTAGAGATGAGAAAGAGTGCCGATGGCATGTCGGAAGCTTGCCAAACTGCTTGCCCAATGCGCACGAGCGCCGGGCAACACCTGATCGTAGAGAAGATTTATGACAAGATGATGATGCGTAAATTATTTTCGATGGCGCGCGAGGAAAATATTTGAAGATTTATAAGGAAGGCTCTTTCCATCTTCAAATTGGTTCTGCTATAATCTTTTGCTTTGCTGCCCCAGGGTAAGCAATTCGACTAAGTTAACCGGAGAGGTGGCAGAGTGGTCGAATGTACCTGACTCGAAATCAGGCGTACGTTAAATCGTACCGTGGGTTCGAATCCCACCCTCTCCGCCAGAATCAAGCACAAACGCCCGCTCCATGCGGGCGTTTTGCTATCCGCCTGCATTATCGTTTCCTGTCATCAATCTGCCTGATTATCACGGTATCACGGCGGGTTTCATTGCATTCTTGATAATAATTAATGTGCCCGGCTGAATCGTCATGGGCATCCGGGGTTCTCAATGTCGCTGAATCGCCTGTTCTGGCTTGTCTCCGTCGCGCTGATGCTGCTGTTTTCCGTGCTCGCCGCGCGCATCGTGCTGATCGAGTGGGAAGCCTACCGGCGCGGTGCGCGCAGTGTCGACGCCGTGCGCGTGGTGCAACTGACGATGCTGGCGATGGAAAAGGTCTCGATCGAACGCGGACCATCGAATGCCCTCATGGGCGGTGAGGGCGATGCCTTGCCGGCGTTGCGCAAGCGGCTCGACGAGGCGCGGCGGAATAGCGATGAGGCGCTGTTCCGCGTGCTCGACAGCCTGCGCCAGGAGGCGGACGTCCGCTATGCGCCGGCGATCCGCAAGATCGAGGCGGTGCGCCAGGCGCTGGGGCCGGCGCGCGATCGCGTCGATCAGCAGGTCGGACTGGTCAAGTGGCAGCGCTCGTCGCGCGAAATCACCGAGGCGGTCGACGGCATGGTCGCGCTGATTCCCATGCTGGTGTCGTCGGTAGCCGATTTGTCGAGCATCGCCATCCAGGCCGATCCGGAGGTGCTGGACGGCCTGACCGGCATGCGGGTGGCGGCCAGCTTGCGCGAATACGCCGGCCAGGTCGGTTCCAAATTCACCGCGCCGGTCATCATGCGGCGTCCGCTGACCAAAAACGAAGTGATCGAAATCGGCAAGCTCTACGGTCGCATCGAGCAGTTGCGCACCTTGCTCGACATCCAGATGCGCGCCTACAAGGACAACCCGGCGTTCCGCACGGCGCTGTCCGATCTCGACACCCAGTATTTCGGACAGGGTTTTCCCTTCCTCGACGGCTTGCTGCAGACCGGCCTGCTGTCCGGTTCATACGAAGTCAACACGGCCGAACTGGCAGCGCGCTATGTTCCGCCCATGGGATCGATTCTGCGGCTGCGCGATGCGATCCTGGTTGACCTGATCCGCGAGGCGGAAATCCGCCACCGCCAGGCGTTCAATCTGTTGATCGGTGCGATCACGATGACATTGTTCGCCTTCATTTTCTTTTTCCTGTTGCTGTACCTGGTGCGTCAGCGCGTGCTGCGGCCGGTCTTGAAGGCGACGCAACTGGTGGTCGGTCTGGCCGAAGGAAATCACGACGCGCCGATCCCGCAAGCGCGCCACAAAGATGAAATCGGCGACATGCTGCGCGCATTGCATGTGCTCAAGGCGCGCAGCCTGGAGCGCATCAGCCTGGCCGGTGAGCGGGAAACGCTGATCGAGCAGTTGCAACTGTCGTCCAATACCGATTTCCTGACTGGCGTGCTGAACCGCCGCGCCTTCTTTGCGCACAGCGAGCAGCAACTCGCGATTGCGCAGCGCTACGGGCGCAACCTGGCGCTGGTGCTGCTCGACATCGACCACTTCAAGCGCTTCAACGACAATTACGGCCACCTTGTCGGCGACGATATCCTGCGCAATGCCGTGCAGAAGATCGCCCAGTTGTTGCGCAAGATGGATGTGTTCGCACGCTACGGCGGCGAGGAGTTCATCATCTTGCTGCCCGAGGCGGATCTGGAACAGGGCATTGCAGTCGCGGAGAAATTGCGCGTGATGCTGGCGACGCAGGCATTTGCGCTCGATGACGGTCGCGAGATTGGCATCACTGCCAGTTTTGGCGTCACCGCGCTGGGTGCAGGGGAAAGTCTCGATCAGTTGATCCGGCAGGCCGACGAAGCGCTCTACGCCGCCAAGCACAAGGGGCGCAACCGCGTCGAACGGGCCGGCTGATTTTGTTGCAGGGACTTCAATCGCGGTCGTTGAAGGCCGAGATGTGCGAAACCTGAAATACGCTCGATAGCGAATGCAATTCGTTGCGATGCAATTGCGCCAGGCGATGCAGGTATTGTTCGCCGGTTTCCGTCAGCCGCACCTGGACCAGGCGCTTGTCTTTATCGTCCTGGGTACGCGTCACCAATCCCGCTTTTTCGCAGCGCGTCACCAGCGCCACCGCGCCATGATGCTGAGACTGCAAGCGCTCGGCGAGTTCGCTGATGCTGGCCCAGTCGCGTCCGGGAAACCCCTTGATATGCAGCATCAACAGGTATTGCAGCGGCGTCAGCCCTTCGCTTTGCGCGGCGTCCTCGCTGAAGCGGATGAAGCGGCGCAACTGATAGCGGAATTCCGAAAGCGCTTCGAAGTCGTCTTTTTGCAGGCGTGCGGGTGTTTTCATTGGCGAAGGTCAGGTGCTGCGAATAAACGAATAAATAAATCGGAAAATGGCAAGATATATCATCTTGTGATGTAATTGCGGATTGACGTTATTCTGAAATAGGTTGGCATGCGCGATTCTATCCTGCAATGGTTGAGAAGTTTCATTCCGCAAAAAACCGCGGTGGATCGCTTCGAGCGCATGCGCGCCAGCGCCGGAGCGCTGTTCGGGATCCTGCTGACGGGTTTGCTGAGCTATCTGATTCTGCCGCACAACGCGGCCGCGATTTGGTTGATCGCCCCCATGGGTGCCTCCGCCGTGTTGCTGTTCGCGGTCCCGTCCAGCCCCCTGGCGCAGCCGTGGTCGATCATCGGCGGCAATCTGGTGGCGGCGCTGGTCGGCGTGACGTGCGCCAAACTGATCGGCGAGCCGGCGCTGGCGGCGGCGCTGGCCATTGCGCTGGCGATAGCCTGCATGTTTGCGTTGCGCTGCATTCATCCGCCCAGCGGTGCGGTGGCGTTGACGGCGGTGCTGGGCGGGCCGGCGGTACATGGGATGGGTTATGGCTTCGTGTTGTCGCCGGTGCTGCTCAATTCCTTTTTGTTGCTGGTGATGGCGCTGTTTTTCAACAATGCGACGCGCCGCCGCTATCCGCACGCGCAGCAGAGCGAGCATCGCAACAACGTGCACCAGACTCATGACGTCGCGCCGAGCGCGCGACTGGGTTTCACGCATGAAGACCTGGATGCGGTACTGCGCCGCTACAACCAGGTGCTCGACATCAGCCGCGACGACCTTGAGGAAATCCTTCAGCAAACCGAGATGGAAGCCTACCGGCGTCGTTTCGGCGAGACCGTGTGCGCTGACATCATGTCCAGCGATGTTGTCTCGGTTGAGTTTTCGACCGAGCTGGCCGAGGCTTGGCGGCAGATGCGCGCGCATCGCCTGCAGGCCTTGCCGGTGGTGGATCGTGCGCGTCGCGTGATCGGCATCGTGACCAAGACGGATTTCCTCCAGCATGCCGGCACCCACGATTATGAAAAACTGGGCGACAAGTTGCGTTCCTTCCTGCAACGCACCCCGCATACGCATTCGGCCAAGGCGGAAGTGGTCGGGCAGATCATGAGCAAGTCGGTGAAGACGGCCTCGGTGCATCTGCCCATCGTCCAGCTGGTGCCGCTGATGGCGGACGAGGGTGTGCACCAGATCCCGGTGATTGACGACGAGCGTCGGCTGGCAGGCATGGTGACGCAATCGGACATGGTGGCGGCGTTGTACGTGAACAATCTGGCGCGTGCGCGCGGCGGTTTGCGTGTGGTGGCTTCGTAGCGAGGTTTTAAGCTCCCGAACCATTTGGACGAGAGGCGTCTAAAATCTAGGAATGGAGAGGGTTCGCACCAACACCCAAACAGGAGATCGCCATGCGCCATGCCGTTCTGATTGCCGTCGTCGCCATTGCCGTGCTGGCCGCCGCCTGCCAGCGCAAGGACAAGCCGCCTACGCCCACGGTGTCGCTGGCGCCGGTGGTGCAAGTGCCGGCTTGAGGGGGTGAGTTATTTCATTTGTGAATATCTGCTATTGGAACAATAAAGCAGACGAGGAGAGGGCGTGTCGCTATAGTTGCACCTGTCTCCTCCAATTCTCCTCCTTAAGAAGATTGGATTCAGCCCGCAACCTCAGGTTCGCGGGCTTTTTTTTGTCCTGAAATTTGTACGCCGGGAATGCTTTCGTGCTTCTTGGTAAGATGTCGGCAAGCCCCACGCAGTCCTTGTAAAGATATCCATGTCCCACAGTCCTCCCGAACGTCCCGATACCCCTTGTGTCGCCGTCTGCTCCACCACTTTTGACGATGTATGCCGCGGTTGCGGCCGCACCGTGTCGGAAGTCGCGCATTGGGTGTTCATGACCGAGGAGGAAAAAGATGCGGTCTGGATACGCATCACCGCCGAGGGATATCCGCGCCGCAAGTCTTGAGCGGCTTGGGCGCGCTTGCGGCTCGTACTAATCTGGAAGAGCTGTTGAAGCAGAAGAAGGCGGAAACCCTGGTGATCGTCGGCAAATAACGCCGGAGGCGGCAACGCCAAAAAACGGCATGCCCGCCTTGCGCAGCATGCCTGTCAACGCAATCATCGGCAATCCGGTGAGGGCGGTCGGGTCGGTGCTGTCGATCCTTTCCAGGATGGCGATTCCCAGGCCTTCGTTCTTGGCGCTGCCGGCACAGTCATAGGGTTGTTCGATGCGCAGGTAGGCGTCCAGCTCGGCGTCCGGCAGATCGCGGAAGGTGACGAAGGTCTGGATATTTTCGATCTGAATGACCGGAGCCTCGGGATTGCGGTGATCCGACAGGCATAGCGCCGTATGGAAAATTACGCGGCGGCCGCGCATTTTGATAAGTTGCTTCATGGCATTGGCGTGATTGCCGGGTTTGCCGATTTGTTCGCCGTCGAGCGTGGCGACCTGGTCCGAGCTGATGATCAGCGCGTCTGGATGGCGCTGCGCGACGGCATCGCCTTTCCAGCGCGCCAGGCGTAATGCGGTGGCCTCCGGGCTTTCGCCTGCCGCCGGGGTTTCATCGATGTCGGGCGCAATCACCTCGAAGGGAAGTTGCAGCCGGGACAGGAGTTCGCGCCGGTAGATCGAGCTGGAGGCCAGGATGAGGCGGGGCAGGGCGGGAGTTTTGGGCATTATGCGACAGCAAGGTGGCAGTGTTCGCGAAAAATACGCTAACACTTTGACGAATAAGGGAAAACGCTGTTATTATCGCAGGTTTTCCGGATTCAGCTTTCGCCATGAGTGCTTTTGTGATCGACGCATTTGAATTTAGTCGGCTCAAGGAGCAGGCCGAGGGCGAGCTCGCGGTGGCCGATATGGCGCGCCTGGCGGGCGAAACGGCCGATCGCGCCGGCGTTCTCAAATGGTCGCTGAGCGGCGGCGCCGACAAGGTCGGTCATCCGCAATTGAAGCTTTCCGTCTCCGGCCAGGTCAATCTGGTGTGCCAGCGGTGCCTGACTGCGATGCCTTTCACGGTGTCGTCCGAGTCGGTGCTGGTATTGGCCAAGGATGAAGAATCTGCCGACGCCATTGAAGAATTGCTCAACGATGAGTCGATTGACGTGATCGTCGGCGAGGCCGAATTCAATGTCGGTTATCTCGTAGAGGACGAGGCATTGCTTGCCTTGCCGGTGGCGCCCAAGCATGACGTCTGCCCTGCGCAGGCGGAGTCGGGGGCTGCAGCTGCAGCGGTTGAGAAGGTGTCGCCGTTTTCGGTATTGAAGAATTTGAAGCAGTAAAAGCAGGCGGCGGGTTTTTTCTGCCGGATGGATGTAAGGATTCTCGGTTGGGCAGTGAGTTTGCTGGCCGGATATGTTAAAATTTTAGAACTTAAGATTCAGGAGTTATCATGGCTGTTCAGCAAAACAAAAAGACCCCATCGAAGCGCGGTATGCATCGTGCACACGATTTCCTGACAGCGCCACCGCTGGCAGTCGAGCCGACAACTGGTGAAACGCACCTGCGTCACCACATCAGCCCGAACGGTTTCTACCGTGGTCGCAAGGTCCTGAAGACCAAGAACGACGAGTAATCGGAAATTGCTGTTAAGGCGGAATGCGGCGCAATGAATTTTTCAATTGGCGCCGCTTTTTATATGCTGCTTCAGCTTAGCGCGTCATTTTGAATCGCGCCAAATCTGCCCCATAATGCGGGTTGGCAAGGCTCTGAATCAAAACAATGACCATCAAAATTTCCATTGACTGCATGGGCGGCGATCACGGCCCTTCAGTCACTATCCCAGCCGCCATTTCGTTTTTGCAGCGCGAGCCTGACGCCGAGTTGATACTGGTCGGTCAGGAGGAAGCGCTGCGTGCCGCCTTGCGCAAGCACAAGCAAGGCAACATTTCACGTCTGCACGTTCAGCACGCCGCCGAAGTCGTCACCATGGACGATTCGATCGAGGTCGCCCTGCGCCGCAAAAAGGATTCGTCCATGCGCGTCGCGATCAACCTGGTCAAGGAAGGGCGGGCCAGCGCTGCCGTCTCCGCCGGCAATACCGGCGCACTGATGGCGGTCTCGCGCTATGTGCTGAAAACCATCCCGGGCGTCGATCGTCCCGCGATATGCACGATTCTTCCCAATCAAAAAGACGGTCCGACCTACATGCTCGACCTCGGCGCCAACGTCGATTGCGAGCCGCAGCATTTGCATCAGTTCGCGCTGATGGGTTCTGCGCTGGTGTCGGCCATGGAAGGCAAGCCACGTCCTACGGTCGGTCTGCTCAACGTCGGTGAAGAAGAAATCAAGGGCAATGAGGTGGTCAAGCAGACCGCCGAACTGCTCCACGCGGATCACGAAAAAGGCCTGATCAATTTCTACGGCAACGTCGAAGGCAACGACATCTTCGAAGGCACCACCGACATCGTGGTGTGCGACGGTTTTGTCGGCAACGTCACGCTGAAGGCCTCCGAGGGCCTGGGTCGTTTCGTCAAGATCGTGCTCACGACCGAATTCAAAAAAGGCTTCTTCAACAAGCTCGGCGCCCTGATCGCCTATGGCGCCATCAAGGCCCTGTCGCGCCGCCTCAATCCATCCCGCTACAATGGCGCCAGCCTGCTCGGTTTGCGCGGCCTGGTGTTCAAGAGTCATGGCGGCGCCGATGCGTATGCTTTCGAGTGGGCCATTCAGCGCGCTTACGATGCGGCCAAATATGACGTGCTGTCGCGCATCACGACCACTATCGCCGAACTGATTCCACAGGCGGAAGGCGCAGTCGAGCGCGTGAATGCAATCACATCATCAACCGATCTAACAGAACAGAAAACGGTATGACTCTTTATAGCAAAATTGTCGGCACCGGCAGTTACCTGCCACCCAAGCGTGTGACCAACGACGAGTTGGCGCAGCAGCTTGCAAAGAAGGGCATCGAGACTTCCGACGAATGGATTTTTTCGCGCAGCGGCATTTCCGCGCGCCATTACGCCGAAGCCGACGTGCTGTCGAGCGACCTCGCCGTGGCAGCCTCGCAGCGCGCGCTGGAAGCAGCCGGTTTGCAGGCCAATGACATCGATCTGATCATCCTGGCGACATCGACGCCGGATCATCTGGGCGGCTTCCCGAGCACGGCCTGTGTCGTGCAGCGCAAGCTCGGCATCAACAACGGCGGCGCCGCGATGGACGTGCAGGCGGTGTGCAGCGGCTTCGTCTATGCGATGTCGGTGGCGGACAGTTTCATCAAGACCGGCATGCACAAGAACGTGCTGGTGATCGGCGCGGAAGTGTTTTCGCGCATCCTGAATTTCGAAGACCGCACCACCTGCGTCCTGTTCGGCGACGGCGCCGGCGCGATCGTCATGACGGCGTCAAAAGAGCCCGGTATCCTTGCCGCAAAATTGCATGCCGACGGCAGCCACGGCCATATCCTGTGCGTGCCCGGCAACGTCAATGATGGCGCAGTCGCGGGCAATGCCTATTTGTACATGGATGGCCCGGCAGTATTCAAACTGGCGGTGTCGGTGCTCGACAAGGTGGCGCGCGAAGTGCTGGAAATCGCCAAGGTGGATGCGAAAGAAGTCGACTGGCTGATTCCGCATCAGGCCAACATTCGCATCATGCAGGGCACTGCCAGGAAGCTCGGCCTGCCGCTGGAAAAAATGGTGGTGACCGTCGACGAGCACGGCAATACATCGGCCGCTTCGATTCCGCTGGCGTTGGACCAGGCGGTGCGCGACGGTCGCGTCAAGCCGGGCCAGAACGTCATGATGGAAGGCGTCGGCGGCGGCTTCACCTGGGGCGCCGTGCTGGCGCGCATGTAAGCCGGCGCGGCCGGCTTTGAACTGATTTTTCAACGACAAAATAGAGCATGACAACATTTGCTTTTGTTTTTCCGGGCCAGGGTTCGCAGGCCATCGGGATGCTGAATGGCTTTGCCGACAATGAAGTGGTCAAGGCCACTGTTGCGGAAGCCTCCGACGCGCTGCAGTTCGATCTCGGCAAGCTGATCGCCGAAGGTCCGAAAGAGGACCTCGACCTGACCACCAATACCCAGCCGGTCATGCTGACTGCGGCCGTGGCGTTTTACCGCGCCTGGATCGCTGCCGGGGGCAAGGCGCCGGCGCTGGTCGCCGGTCACAGCCTCGGTGAATATTCCGCACTCGTGGCGGCCGGCGTGATCGCGTTCAAGGATGCCGTACCGCTGGTGCGTTTCCGGGCGCAAGCCATGCAGGAAGCCGTGCCGGTCGGGCAGGGCGGCATGGCGGCGATTCTCGGCTTGTCGGATGACGACGTGCGCGCTGCCTGCGCCGAAGCTGCGCAGGGCGACGTGGTCGAAGCCGTCAATTACAATTCTCCCGCGCAAGTGGTGATCGCCGGCAGCAAGGCCGCTGTCGAGCGCGCTTGCGAAATCGCCAAGGCCAAGGGCGCCAAGCGCGCACTGGTGCTGCCGGTTTCGGCGCCGTTCCATTCGTCGCTGCTCAAGCCGGCTTCGGACCGTTTGCAGCAATATCTGGCCGGCGTGCCGTTTTCCGCGCCGCAGATTCCGCTGATCAATAATGTCGACGTCGCCATCGTCAACGATCCCGCCGCCATCAAGGACGCGCTGGTGCGTCAGGCGGCCAGCGCCGTGCGTTGGGTCGAGACCGTACAGAAGATGTCGACGGAAGGCATCACCCACGTGGTTGAATGCGGTCCCGGCAAAGTGCTGGCCGGTTTGACCAAGCGTATCAACGGCGAACTGGTCGGCGAGGCAATCGTTGACCAGGCATCCCTGGACAAAGTATTGGAGCTGCTGAAGTGAGTGATCAAAATCCGCAATACCTGCAAAATCTGCAGAATCAGACTGCATTGGTGACCGGCGCTTCCCGCGGCATCGGACGCGCCATCGCGCTGGAGCTGGTGCGCCAGGGCGCGAAAGTCGTCGGTACGGCAACGTCGGCAGCCGGCGCTGCGGCCATCAGCGAATACCTTGAGCAGGCGCAGCCCGGTTGCGGCAAGGGAGTCGTCCTCAACGTCAATGACGCCGCCGCCTGCAGCGCCGTCATCGACGACGTGCAAAAAGAATTCGGCGGCCTGTCCATCCTCGTCAACAATGCCGGCATCACGCAAGACCAGTTGGCCATGCGCATGAAAGACGAAGAGTGGGATAATGTCATCGCGACCAACCTGACTGCGGTCGGGCGTCTGTCGCGTGCAGTCTTGCGCGGCATGATGAAGGCGCGCAACGGCCGTATCATCAACATCACGTCGGTGGTCGGTTCGGCCGGCAACTCGGGGCAAATGAACTACGCCGCCGCCAAGGCCGGCGTGGCAGGCATGAGTCGTGCGCTGGCGCGTGAAATCGGCAGCCGCAACATTACCGTCAATTGCATCGCGCCGGGTTTCATCGATACCGACATGACCAAGGTGCTGGGCGAGCAGCAGACCGCCGCCTTGCTGCAGCAGATTCCGCTGGGTCGTCTGGGCGCTCCGGAGGACATCGCAGCGGCTGTGGCTTTCCTGGCGTCGCCGCAAGCAGCTTACATCACCGGCACGACCTTGCACGTCAATGGCGGCATGTACATGAATTAAGCGTCTTTGGACGCAGATCGCAGCAACTTACTTATTCTTGTCGAGAATACTTAAAAGTAAATTTTTGGCGTGCAAACCTGATAAAATGCGCGCACTTTTGTAACCTATCCACTGGAGGCACTTATGTCCGATATCGAACAACGCGTTAAAAAGATCGTCGCTGAACAACTGGGCGTCGCTGAAGCAGACATCAAGACAGAATCGTCGTTCGTGGACGATCTGGGCGCAGACTCGCTCGACACCGTCGAACTGGTCATGGCACTGGAAGATGAGTTCGAAATGGAAATCCCTGACGAACAAGCTGAAAAGATTACAACCGTGCAACAGGCGATCGATTACGCCAAGGCACACGTCAAGGCCTAAGCTGGTTTTGAACGACTCTAGGAGAATTGCTTGAGCCGCTCACGTGAACGTCGTGTAGTCATTACCGGTCTTGGATGCATTTCACCCGTCGGCAACAATATTGCCGATGCGTGGGGCGCAGTCAAGGAAGGTAAGTCGGGCATTGCCACCATCACCAAGTTTGACGCCACTCCTTTTTCTACGCATTTTGCGGGAGAAGTGAAGGGCTTCAACATCGAAGATTACATCCCCGCCAAAGAAGCGCGCCACATGGATACCTTTATCCATTTCGGCATGGCGGCGGGCATGCAGGCCTTTCAGGACAGCGGCCTGGTAGTCACCGATGAAAACGCCGAGCGTATCGGCGTCATCATCGGTTCCGGTATCGGTGGCTTGCCGCTGATCGAGCAGACCCATGAAGAGCTGACCAATCGCGGCCCCCGCCGCATCAGCCCGTTCTTCATCCCGGCTTCGATCATCAATATGATTTCCGGCAACTTGTCCATCAAGTACGGTCTGAAGGGGCCTAATCTGGCCATCGTGACCGCTTGTACGACAGGTTTGCATTGCATCGGCTCCGCCAGTCGCATGATTCAGTACGGCGATGCCGACGTGATGATTGCCGGCGGTGCCGAATCCAGCGTTTCCCCGCTGGGCATCGGAGGTTTCGCCTCAGCGCGTGCGCTGTCCACCCGCAATGACGATCCGGCGACCGCCTCCCGTCCATGGGACAAGGACCGCGACGGTTTTGTGCTGGGCGAAGGCGCCGGCGTGATGGTGCTGGAAGAGTACGAGCACGCCAAGGCGCGCGGCGCCAAGATCTATGCAGAAGTGCTGGGTTTCGGCATGAGCGGCGACGCATACCACATGACCGCTCCGAGCCTGGACGGCCCGCGCCGTTGCGTGGTGTCGGCCTTGCGCGATGCAGGCGTGAATGCGGACGAAGTCCATTATCTGAACGCACACGGTACCTCGACGCCTCTGGGCGACAAGAATGAAACCGATGCAATCAAGGCCGCCTTCGGCGATCATGCTTACAAGATGGTCGTTAATTCCACCAAGTCCATGACCGGCCATCTGCTGGGCGGCGCGGGCGGACTGGAATCGGTGTTCACCGTGCTGGCGCTGCACAATCAGATCTCTCCTCCGACGATCAACATCTTCAATCAGGATCCGGAGTGCGATCTTGACTACTGCGCCAACCAGGCGCGCGACATGAAGATCGACATCGCCGTCAAGAATTCATTCGGATTCGGCGGCACCAACGGCACTTTGGTGTTCGGCAAGGTATAAACCTGGCCCGGCTTTCGACAGAAAGCCGGGTTTTGCTTTTCCACTCTCCCATTCCTATGTCGATAGCAGTCTCCGCGGATATCAAGCCTTCCCGTCTGCTTTTGATCATGATGGCGGCAGCAGCTGTCGCCGTTGCCTTCATCGGTGTCATTTTTGCCTTCGCTCTGGTCGGGCAATTGTCTTTTGTATTCAGGATGTCGCTGGCGGGGGCTTGTATCATCGCGGCCGCTCTGGCGTTCTGGCTGATGCTGAGAAACCGTACCACGGTCTGGCTGCATATTTCCGGGACCGGGCAGATCCGGCTGGTCGAGCATCACGCGGTGGTGCGCGCCAAGCCGGGGTCGCAAGTGATGAGCGGCGGTCTGGCGCAATTGCTGGCCGGGTCGACCGTCTGGCCGAATCTGCTGTTGTTGCGCCTGAGGCTGGAAAATGGTCGGATACGGACTATTCCGGTATTGCCCGACTCTGTCCCCAAGGAAACTTTTCGAGCGCTGCAAGTGGCTTGTCGATGGGTTGCGAGTCATAATAACGATGCCTGATGGCATGCACTCCACAAAAAAATCGAAAAGATAGTACGCTTATTGAATTAATTGCTTCGAAATGGATCAATGATTCGGTTTGCGCAGAAATGATAAAAAAACAAGGAAACTGGATTTGACGACGGAACGCGAAATTGATCAACTGCTTGTCGAGCGTGTGCAGCGTGGCGATAAGAAGGCGTTCGAGCTATTAGTTGCCAAATATCAACGGAAACTGATGCGGCTCGTTTCGCGCCTGGTGCGCGATCAGGCGGAAGCGGAAGATGTCGTGCAAGAAGCCTTCATCAAGGCTTACCGCGCGCTGCCGCAGTTTCGTGGCGATTCGGCGTTCTATACCTGGTTGTACCGCATCGGTATCAACACGGCCAAGAACTACCTTGTGACCATGGGCCGAAGGGCACCGACGTCGACGGAAGCAGATGCAGAAGAGGCTGAAACTTTTGACGACGGAGAGCACCTAAGAGACATCAATACTCCCGAGTCGATGTTGGCGACCAAGCAGATTGCCCAGACGGTCAACGTTGCGATGGAAGCCTTGCCGGAAGAATTGCGGACCGCGATTACCCTGCGCGAAATCGAGGGGTTGAGCTATGACGAGATCGCCGACGCCATGGGTTGTCCCATCGGTACGGTGCGCAGCCGGATCTTCCGGGCGCGCGAGGCGATTGCGGAAAAGCTGCGACCGCTGCTTGGAACGGCGCTCGACAAGCGCTGGTAAGCCGGCAGGCTGATTTTAAGTTGTACTTGAAGCACGGGAATTATGCGTTATATGACGTCGTAGGCGTCAATAAAAGACATAAAAATAAGAGCGGGTGATGGAACTGAAATTTTGTGGCCGGGTGACTACTTATGGATACCAAAGAAATTAGCAGAGAACAGATTTCGGCATTGGCCGACGGCGAGCTGGTTGACGCACATGTCAGCGTGGCTCTTGCCGTTTTACGCCAGCCGGACGAGCAGGCGACGTGGGATCTGTACCATCAGATCGGTGATGTCATGCGTTCGGAAGAAATGGCGTTTTCGCTCAGCGACGGCTTTGCCGCCAAGATGAGCGCGCGCCTTGACGCCGAGCCGACGATCATCGCCCCACAGTTGACGACGACCGCTGCCGAACAGATTATCGTTCCGGTGGCGGTGCATGATGCGACGGCTTCCAATGTCGTGTCGCTGGCGTCGACACGCAAGCGTTTTGTGCGCCGCTTCGTGATGCCGGGCGCTGCTGCAGCGGCAGCGATTGTCGCGGTTGTCCTGGTAACGGGGCAGCAGCAGTCGACTACAGTGGCCAGCGCTCCGGCGCCGGTTGTGTCGACGACAGCGACGGCAGTTGTGCCGTCGGCGATTACTACCGTGGCGTCCTCGTCCGCACCGCAAGGCACGGCAACGATCAGCAGTCTGGCGCAACAGGGCGAAGTCGCGCGCGATCCGCGTATCGACGACTACCTGCTGGCGCATCAGCGTTTCTCGCCTTCGATGTACAGCTCGACCCAGTACGCCCGTTCAGCGGCTTTCGCAATTGACTCAGACAAATAATATGCGGCAGACACAAGGTTTGCTCCGGGTCGTTCTTTTTCTTTCGGCAGTGGTAGCATTCTCCGCCAAGGCGGAGAATGCATTGCCGACAAAAGTAAACAACAATCAGGATGCGCAGGTCTTACTAAAAAAAATTCAATCCGCAGCGCAGCGGCTCAATTATTCAGGCACTTTCGTCTACCAGCAGTCCAACCAGATGCGCACTTCGCGCATCACGCACATTCTGTCCGGCAAAAACGAAATCGAGAAGCTGGAAGTTCTCGATGGCAAGCCGCGTGAATATATCCGCAACAACGACGACGTCGCCTGTTACGTTCCCGAGGCGAAAACCGTCCTGATCGAAAAGCGCGTCACGCGCGACGTGTTCCCGGCCATTCTTGCAGCCAATCCCACCGACCTGGTGGATTACTACAGCGTCAAGATGGGCGAGACCGGCCGTGTGGCGGGGCACGATTGCCAGGCGGTGATCCTCGAGCCCAAGGATAAATTGCGCTACGGCTACAAGCTATGGGCCGACAAGGCGACCGGCTTGCTGTTGCGTGCACAGACCTTCGATGCCAAGAACGAAGTGGTGGAGCAGATTTCCTTCACTCAGATCGAGATCGGCAACATCGACCACAATCGCGTCAAGCCGAGCATCACCAACACCAACGGCTGGCATATCGAAAATTCGGTCATGAGCCAGGTCAACCTGGCCGGCTGGTCGGTAACTCCGCCGCCGGGCTTCAAAAAAATCCAGGAAGTCAAACGCCTGATTTCCGACACGCAGAACACCGGCGCGTCCGCGACGCAGCATGGCGTGACGACACAGCGGGAAGTGTCGCAAATCGTGTTTTCCGATGGACTGGCGGCGATTTCCGTATTCATCGAGCCGGGTTCGCAGAGCCGTACCGAAGGCTCCATGCAGCAGGGCGCAATGAATATCGTGGGCCGTCGTCAAGGCGATTACTGGCTCACCGTAGTCGGTGAGGTGCCGGGCTCGGCCATTCGGCAAGTGTCGAATTCCATAGAATTCAAATCCAAATAATACGAAAAATACCAATGATGATTCCCGCCAAGAAAATCTTGTTGTCGTCGTTACTGAGCGCTTCCATTTTTGCCTTGTCTCCTGCGTTGACCGGCTTGAGTGCGGCGGTTGCAGCGCCTGCCGTCGCCGGCCTGCCTGACTTCGCGGATATCGTCGACCGCACCGGTCCGGGCGTGGTCAATATCCGCACCACTGAACGCGTCAAGACCGGCCAGCCGCAAGCCGGTGCGGACGATGAGGAAATGCAGGAATTTTTCCGCCGCTTCTTCGGCGTGCCGATGCCGCGCCAGCAGCAACCCAATACGCCGAACACACCGCGTCCTAATCCCAATCGCAAGGGCGGCAGCGCCCAGCAGGAAGAAGTGCCGCGCGGCGTCGGCTCCGGTTTCATCATTTCGGCAGACGGTTACATCATGACCAACGCCCACGTGGTTGAGGGCGCCAGCGACGTCTACGTGACGCTGACCGACAAGCGCGAGTTCAAGGCCAAGATCATCGGTTCCGACACCCGCACTGACGTGGCGTTGCTCAAGATTGACGGCAGCAGCCTGCCGCGTTTGGTGATCGGCGACTCGGACAAGATCCGCGCCGGCGAATGGGTGCTGGCGATCGGTTCGCCGTTCGGCTTGGAAAACACCGTGACCGCCGGCATCATTTCCGCCAAGGCGCGCGACACCGGCGATTACCTGCCGCTGATTCAGACTGACGTCGCGGTCAATCCCGGTAACTCCGGCGGCCCGCTGATCAATCTGAAGGGCGAAGTGATCGGCATCAATTCGCAGATTTACAGTCGTTCAGGCGGCTTCATGGGCATCTCTTTTGCGGTGCCCATCGATGAAGCGCTGCGCGTATCCGATCAACTGAAGGCTTCCGGTCGCGTCACGCGCGGCCGTATCGGTGTCCAAATCGGCGAAGTGACCAAGGACGTGGCCGAATCGCTGGGTCTGGCCAAGGCGCAGGGGGCGCTGGTGCAGCGCATTGAGCCGGGTGGCCCTGCAGAAAAGGGCGGGCTGGAAGCCGGCGACATCATTCTGAAATTCAATGGTGTCGCCATCGAGAAGCCGAGCGATCTGCCGCGCATGGTCGGCGGCACCAAGCCGGGTTCACGCGCGACTGTCAATATCTGGCGCAAGGGCAGTGCCCGCGATATCGCCGTGACCGTCGTGGAGATCGAAGCCGACAAGCCGGCCAAGGTGGAAGAGAAGAAGCCGAAGCAGGAAGCGGCGCCGAATTCCCTGGGTCTGGTGGTCAGCGATCTCACCGACGCGCAGAAGAAAGAACTCAAGGTCGACAGCGGCGTGCTGGTGGAGTCTGCAGTCGGCGTGGCGGCGGCAGCCGGTTTGCGTGCAGGCGATGTGGTCCAGCGACTCAACGACATCGATATCAAGGGCTCCAGGCAATTCAATGGCCTGGTGGCCAAGCTGGATCCGAAGAAGCGCGCGGCAGTGCTGGTGCGTCGCGGCGACTCGTCGCAGTTCGTGCCTCTGCGTCCAAGCGCCAGCGGCAACTGAGAATGCGGGGCGCAAGCCCGCGTCCACGTCATTCTTTCAGCATGAAGGCTGCACCCCACGGGTTGCAGCCTTTATTTTGTGAACTTCGCGCCTGAACCGGAACGTCCGATGTCCTCTGTCCATTTCATCCTGTATTCCCGTTCCTACTGTCACTTATGCGAGGACATGCTGCACGCGCTGGAAAAATTCCGCCCGGCGTACGACTTCACTGTGGAGATTATCGACGTTGATGCCGACGAAGCGCTGGTGCGGCGCTATGACGAACTGGTGCCGGTACTCGTCGGACAACGGCAAGGGCAGCCTGCAGTACAGCTATGCCATTATTTTCTGGATGTCGCGGCTGTTGAAAAATTCTTGCTTTAAAGCAATTGATTCGATATTTCGGTTGCCGGGCAATCCCAAGGCCACAGAATCACTCCGGACCGCAAGCCGTCAATGGCTTATTCGGGTTTTACCCTCTGAAATCCGGTAGAATGACGGGTTGAACAAAAGCTGTTGTAAAGGCGCTCAATTGGGAGACGCTCCCATTCTGGAGCGCCTTTTTTCATCGTTTTCTGCAATTTAATGAACAATATCCGTAATTTCTCGATCATTGCCCATATTGACCACGGCAAATCCACGCTCGCCGATCGCATTATCCAGTTGTGCGGCGGCCTCTCCAACCGCGAGATGGAAGCTCAAGTGCTCGACTCGATGGACATCGAGCGCGAGCGCGGCATCACCATCAAGGCGCAAACCGCAGCCTTGCATTACAAGGCGCTGGACGGCCAGATCTACAACCTCAACCTGATCGATACGCCGGGCCACGTCGACTTCAGTTATGAAGTCAGCCGCTCGCTGTCGGCATGCGAAGGTGCGCTGCTGGTCGTCGACGCATCGCAAGGCGTGGAAGCGCAGACTGTGGCCAACTGCTACACGGCGCTGGAGCTGGGTGTTGAAGTGGTCCCCGTGCTCAACAAGATCGACTTGCCGTCGGCCGACCCCGACAACGCCAAGAGCGAGATCGAAGAAGTCATCGGTATCGATGCCTCCGACGCCACGTCATGCTCGGCCAAAACCGGCCTGGGCGTACAAGACGTCATCGAAGCGATGATCGCCAAAGTGCCGGCGCCGAAGGGCGATCCGGACGCGCCGTTGCAGGCGCTGATCATCGATTCCTGGTTCGACAATTACGTCGGCGTGGTCATGCTGGTGCGCATCGTCAACGGTACCTTGCGTCCGAAGGAAAAAATCTTCCTGATGGCGACCGAGTCGACGCACCTGACCGAAAGCATCGGCGTCTTCACGCCCAAGTCGCAATCGCGCGAAACGCTGTCGGCAGGGCAGGTCGGCTTCATCATCGCCGGCATCAAGGAATTGAAGGCGGCCAAGGTCGGCGACACCGTCACGCTGGCTGCGAACAAGGCCAGCGAGCCGCTGCCGGGCTTCAAGGAAGTGCAGCCGCAAGTGTTCGCCGGCCTGTTCCCGGTCGAAGCGAATCAATACGACGCGCTGCGCGACTCGCTCGAAAAACTCAAGCTCAACGACGCCGCCCTGCAATACGAACCGGAAGTCTCGCAAGCGCTGGGCTTCGGCTTCCGCTGCGGCTTCCTCGGGTTGCTGCACATGGAAATCGTGCAGGAACGTCTCGAGCGCGAGTTCGACATGGACCTCATTACGACCGCACCGACAGTGGTGTACGAAGTCGTGATGCGCGATGGCGCAGGCACCATCCTGATGGTCGACAATCCGTCGAAGATGCCGGAGCCGTCCAGGATCGAAGAGGTGCGCGAGCCTATCGTCACGGTCAATCTGTACATGCCGCAGGAATATGTCGGCTCGGTCATCACGCTGTGTACGCAAAAGCGCGGCGTGCAGATCAACATGAGCTACCACGGCAAGCAGGTGCAACTGACCTACGAAATGCCGATGGCCGAAATCGTGCTCGACTTCTTCGATCGCCTGAAGTCGACCTCGCGCGGCTATGCGTCCATGGACTACGAGTTCAAGGAATACCGTTCGGCCGACGTGGTCAAGGTCGACATGCTGATCAACAGTGAAAAGGTCGATGCCCTGGCCATCATCGTGCACCGAGCCAACAGCCAGTTCCGCGGCCGCGCCGTGGCTGCCAAGATGCGTGAGCTGATTCCGCGCCAGATGTTCGACGTGGCGATCCAGGCCGCCATCGGCGCCACCATCATTTCGCGTGAAAACGTCAAGGCGTTGCGCAAGAACGTGCTGGCCAAATGCTACGGCGGCGACATCAGCCGCAAACGCAAGCTGCTCGAAAAGCAGAAGGCCGGCAAGAAGCGCATGAAACAGGTCGGCTCGGTGGAAATTCCGCAGGAAGCATTCCTGGCAATCTTACAAGTGGACGACAAATGAACCTGCAGGCTCTCTTAGGCAATTTCGCACTGATTCTGTTCGTGTTGATGGTGCTGACCGGCGTCATCTGGTTCATGGATACTTATTTCTGGTCCAGGCAACGACGCGCGAAGGCCGATGCCGCACTGGCCGAGTTCGATGCCCGCATCGCCAAAAACGCCAGCGACGGCGTCAAGAGCGACACCTCCAGCCGCGCCAGGATCGAAGCCGATCTGTTGCGTCAGCCGACCTGGATCGAATATTCGGGCAGCTTCTTCCCGGTCATCGCGCTGGTGTTTTTCCTGCGCTCGTTCCTGTATGAGCCGTTCAAGATTCCATCGAGCTCAATGGTGCCGACCCTCCTGGTGGGCGACCTGATCCTGGTGAACAAATACACCTACGGCATTCGCTTGCCGATCGTGAACAAGAAGATCATCAGCATCAACGATCCGCAGCGCGGCGACGTGATGGTGTTCAAATACCCGAAGGATACGACGGTTGACTACATCAAGCGCGTTGTCGGCGTGCCAGGTGATAAAATTGTCTATAAAAACAAGCACCTAACAGTAAATGGTAAAGAAGTTTCTTACAAGCCATTGCCAGATTATCTGGATGATGAGAATCTGACGTACTATAAGCAATGGCAGGAAAACCTGACCGGCGTCGATCACAAGATACTGACGGATGAGCGCGCTCCCAATTTTGTACCGAATCCGGACGCTTTCCCTCAGCATGAACTATGCAGCTACAACACGGAAGGCTTTGCCTGCACCGTGCCTGCCGGGCAGTACTTCATGATGGGCGACAACCGCGACAACAGCCTGGACAGCCGCTATTGGGGCTTCGTGCCGGATCAGAACATTGTCGGAAAAGCATTTTTTGTCTGGATGAATCTGGGTAATCTGAAGCGTATCGGCAGTTTCCATTAAGTTTCTGTCAGGCATTGATTCTTCGGAAGCGGAACACGGCATTTTCCCGGTGTTTTTCTCTGCTCCAGGAAAATCCAACAGCCAGCCGTCCGGCGTATTCTGTAACGACGACGGCGGGCTGCAGGTAACGGCCGGATGGCCTGGGAGGTCGGCGAAAGGCGGCAAGACAGCGCAGCCGGGTTCGCATCTCTAAGCGACGGATGAATAAATGGATCCATTAGTATTGCAAAATCGGCTGGGGCACAACTTCAAGGACGCTACGTTACTGCAGCAGGCCTTGACGCATCGTAGCCATAGCAGCTTGCATAACGAACGCCTCGAATTTCTCGGCGACTCTATCCTCAACTGTGTCGTCGCTTCGCTCCTGTTCGACCGTTACAACAAGATCGACGAGGGCGACTTGTCGCGCCTGCGCGCCAACCTCGTCAAGCAGCAATCGCTGTACGAAATCGCCCAACGCCTCGATCTGTCGCAGTTTTTGCGGCTCGGCGAAGGCGAGCTGAAGTCGGGTGGCTTCCGCCGTCCGTCGATTCTGGCCGACACGCTGGAAGCGCTGTTCGGCGCGATTTTCCTCGACGCCGGTTTCAACGCCGCGCGCGACGTGATTCGCTCCCTGTACATCCCGATTCTCGACACCGTCGACCCGAAGACGCTCGGCAAGGACGCCAAGACGCTGCTGCAGGAATATCTGCAGGGCAAGAAAATCCCGCTGCCGCAATACAACGTGGTCGCCACGCACGGCGCGGCGCACAACCAGGAATTTGAAATCGAATGCCTGGTGCCCAAGCTGGAAATCCAGGTCTTCGGCACCGGCGGCAGCCGCCGCGCAGGCGAACAGGCTGCCGCCAAACTGGCGCTGGAAGCGGTCCAGGCCGCGTTGGTCAAGACGCCTGCAGCGACACGCAAACCGCGCGCGCGCACCACGCAGCTCAAGCTGGCGGGCATCGCCACGATCCAGCCTGACGCACCGAACGAGGAGTTGCCGCCGGCTGCCGAGGCGTCCTCCGCCAAGCCTGAAAAACTGGAGAAGCCGGTTGCAGTCAAAGCTTCCAAAAGCGAAGCCAAACCTGAATTGAAAGCGGAAGCCAAGGCCGAAACAAAAGCTGAGGCAAAAGTCGACAGCAAAGCCGAACCAAAAACGACCGACGGAAAAAGCGACGCCAAGGCCCCGGCTGCCGCCGATCTGAACGATTCCCGCACCGAGGCGCCGGCCCCGACGCTCTCAGCAACACAAAGCAAAACCGCATGACAGACCTTAACGCCCCTTCCGACGCATCAACCGACGCATTGTCTGATTATCGATGCGGTTACATCGCCATTGTCGGTCGCCCGAACGTCGGCAAATCGACATTGATGAATGCACTGATCGGCGCCAAAGTCAGCATCACGTCGCGCAAGGCGCAAACTACGCGTCACCGCATCACCGGTATCCAGACAATCAACAACACGCAATTCGTCTACGTCGATACGCCGGGCTTCCAGACGCGTCACAGCAACGCCCTGAACAAGACGCTGAACCGCACCGTCACCTCCACGCTGACTGCTGCCGACGTGATTTTGTACGTGATCGAAGCGGGCACGTTCGGACCGGCCGACAAGCAGGTCATGGCGCTGTTGCCGGCCAACGTACCGTGCATCCTGGTGATGAACAAGTCCGACCGCAGCAAGGACAAATCGGTGCTGATGCCGTTCGCACAGGAAGTCGCGTCGCAGCACAATTTCGCCTCCGTGGTGCCGGTTTCCGCCAAGCAGCGCTTCCAGCTGGATTCCCTGCAGGAAGAGATTCGCAAGCTGCTGCCGGTCAATCCGCCGATGTTCGACGAAGACGACATCACCGATCGCAGCGAGAAATTCCTGGCGTCGGAAATCGTGCGCGAAAAGGTATTCCGTTTCGTCGGTGAAGAGCTGCCATACACCAGCACCGTCCTGATCGAGAAATTTGAACAGGAAGGCGACCTGCGCCGCGTGTTCGCCGCCATCCTGGTCGAACGCGACGGCCACAAGTCCATGGTGATTGGCAACAAGGGCGCGCGCCTGAAAGAAATATCGACACAGGCGCGCCTGGACATGGAGCGCCTGTTCGGCGGCCCGGTCTATCTGGAAATCTGGGTCAAGGTCAAATCCGGCTGGGCTGATAACGAAGCCGGATTGCGCGCCTACGGCTACGAATAGCAAACACATACTCTATGGCTGCGATCACCGCTGATTCCGCTGTTGGTCAACCTCAAGCACTGGACGCCGAAGCCCTGAGCGCTGCGGCCGCCGAGTCTGCGTTGGCCAACGCCAAAAATTCCGCTGCACCCAAGCGCTCGCCGCGCGCAACTGGCGCGACCGGCGCCACCGGAACCGCGCGCCGTCCCAAAGTCCCTGAAAAAGACACCCGCGTCCAGGCCCAGCCCGGTTTCGTGCTGCACAGCTATCCCTACAAGGAAACCAGCCTGATCGTCGACGTCTTCTCGCGCGATCACGGTCGCGTGGCCCTGGTCGCGAAGGGCGCAAAACGTCCTCACTCCAAACTGCGCGGCGTGCTGCAGACTTTCCAGCCGTTGTCGGTAAGCTGGAGCGGCAAATCCGAAGTGCGCACGCTGACCGCGGCCGAATGGGTCGGCGGGCTGCTGCCGCTGGAAAAATCGGCCTTGCTGTGCGGCTTTTATCTCAATGAATTGCTGGTCAAACTGCTGGCGCGCGAGGATGCGCATCCGGCCCTGTTCGACCACTACGTCTCGACGCTGAACCAGTTGGCGCATGGTGAATCGACGCCCATCGTGCTGCGCAAGTTCGAGCGCGCCCTGCTAAAGGAAACCGGCGTGGCCGGCGACTGGACCGTCTGCGTCACCAATGGCAAGCCGGTTGCGCCGGACGACACCTACGTCGTGGATCCGGAGCAGGGTGTGCGTTTCCCGCGGCTGTCCGATGCCGGGCCCAAAGTGTCCGGCAAGACCTTGCTCGACATGGAAAAGGAAGACTACAGCGACGCCACCACGCAGAGTCAGAGCAAATTGCTGATGCGCTCGCTGCTGTCGCACCATCTCGGCGGCGCCCAACTGAACACGCGTCAGATTCTGATCGATCTGTCGCAACTCTGAGTTCGGGAATCCACGTGTTCAAAGACTTTTCCTGGTCTGGCGCGGCGGCGGGTTTTGTCGCCGTGCTGATCGGTTTCACCAGTTCCGCCGCCATCATCTTCCAGGCCGCCGCCGCCGCCGGCGCCACACCCGGCCAGATCAGTTCGTGGATCTTCGCGCTCGGCGTGGGCATGGGCGTGACCTGCATCGGCCTGTCGCTGTATTACCGCACCCCGGTCGTCACCGCCTGGTCGACGCCCGGCGCCGCGTTGCTGATCACCGGGCTGGCCGGCCTGAGCATGCCGCAGGCCATCGGAGTGTTCATGTTTTCCGCTGCGCTGGTGACGATCTGCGGCGTGACCGGATTGTTTGCGCGGGCGATGAACCGCATTCCCATTTCCATCGCCGCCGCCATGCTGGCCGGCATCCTCGCGCGTTTCGGCATGGACGTGTTCGTGGCCATGAAACTCGAGTTCGGCCTGGTGCTGCTGATGTTCGCCGCCTACCTGTTCGGCAAGCGTTGGTTGCCGCGCTATGCCATCATCCTGGTGCTGGCGCTCGGCACCGCCTTCGCCGGTGCGCAAGGCTTGTTGAAATTCGACAGCTTCCACCTGGCGCTCGCCACACCCGAATTCGTCATGCCGGAGTTCACGCTGACCAGCCTGCTGGGTGTCGGCATTCCCTTGTTCGTGGTGACCATGGCATCGCAAAATGCGCCCGGCGTGGCCATCATGCGCGCCTCCGGCTACAACACGCCGGTGTCGCCGCTGATGACGTGGACCGGCCTGACCACGTTGGTGTTGGCGCCGTTCGGCTGTTTCTCGATCTGCCTGGCTGCGATTACCGCCGCCATTTGCATGGGCAAGGAAGCGCATGAGGACCCTTCCCGGCGTTACATGGCAAGCGTTGCCGCCGGCGTGTTCTACCTGATTGCCGGTGTGTCCGGCGCCACGGTGGTGGCCTTGTTTGCCGCCTTTCCCAAGGCGCTGATCATGGCGATCGCCGGGCTGGCCCTGTTCGGCACCATCGCCAACGGCCTGACCGTGGCCATGGCCAATGAAAAGCAGCGCGAAGCGGCGCTCATCACATTCCTCGTGACCGCCTCCGGCGTGTCGCTGTTCGGCATCGGCACCGCCTTCTGGGGCCTGATCGCCGGCGGCCTGGCGCTGCTGGTGTTCAACGGGCGCTGGCAGCGGGGCGCCGCCATCGATACCCGCGTCAGCAACGACGCCAAAGCGACGCACGCGCCATCTACCACCCCATCCACCCCCAGCACATCGCGATAATTCCATGAGCTTCCTGAATCCCGTCGGCCCCGCCATCGAGCTGGGCATCAATATCGACCACGTCGCCACCTTGCGCAATGCGCGCGGCACCACTTATCCGGATCCGATCCAGGCTGCTTTGCAGGCCGAAGAAGCCGGCGCCGACGCGATCACGCTGCATCTGCGCGAAGACCGCCGCCACATCCGTGACGCCGATGTCGAGGCGATCCGTCCGCTGCTGCGCACGCGCATGAATCTGGAGGCGGCGGTGACCAGCGAGATGATCGATTTTTCCTGCCGCATCAAGCCGCAGGATTCCTGCCTGGTGCCGGAGAAGCGCACCGAAATCACCACCGAAGGCGGGCTCGACGTGGTCACCCATTTCGCCCAGGTGCAAGCCGCAGTGAAACAGCTGCAGGCCGAAGGCATCCGCGTCAGCCTGTTCATCGATCCCGACGACGAGCAGATCAAGGCCGCCGCCGAAACCGGCGCCCCGGTGATCGAATTGCATACCGGCCGCTACGCCGAGGCGCATGACCAGGCTGAAATGGCGAAGGAGCTGGAACGCGTACGCGCCGGCGTGCTTGAAGGCATCCGTCGCGGCCTCAAGGTCAACGCCGGTCACGGGCTGCATTACACCAACGTGCAAGCCATCGCCGCAATTCCCGATATCGCCGAACTCAATATCGGCCACGCCATCGTCGCGCAAGCCGTGTTCGTCGGCTGGCACAAGGCGGTCAGCGACATGAAGGCGATCATGCTCAGAGCACGTCTTGATGCAACCGGAAAAGCCTGATCATGATCTACGGCATCGGTACCGACATCCTGCAGATTTCGCGCCTCAAGGCGACGCTTGCGCGGCGCGGCGACCGCTTCGCTGAAAAGATCCTCGGCCCGGAAGAAATGATCAAGTACCTGAGCCGCAAGGCCAAGGTCGAAGCGCGCGGCATCAGTTTCCTCGCCACGCGCTTCGCCGCCAAGGAGGCGTTTTCCAAGGCCATCGGCCTGGGCATGCGCATGCCGATGACCTGGCGATCGATGCAGACGCTCAACGCACCGAGCGGCAAGCCGGTCGTGGTGTGCAGCGGCCAGCTCAAGGCCTGGATGGAAGAAAAGGGACTGACCGCGCAAGTCTCGATCACCGACGAGGTGGACTATGCGGTCGCATTCGTCATCGCGGAGAAAACATGAAGGCAGCAGGTCAAGTGCAACAATCACTTCAATCACCTCAATCACGCCAACCGCCCGGTCCCGTCATGCTCGACGTGGTCGGCACCACGCTCACGGCGGAAGACATACGCCGCATTCAACATCCGCTGACGGGCGGTGTGATCCTGTTCGCGCGCAACTATGAAAACCGCCAACAACTGGTGACGCTGACGCAAGGCATCCATGCCGCGCGTCCCGGCGTGCTGATTGCCGTCGACCACGAAGGCGGCCGCGTGCAGCGGTTCAGGACCGATGGCTTCACCCATCTGCCGGCCATGCGCACGCTGGGCGAACTGTGGGACCGCGACGTGCTGCAGGCGACCAAGGTAACGACCGCGGCCGGCTACGTGCTGGCGTCGGAATTGCGCGCCTGCGGCGTCGACCTGTCGTTCACGCCGGTGCTCGATCTCGACTTCGGCGGCTCGTCCGTGATCGGCACGCGCTCCTTCCATCGCGATCCGCGCGTGGTGACGTTGTTGGCCAAGAGCCTCAACCACGGCCTGGCGCTGGCCGGCATGGCCAATTGCGGCAAGCATTTCCCCGGCCACGGTTATGTCACGGCCGATTCGCATGTCGACTTGCCGGTTGACGAGCGCCCGCTCAAGGACATCCTCGGCGACGACGCCGCGCCTTACGACTGGCTCGGCATGAGCCTGACCGCCGTGATGCCGGCGCACGTGATCTATCCGAAGGTGGACAAGCACCCGGCCGGTTTTTCGAAGAAGTGGCTGGGCATCCTGCGCAAGGATCTCGGTTTCCAGGGAGTGATCTTCAGCGACGACCTCAGCATGCACGGCGCCAGCGTCGCCGGCGGTGCGCTCGACGGTGCAAATGCCGCGCTGCGGGCGGGCTGCGACATGGTGCTGATGTGCAATTCGCCGGACAAGGCGGATCAGCTGCTGAGCGGCTTGCGGACCAAGGTATCGCCGGCTTCGGCTGCGCGTATCGCTGCGCTGGTGCCGCAAGGCGCGGCGCCGGAATGGGATGAGCTGCAACAGGATGGGCGCTTCCTCGCGGCGAAAAAGCTGCTGCAGTCGCTCGCGTGATTTTTTCCTGATTTCGCCAGCATGTCTGACATCCCGTCTCCTTCGCCAGTTGATCCGCGCGAGATCGTCCTCGAGACGGTCGCCAAACTGCCGCACCTGCCCGGCGTATATCGCTATTTCGATGCGGAAGACAACGTGCTGTACGTCGGCAAGGCGCGCGACCTCAAGAAGCGCGTGTCGAGCTATTTCCAGAAGACGCTGAGCAGCCCGCGCATCGCCATGATGGTGGAGCGCATCGCGCGGCTCGAGACCACGGTCACCCGCAGCGAAGCCGAAGCGCTGCTGCTGGAAAACAACCTGATCAAGACGTTGCGGCCGCGCTTCAACATCCTGTTCCGCGACGACAAGTCTTATCCGTACCTGAAGATCACCGGCCACGCCTATCCGCGCATGGCCTATTACCGCGGCGCGGTGGACAAGAAGAATCAGTACTTCGGTCCGTTCCCGAATGCCTGGGCGGTCAAGGAATCTATCCAGATCCTGCAGAAGGTGTTCCTGCTGCGCACCTGTGAAGACACGGTCTACGCCAACCGCACGCGTCCTTGCCTGCTGCACCAGATCCATCGCTGCAGCGGCCCGTGCGTGAAGCTGATCAGCACCGAAGATTACGCGCTCGACGTCGAGAACGCCTCCAAATTCTTGCGCGGACGCCAGAGCGAAGTACTCGACGCGCTGGAGAAAAAAATGCACGCCTACGCCGGCGAACTCAAGTTCGAGCAGGCCGCGGCGGTGCGCAACCAGATCACCTCGCTCTCCAGCGTCCTGCATCAGCAGACCATGGAAACCGGCGGCGACGCCGACATCGACATCATCGCCGTGATCGTGCAGGGCGGTCGCGCCTGCGTGAACCTGGCCATGGTGCGCGGCGGCCGCCATCTGGGCGACCGGGCCTATTTCCCGACGCATGTCGACGGCGCGATTCCCGACGGCGAAGAGTCGATCGAAGCCGAAGTGCTGAAGGCCTTCATCGCCCAGCATTACATCGAGAAATTCATCCCCGGCAACCTGATCGTCAATACCGAGTTCGACGATCCGGCCCTGATGCTGGCGCTGATGGAGCAATGCGGCCATCGCATCACGCTCACGCTGCAGCCGCAGGGCCAGCGTCGCCAGTGGCTGGAGATGGCGCACAAGGGCGGCGAAATCGCGCTGGCGCGCTTGTTGTCCGAACAGGGTTCGCAACAGGCGCGCACGCGCGCGCTGGTCGAGGCGCTCGGCACCGAGGTGGAAGACATTGAAGCCCTGCGCGTGGAGTGTTTCGACATCAGCCACACGCAAGGCGAAGCGACCCAGGCCTCGTGCGTGGTGTTCCATCATCACGCGATGCAGAACGGCGAATATCGCCGCTACAACATCAACGACATCACCCCCGGCGACGACTACGCCGCGATGCGCCAGGTGCTCACGCGCCGCTATGAAAAAGTCGCCAACGGCGACGGCGCCATGCCCGACATCGTGCTGATCGACGGCGGCAAGGGCCAGGTCGAAATCGCGCGCCAGGTCTTCACCGAACTTGGTCTCGACATCAGCCTCATCGTCGGCGTGGCCAAAGGGGAAGGGCGCAAGGTCGGCCTCGAGACGCTGGTCTTTGTCGACGGCCGCGCGCCGCAAGAGCTCGGCAAGGAATCAGCGGCGCTGATGCTGATCGCCCAGATCCGCGACGAAGCACACCGCTTCGCCATCACCGGCATGCGCGCCAAACGCGCCAAGGCGCGGCAGACTTCACGGCTCGAAGAGATCGAAGGGATCGGCGCCAAGCGCCGGCAAAAGCTGCTGGCGCGCTTCGGCGGCTTGCGCGGCGTTGCCGACGCCAGCATCGATGAACTGGCCTCGGTGGAGGGGATTTCACACACGCTGGCCGAAGAAATCTATCGCCAGCTGCATTGAGCTATTGATTTCTTTTGCTTCGCCTGCAAGTGCGAGGCGGGAGCAGCTTTTCCACCCATAACAAGTTTTAAGAGGCGGCTCTGATACTATCTCGGTAAATTTCAATCCGCGTACCCGTCGACGACAACAAATAAACGTATGCCATTCAACTTCCCCATTTTGCTCACCTGGTTGCGTGTCGCCCTGATTCCGCTGGTGGTCGGCGTGTTTTATGTGCCGGAGCTCGGCCTCTCGCGCTTCGAACAGGGCGTGGCGTCGACGGCGATATTCGTCGTGGCCGCCGCCACCGATTGGTTCGACGGTTTCCTGGCCCGGCGCTGGAACCAGACCTCGGCGTTCGGCGCCTTCCTCGATCCGGTTGCCGACAAGCTCATGGTCACCGGCGCGCTGCTGGTGCTGGTGCATCTGGACCGTGTACATCCGATCACGGCCTTCATCATCATCGGCCGCGAGATCGCCATCTCGGCGTTGCGTGAATGGATGGCGCAGCTCGGGGCCTCCAAATCGGTGGCCGTCAGTTCGCTCGGAAAAATCAAGACCACGGCGCAGATGATCGCCATTCCGATGCTGCTGTTCTACTCCGATCTGTTCGGCATAATCGACACGCGCGCTTGGGGCCATTGGCTATTGCTGATCGCCGCAGTGTTGACGGTATGGTCGATGCTGTACTACCTGCGCAAGGCCTGGCCGCTCATTAAAAAAGTGCAGGAAAGTAAAAGTGGCGCTTGACTTCTCCTATGGAAGCTCTATAATAGCGTTCTGTTGTTGATGCGGGAGTAGCTCAGTTGGTAGAGCGATACCTTGCCAAGGTATAGGTCGAGAGTTCGAGCCTCTTCTCCCGCTCCAGAATTACTAAAGGAAGCGCAAAACGCTTCCTTTTTTCATTGTGAGAGTTTGTCGTCAGCTGGAAAACTTCTTCGGAAGCCGGTTGAAAATACATCGCAATTGACAGCAGTTTCAGTGTCCCCTGGCGGGGTAGCAAAGTGGTTATGCAGCGGCCTGCAAAGCCGTTTACGCCGGTTCGATCCCGACCCCCGCCTCCAAACACTCCATGCGGGAGTAGCTCAGTTGGTAGAGCGATACCTTGCCAAGGTATAGGTCGAGAGTTCGAGCCTCTTCTCCCGCTCCACATTATGTCTGCAGGCGTCCCCTGGGCGCCTGCCAGTCCCTGAAAAAAGGAGCTTCGGCTCCTTTTTTCATTTCCCCAAGCTACCGGAATCCTTTCGTGGCCAGCGTTTTCGAGGTCCCATCAAGACCCGGGGGACGGAGGCGGCTCCCACCCCATTCCGGGGTGTTGCCCGGCTGCTGATCCGCCAGGAAAAACATGTATTTCCGGCAATTTTCCTTGTTGTCCTGCCCAGGCAGTGTCCCCGCACGATGAAGCTCATGCGCTTGCGAAGGGCATCGCCTGCCGAGCGCCAGCTAGCCACGGTGGATGACATCCTCGTCCATCCATTGCGCTCGCACCTCCAATATCTGAGGCAGGCACTCCATAAAAATCTCCACTAGTTCAGGGTCGAAATGCTTGCCGCTTTCGCTACGGATATGGGCAGCGGCGTCCTCAGGAGACCAGGCATTCTTGTAGGGGCGCACGCTGGTCAGGGCGTCGAATACATCGGCGATCGCGACGATGCGCGCTGCATGGGGTATGTCGTCTCTTGCCAGTCTGTTGGGGTAGCCGCTGCCATCCCATTTTTCGTGATGACTCAACGCGATGGATGCAGCCATCCGCAGCATTCTGGAGGTGTGATTGCCGATAATCTTTGCGCCGATCTCGGAATGCTGTTGCATCACTCGCCATTCGTCGGCCGTCAGCGCTCCCGGTTTGCACAGGATGGCGTCGGGGATGCCAATTTTCCCTACGTCGTGCATGGGCGCTGCATGCAAGAGATCATTCGCTTCGCGGCTGCTGTAACCGGCGGCAATCGCGATAATCTTTGCGTAGTTGCTCATGCGAATCACGTGCAGCCCGGTTTCGTTGTCCTTGTATTCGGCGGCCGCGCCAAGACACTGGACGATTTTCAGGCGCGTCTCCTGCAACTCCTGAGCGCGGACCAGGGACAAATGCGTGCGCACGCGGGCCTGGACGATGTGCGGGCTAAAAGGTTTGGTGATGTAGTCAACCGCTCCCAGTTCCAATCCTTGCTGCTCATTTTCTGCGTCGGCCAGGGCCGTCACGAAGATGACGGGAATTTCCGCCATCGACGACTCTTGTTTCAGTGTCGCGCAGACTTCATAGCCCGACATGGCGGGCATCATGACGTCGAGCAAAATCAGGTCGGGAGGATCCGAACGGGCCAGATCGAGCGCCGCCTGCCCGCTTTTTGCAAAGAGGAGGCGGTAGTCGCTTTGCAGCGTATGGCGCAGCACGTGCAGGTTGGTGGGTTCATCGTCGACCAGCAGGAGGGTCTGACGAGAATCGTTCAAGTCGTCTTTGTTTCTTTGCATTTTTCTGCTCACTTTTTTTCATTCGGATTGCCGTGCTCGGCGATGAGTTTTTCCACCAGCGCGTGGGCCTGCCGGAACTCAAAAGATTCCGTAGCGGAGCGCAAGGATTGCGCCTGTGCGCGCTGTTGTCTGTTTTCCAGTCCGCTGCATGCGCGGTCCAGCATGTCGTCAGCCAATTCATTGCGGGCAAGCGCCTTGCGCAGAGCATGCAGCGACACGAGCAGGTCCTCGGGCGAAGATGCCGGCGTCGGGACCTCGGCAGCGTAGCGCTTGGACACCTCGTGTCGTACCGCCTCGATACTGTCGCGCAATTGCGGCAGCAGCGCCCGGGCCTCCGCATGCTGCGCGGATTTCATTTTTGCTTCCATGTCGCCGGCGAGCTTGCTGACGACGGGCAATGCCAGGTTGCCGGCTACGCCCCGCAAGCTGTGAAGGCTGAGCAGGGACGCTTCCCAGTCGATATCCTCGGCCTCGGCCGCCAGCAAGGGATATCTTTCGGCTGCCGTCTCCAGCAGCTGCTGCAGCGAGAGCATCAGGCGTCCTTCATTTCCCCACAGGGTTGCCCCGCGATTCCAGTCGACGACAGGCGAGGCAAGAGGAGTGGCGGGGAACTCTCTCGCCGGCGCTTCGGCCTGCTCCGGTATGTCTAGCACGATGGCGATTTCCTCGAACAAGCGCGGCACGTCCAGGGGCTTGATGGCAAAGCCGTCCATCCCGGCCTGCAGGGCGGCACGGCGGTCTTCCGTCATGACGCTGGCGGTCAAGGCAATCACCGGCATGCGGCGAAGTCCCAGCGTGCGTTCATGCTGGCGTATTAGTTGCGTGGCTTGGAGTCCGTCGATAACGGGCATGTGGACGTCCATCAGGGCGACGTCGAAAGACCCTTCCTTGAATTTTTGCACCGCTTCGGCGCCGTCCCGGGCCAATGTGACGGAGTGCCCTTGGCTTTCCAGCACCAATGACAGCAGTTCCAGGTTCTGGGCAACGTCGTCGGCGGCCAGGATACGAAGTGCCGGCAGAGCGCGGCAGTTGGCCTTTGCCGGATGGGTGTTTTCGGGTGCATTGGCCTGCGGTAGCGAAAGCCATACATGAAAGGTGCTGCCGCGTCCGGGTTCGCTGACGACCTCAATGCGGCCGCCCATGAGTTCAGCGAGCTGTCGCGCGATCGTCGTACCCAGGCCCGTACCTCCGAACCGGCGGCTGATGGAGGCATCGGCTTGCGTAAAAGGAGAAAAGATGGACTCGGCCTGTTGTTGCGTCATCCCGATGCCAGTGTCCCGAACCTGCACGTGAATCATCTCGTTCTCGAGCCCGAATAAGACATCGACGCCTCCCTGTTCGGTGAATTTGATCGCGTTACCGATAAGGTTGGTCAGGATCTGCAGCAGCCGCAATGGATCGCCCCGGAAATAGTCGGGCGTATCGGCGCCGTAGTGCGTGGTCAGGGTCAGGTTCTTGGCATGTGCGCTCAATCGCAAGGAGGACTCGACTTGCATGGACATGGCCCGGAGGGAAAACACGGTCTCCTCCAGGTCCAGATGCCCTTTCTCCATTTTGGTCGTATCCAGGATGTCGTTGATCAAGCGGAGCAACGAGCGCGACGATTGCCGGACCGTGTTCAGATGATCGCGTTGTGCAGGCGTCAGGTCGGACTGCAGCAGCAGTTCGGTGAAGCCGATGATGGAATTCATCGGCGTGCGGATTTCATGGCTCATGTTCGCCAGGAAACTGCTCTTCGCCGCAGCCGCATGGTTGGCGCGCTCGGCCGTCTCGCGCAGCGACGCTTCCAGCGCATGGCGCTCGCTGATATCGGTGACGAAGCCGACAAACAGCATTTCGTCCGAGAGCAGCACCTGTCCGACTGCCAGGCGCAGCGGTATGTGCTCGCCGCTTCGGCGCAGTCCCATGACTTCGCGGCTGGTGCCGGCAATATCAGGCTGGCCCGATGTGACGTGTTTCTTCAGGTAGCCGTCATGGCCGGATCGGTCAGGCTCCGGCATCAGCACAGTGATGTTGCGTCCTATGACTTCGTCGGCGCGCCAGCCGAAGAGTCGCTCGGCCGCTGGGTTGAAGGCCTGGATCAGCCCCTTGCTGTCGATGGTGATGATGCCGTCGACCGTCGTCTCGAGGGTGGCCTTCAAGCGCGACCGGTGTTCGTCGACCTCCTGGTACAGTTCGCGCGAACGGATCAGTCCATTGAGCGCCGCGACCATCACCGTCACGGTAATGGTGAAGGAAGACAGTCCCAGCGATGCGAACGCGGTGCTGAGCAGCAGGCCATTGCCGGCGATGCCGGGTTCGCCGATGAAGCGCACGGCCGCCATGCCCGTGTAGTGCATGCCCGCGATCGCCAGGCCCATCACGATGCCGCTCACGTAAAACCGTTGTATGCGGTTCAGGCTGGTTTGCTGCACGCCGTAGCGTATCCACAGGGCCAGCGTCGCCAACGTCACGGCGACGACGATGGATACGGCAAACGTCACGGGCTCGTAGCGCATTTGCAGCGGTGTTTGCATGGCGGCCATGCCGGTGTAGTGCATGGCGCCTATGCCGGCGCCAACGATGGTGCCGCTGGTGACGAGCTGCAGCTTGCTGATGTTGTGCTGGACCAGCCGATGCAGCGCGAACCACGAGGCGGCACAGGCCGGTATCAGCGAGAACAGCGTCACGCGTGTTTCATAATGGACGTGCGTGGGCAATTCGAACGCCAGCATGCCGATGAAATGCATGGTCCAGATACCGCCGCCCAGAGCGACCGCGCCGGTGGCGATCGCCGTGTGCCGATACAGGCGATTCTTGGTTCGGCGCGCGATCTGTGCGGACTGCAGCGCCATCGTCGACGAGAAAATCGACACGAACAACGACAGCAGGACCAGGGCGCCGTCATAGGATCCGTGCACCAGCGATCCATGATGAGAAGACGCCATGAAAAAGGAACTCATATCGTGCATTGTTCGTCCGTTCTTGCCTTGTCAGCGTTGTGATTGATCGTTATCTGTCTCAATTCGTCTATGCTCCCGGCAGTGGTGTGGGCATGGCCCCAGCCGCTGGCAGGGAAGGGGGCAGGCACGGGCTCGGGGCTTCGGCGAGGTGCGTGAGGTGCCTGAAAACGCCAATGGATTGCGGCGGGCCCAACAGGTAGCCCTGGGCCTCCTGGCAGGATTCCGCGCGCAGGAATGCAAGCTCTTCTTCGGTTTCGACGCCTTCCGCGATGACCGGCAGTTCCAGGCCGCGCCCCAGGCCGAGTACCGCGCGCACGATGGCGGCGGCTTGCTTGTTGACGTTGACGGACTTGATGAACGATTGATCGATCTTGATCTTGTCAAACGGGAAGGCGCGCAAATTGGACAGCGAGGAATAACCGGTTCCGAAATCATCCATGGCGATGCGGACGCCCAGCTCCTTGAGCTGGCGTAACATGGTCAGAGCCCTGCCGGGGTCGCGGATCAAGGCCGTTTCCGTGATTTCCAGCTCAAGGCGGTTTGCATGCAAGCCGGTCTGGGCCAGGATATCCCCAACGGATTGCACAAATCCCGGGCTATGCAGTTGCGCCGCGGAGACGTTGACCGACAGGCTCAACGGGTTGTTCCAGGTCGCTGCTTGCTGGCATGCTTCGCGCAAAACCCATTCGCCGATGTGCAAAATGAGATTGCATTCCTCGGCGATGGGGATAAAAACGCCGGGCGGGACGTTGCCCCGCTCGGGATGCTGCCAGCGCAGCAGCGCCTCGAAACCGAGCACTTCACGACCGATGATTTGCGCCAGTGGCTGATAGACAAGGGAGAGTTCATTCCGGGTGATGGCAAACCGCAAGTCGTGCTCAATCTTGCGGCGATCCCGGACCTGTTCGCCCATCGCCTCTTCAAAGAATCGATAGACGCCGCGTCCGTCCGATTTAGCGCGATAAAGCGCCGTGTCGGCGCAGCTCATCAACGACGTGTCGTCTCCCGCATCATTTGGAAACACGGCAATACCGATGCTGGCCGATATCATCGCGCTCGACGTCGAAACGCGTTGATTCTCGGCCTTGAATGCATTGATGAGCTCCTGCGCGATCCGACCCGCTTGCTTCGGGTCGCCAAGGCCCGGCGCGATGATGGCGAATTCATCGCCGCCGAGGCGGGCCATCATTTGCCCCTGGCGCAGCACCAGCTTGGCCGTATATGCCACGGTCTGGAGCAGTTTGTCGCCGGCGGCGTGGCCAAACAGGTCATTGACCTCCTTGAACCTGTCCAGGTCCAGGCACAACACCGCCATGCACTTATCCTCGTGCTGCCCGCCGGGAGCATGCTCTTCGAGCAATTGCTGCAATCTCTGGTTGAAAGCATTGCGGTTGGAAAGACCCGTCAATGTGTCATGGTGAGCCAGGAAATAAATATCCTTTTCCGCCTTTTTGCGATCCCTCAGATCGCGAATAGCCACGACTATTTTCTGCCTGTTTCCATAGATGACAGGCCGGGAGAACGCCTCCACTGCGAAGGGCGCGCCGACAACAGGCTGCAGCATGGTTTCGAAAGCAATGCTGGAATTACTGCCCAGGCAGTTCCGCGCCGCCCCGGGGTCGGGAAGAATCGACATCAGATTGGCGCCAACCAGTTGATCCACGCTGCAGCCGGCCAAATTGGCAAGGCTGATATTGGCCGTCGTGATCACGTTGTCTTCGCATACCAGCAGACCTTCGAAAGCGGCGTTTGCGAGACTGTTGAGACGATCGATTGCCAATTGGGCCTGGCGCCGCTCCCGGATGTCGAGTGCGAAGCCGGCGAAGGTCAGCAAAAAAATGGTGAAGCTGGCGATCGTCACCATGATCGCCAGCCAAGAGGTCGGAATGGCGTTGGGCGATACCGAGACGCCGGGATCGAGCACCAGCACCGCGGCAGCCATGGCCGTGAAGTGATGACTGCAGATGGCGAGCGTCAACAACAGCGCTCCCATCGAGATCGACGTATAGGTTTTCGCGCGTAGTCCGACGGGCAGCGATATTGCGCCGAAGCTTGCGCCCAGGATGACGGAGGCCGCCACCAGCGGCATATTCCAGAGAATCCGGCCGGCGATTTCAAATGCCGCCATGCCCGTGTAATGCATCACGGCAATGCCCCCGCCTGCCAGAGCGCCGCCAAGCCAGCGTCCGTACTTCAGGTTGGGGGAGGAGGCCGCTGCAAAACTCGCTATCGTCAACACGATGGCTGCGATCAACGAGAGCAGAGTCAGGGCGATGTTGTAGCCGCTTTGGATGCCAGGCGAGTAGGCCAGCATGGCGATGAAATGCGTCGCCCAGATGCCAAAGCCGGTGGCGATGCCCGCCACACAGAGCCAGACTCTGCGCACGAATCCGCTTGATCGGCTGACATGGTGCAGGAGATTGATTGCCGTGAAGGAAGCGATGGTGCAAATGACGGCGGCAAGGACGACGAGCCGCAGATCGTGCTTGAACACGATGCAGTCATAAATCGTAAACATGGGCTAGAAACCTTTCGCATTTTTGATATTTTTTATTAACACTCGCAGCCCATATGCGAATCCGTCCCTTATCCTCAATGGCTATTCCTCTCATTACTGGTCGTAAAAATTGACACGGATTCTGCATTGCAATTCACCTCGCTTCCAGTTGCGTCAGGGGTGAAAGGCAGATCTGAAGCAGATTAACGACGTGCTTACGGTAAGTTTGCTATTGGATTGTTGAGCTTCCGGGGTTTTCGATCGCCTGTAGGGAAACGGAAAATCCATCCTTGGCTTGAGTCTGGATGGACATCACGGCGAGATGGCCTTCGCGAGGAAGCTATGATGCCGAACGATGAAAATTTTTAGTATTCGCGAAGCAGAAAAACGAACAAGACATTCATTCCCTTCCTCTAACTAGCGTTTGATTATTTTCTGCCGCCAATAGAGTTCCCAACCTGTATGCAATTGTGTTCGTTGTCGTTATTATGAAAGATTGTCTCTAACTGTATGAAAATAGAAAAGTCTGGTTGATGCCAAAATTCGCCAAGTTCGTGCCGGAGCAGTTGAGTCTCCCCAAGCTCGCCAATCCCCTGGTGGTCGTTGTTGCCTACAATGGTTTATGTACATTCGAGTTTGCCATCGCGGTAGAGGTCTTTGGCCTTGATCGCCCGGAGATGGGCGCCAACTGGTATCGGTTTGCAGTCGCGGCAGTAGACGAGGGGCCGCTGCGGGGGACGGCAGGCATCCGCTTTCTGGCTGATGGGGACTGCGAACTCATCAAGCAGGCAGGAACCATCGTCATACCTGGCTGGAGAGGTCTGGATGCGCCTGTGCCACAACATCTTAGCGAGGCGTTGCAAGTCGCGCACAAAAAGGGCGCCCGCATCATGTCGATCTGCTCCGGCGTGGCGGTGATGGCGGCGGCAGGCTTGCTCCACGGGCGTAAAGTGACTTTGCATTGGAAGCAGGCACTTCACCTGGCACAACACTATCCCGATGTCATCGTTCAACCGGATGTACTGTATGTCGACGACGGCGACATATTGAGTTCCACAGGTGGGGCGGGAGGCATCGATCTTTGCCTGCACCTTATCCGCAGAGACTTTGGAACAAAGGCTGCCAACGTCGTCGCGCGGCGAATGATCGTGACCCCTCATCGCGACGGCGGGCAAGCGCAGTTCATTGAGCACGCCGTGCCGGAGTTGCACGAGGCAGGCAAGCTGGGGAGCTTGCTCGATGAAATGCGGGCGCATCTTGCCAAGACCTACTCGATCGAAGAGATGGCAAGGTTCGTGAACATGAGCAGGCGCACATTCCTGCGACGGTTCACGTCGGCGATGGGAACGACGCCTGTCAGATGGCTGGTGCTTGAGCGCTTGGCCAAAGCCGTCGACTACCTGGAAAACACGGTGATTTCCATTGAAGAGATCGCGCGCTTGATCGGTTTTTCCTCAACATCGACCTTTCGCCAGCAGTTCCAGAAGCGCTATTCGTTGTCCCCGATGGCCTACAGGAAGATGTTCAGTGATCGGTAAACGAATTCACAATTTTCCGAACGATGTTCCAGCTGTACTGCATGCCCGGCGTCAATAAATCGGGCAGCTTGCCCGCGACTGGCCTTTGGTTCGCTTTTGTCCCGGTTGCACATGTCATCCGCTTGCGGCCCCGCGCACGCGGCGTTGCACCTCCGTTGCGCAGGTAGTCTCCCCCCGTATTGTCAGATTTATGTCGTATTTCTTTGGATGTAATTGTCTTTTATGCAATTACACTCTACATTGACGTATCGATCGGCGAGGGCGGTTCATAACAAACGGGGGGACAGGCAATGGATGCATTTCAAAAAGAGATCGACGAGAGGACTAACCTCACCAGCTCCAACAAATTCGAACTGCTGCTGTTCCGTCTGGGCACGGACCCATACGGCGTGCGTTCCGAGCTGTTCGGCATCAATGTATTCAAGATTCGCGAAATCGTCCCGATGCAGGAGATCACCAAGGCCGCCGGCACGCGTTCGCCGCTGCTCGGCATGGTCAACATCCGCGGCCAGATCATCTCCGTGATCGATTTGCCGGCCGTGATCGGCTGTGTGCCCAATAGTGGCCTTAACATCCTGCTGGTCACCGAATACGCGCGCAGTACGCAAGCGTTTGCGGTGGAATCGGTCGATGAAATTGTGCGGCTGGAATGGAGCCAGGTCCTGTCGGCCGAATCCAAGGCCGGCGGCAACTTCGTCACCAGCATCGCCCGTCTCGACGACGACCTCAGCAGCAGCCGTCTGGCGCAGGTGCTCGACGTTGAACAGATCCTGCACGAAATCATGCCGACCGAGCGCGACATGGAAATGACGGGCCTGGAACATATCCAGCTCAAGCCCGGTTCGATCATCCTCGCGGCAGACGATTCCAAAGTCGCCCGTTCGTTGGTCGAAAGCGGTCTGAAGGCGCTCGGCCTGCCGTTCGTGATGTGCAAGACCGGCAAGGAAGCCTGGGAAAAGCTGCAGGACATCTACAAGGAAACCAAGTCTCAGGGCGTGCCCATTACCGATCGCGTGGCAATGGTGTTGACCGATCTCGAGATGCCGGAGATGGATGGCTTCACACTCACCCGCAACATCAAGCGCGACGACGGTCTGAAAGCAATTCCTGTAGTGATTCACTCATCGCTGTCGGGCTCGGCCAATGAAGAACACGTCAAGAACATCGGCGCTGACGGCTATGTGGCGAAGTTCGTCATCGAAGACCTGACTGCCGCCCTCATCAAAGCACTGGGTAAATAACTTGTTGATAGCGGCGCCTTGAACGAGGCAGCCGCAAGCGGAAAGCAAAAAGCGAAATGCCGTTTTTCCCGCATGCCGGCGAGAAACGGCATTTTTTCCGTTCCTCCCGCAATCCGTTTGCAATGAATGTTGACACATTGATATCTTCCGTCGTTCCACGGTGATATCGGATACGCGCATCGAATGTAAAGATCGGGAGTTCATGGCGGCACATTTGTTCGCAAGACGCCGCTATCTCTTATACTGACGTCCTTTCAAACCAGTTCCCATTTTCCGGTCACGGCATCGTGATCCTGCTATGCGCATTCCACAATTAGCTTCCACGCACGACGCTGCGCTGGCTTCGGCCTTGCAAGCCGCGATCGACAACAAGACCAAACCGCGGGGCAGCCTTGGCGTGCTGGAATTTGTTGCGCACCGGATTGGCCTGATCCAGCAATCGCCCATGCCGCGCATCGACCGCACCGCGGTCATGGTGTTCGCGGCCGACCACGGCGTGGTGGCGGAAAACATCTCGGCCTATCCGCAAAGCGTGACCTGGCAGATGGTGGAGAATTTCCTGCAGCAGGGGGCGGCGATCAATGTATTCGCGCGCCAGAACGATTGCGCGCTGCATATCGTCGACGCCGGCGTGAATCATGAGTTTGGCGAGCGCGAAGGACTGGTTTCGCGCAAGCTCGGACCTGGCACGCGCAACTTCGCGCAAGAGCCTGCCATGAGCGCGGCGCAATGCGAGCAAGCGTTGCAGCACGGCATGGACTTGGTGGCGGCAATGCCGGTCGACGTCATCGGCTTCGGTGAAATGGGTATCGGCAACACTACTGCGGCCGCAGCCATCATGCACAAGATCACCGGCATAGCCGCTGCGGAATGTGTCGGCGCCGGCACCGGCCTGGGCAACGACGGCATCCTTCACAAGCAGCAGGTCATCGAGCAAGCGGTTGCGCTGCACGCCGATGCGGACGCGCCGTTGGAAATACTGCGCACCTTCGGCGGCTTTGAAATCGCCATGATCGCCGGCGCCATGCTCAAGGCCGCAGAGCGCCGCATGGTGCTGTTGATCGATGGCTTCATCGTGACCTCGGCCTTGCTGGTAGCGGCAAAATTGCAGCCGAATATCCTCGACTATTGCCTGTTCTCGCATTGCTCGGATGAGCACGGCCACCGCCGCATGCTGCAGCATCTCGACGCGCGCCCCTTGATGCAGCTTGATCTGCGTCTGGGCGAAGGCACCGGCAGCGCGCTGGCCTTGCCATTGCTGCATGCAGCGGTCAATTTCCTGGCGCAGATGGCGACGTTTTCATCGGCGCAAGTCAGTGAGAAGAGCGCCTGACATGGCCGTCGCGCCCACGCCTACGCCATCAGGCGGCCTGCGCTATCAGCTGCAGCTGTTCTTCACCGCGCTGCAATTTTTCACGCGCCTGCCGGCGCCGGGCTGGATCGGTTTCGACGCCGCCTGGCTACAACACGCGGCACGTTATTTTCCCGCGGTCGGGATCATTGTTTCACTGGCATGCGCCGTCGTGTACTGGCTGGCGGCGCTGTGGTTGCCGCAAGTGGTGGCAGTGTTGCTGTCGACCGCCGCCGGGATCTATCTGACCGGCGCTTTCCATGAAGACGGCTTTGCCGACGTCTGCGATGGTTTCGGCGGCGGCATGCAGCCTTCGCGCGTGCTTGAGATCATGCGCGACTCGCGCGTCGGCGCGTACGGCGTGATCGGCATCGTGCTGCTGTTGGCGACCAAGCTCGCCGGCCTCACGTCGTTGCCGGCGCTGCAGGTGATACCGGCCTTGCTGATTGCCCATCCCTTGTCGCGTTGTTTTGCCGCGGCGCTGATCTGGCGCATGCCGTATGTACGTGAAGAGGGTAAGGTCAAGCCGCTGGCGCAAAGCATGAGCAATGGCGAATTTGCCGTCGCCGTCGTTACCGCAGCATTGCCGCTCGTCGTGTGCGTCGCGGCGGGATGGTTGGCGCTGCAGGCGCTCCTGTTGGCCATGTTGCTCGGCGGCGCCGCAACCTGGTTCCTTGCGCGAAAATTTCAGCGCCGCATCGGCGGCTATACCGGCGACTGTCTCGGCGCCGTCCAACAATTCAGCGAAGTCGCGATCTACCTGGGCCTGCTGGCCGCAGCGTCAGTGTCAATGTCAGTGTCGCCGGCTTCCCATTCATAAACAGAAAGGTCGACCATGTTGCTGCATCTCATTCGCCACCCCCAGCCGGTTATCGACAAAGGCCTTTGCTACGGCAGCAGCGATCTGGCCGTGACCGAAGAAGAATGCGCCAAGGTGCTCGGGCAGGTCAAACCTGCGCTGCCGCCGCATGTGCCGGTGTACTCAAGTCCATTGCAACGCTGCGTATTCCTGGCCGAGCCGCTGGCGCTCGCACTCAATGCCGGTCCGGTGCGCTACGATCCGCGCCTGATGGAAATGCATTTCGGCATTTGGGAACAGCGCGCCTGGGATGATTTGCCGCGTGCGGAAATCGATGCCTGGGCCAGCGACGTGGTCGGCTATCGACCCGGCGGCGGCGAGAATGTCCTCAACGTGGCGCAGCGCGTTGACGCCTTCTGCAGCGACTTGCAACAGCGCGGCCAGAGCCAGGCCATCGTGGTCTGCCATGCCGGCACGATCCGTCTGTTGCAGGCGCGTGCACTTGGTCTGGCGGTCACCAAGATGGCCGAGCATGCCGCAGTCAATGCACATGCGATTGCGTTCGGCGAAGTGCTGACGCTGAAACTGTAAAAAAACAAAGCACGCGTTTCAGACGCGCGTTTTTGTTTTACGCTACCGTTATCGGGCCAGGAACAGAGCCCAAACTGCGCCCGCAGGGCTTCCTGAGCAAGTTTCACTCAATCGTCGAAAGCTTGAACCCATGCGGCTTGCGCGTGGTCATAAACAAGTTATTAACAGGGTTGGCCACATTTTCTGTGGGTAACTTGGCCGGCAGCTTTTGCGTATAATGCGGCCCTTGTCCTCCCGATTTTTTCAGCGGTTTTAACGTTATCCCTGCGGTCCCTATTGCCTTGCTCATGCGCCGATTCTGCTTTTTGTTGCTGGCATTCCTGTTTCCCCTGCAATTGTTTGCGGGGACGCTTGAGCCTTTGACGACCGCAGACGAAGCAATCGTGAGCGTCTTTGATGCGGCAAGCCATGGTTCGGATTCCGCGGTGGAACGCGCCGACGCTGATGCTGATGCCGACGCGGATTCGTTGGCGACCGTGCAGACAACCGGAGACCAGGCCGATGCCAGCCTTGATCCCTGGAAGGTGCAAGCCGACCTGGAAGACCAGACCCTGCCGGTCCCCCTCGCCACCTTGCCGCTGGACTGGCAACCCTTTCCCCATCTGTATCCCTGTGTGAGTGGCGGCACGTCCGCATTCATCGACTTACTGCGGCCGCCCCCGGCCGCCTGATCTCCTGTCCGCGTCCACTGCTTGACGCCTTGACGCGGCGACATCCGTTATCCGAATCCTTTTTTCCGCGACGATCGTCCAGAGACGGTCGCGCTCTCTTTGCATAGGAAGCATCATGAAACGCGTCATTCTTTTCCTCGTCACCAACCTGGCTGTGATGCTGGTGCTGAGCGTTACCGCCAGCATCCTCGGCATCAATCGCTACATGACCGCCAACGGCCTCAACTTCGGCATGCTGCTGATGTTCTGCGCGCTGATGGGTTTCGGCGGCTCGTTCATTTCGCTGCTGCTGTCCAAGACCATCGCCAAATGGTCGACCGGCGCGCGCGTCATTGAACATCCCCAGAACTCCACCGAAGTGTGGCTGGTCGACACCGTCAATCGTCTCGCCACGCGCGCCGGCCTGACGATGCCCGAAGTCGCCGTCTACGACGGTCCGCCCAATGCATTCGCCACCGGCGCCAGCAAAAGCAATTCGTTGGTGGCAGTGTCGACCGGCCTGCTGCAAGGCATGACCAGGGAAGAAGTGGAAGCCGTGCTGGCCCATGAAGTCGCGCACATCGCCAACGGCGACATGGTTACGCTGACGCTGATCCAGGGCGTGGTGAACACCTTCGTCATGTTCTTCGCCCGCATCGTCGGCTACTTCGTCGATTCGGCCCTGCGGCGCAACAACGAACAGTCATCGGGTCCCGGCATCGGCTACATGGTCACGGTGGTGGTGTGTGAAATCGTGTTCGGCATCCTCGCCAGCATTATCGTCATGTACTTCTCGCGCCAGCGCGAATACCGCGCCGACGCCGGCGCCGCAAAACTGATGGGCTCGCCGACGCCGATGATCGGCGCCTTGCGTCGCCTCGGCGGCATGGAAGCGGACGGCTTGCCGCAAAACCTGCAGGCTTCCGGCATCGCCGGTCGTGGTTCGTGGATGGGTTTGTTCTCCAGCCATCCGACTATCGAATCGCGCATCGCTTCGTTGCAACGCAATCCTCGCGCATAAGCGATATGGAACAGGTATGAAGAGCGCCCTGTCGGCTGTTGCGGACAGGGCGTTTTGCCGGGAACGTCTATTTTTCGCGCGGACGTGTGGCTTCTTCCAGCGTCAGAATGGACTGCGCAATTGTTTCTGTCGTGGCCAGGGTATTGATGACGCCTGTGCGCAGCGCCCCGAGGACTGCCGTGGTTTTTGAGTTTTCACTGGCAACTGCGATGACGTTGGGGATGCGCCGCAAGTCGTCCAGAGTCAGACCGATTACGCGTGCTTGCAGGGATGTCTGGGCCGGCTCTCCATTCATGTTGATGAAATCGTAACCCATCATGTCGCCAACGGCGCCCATGTGTTTGACCTCAAGAATCTCCTGCGGTGAAAACCAGCCCATACGCACCATGTTGCTGTCTTCGTTGATATCGCCGATGCCGATCAGTGCAATGTGCGCCCGCTGCGCTTTATCCAAGGTTTGCTTGACGGTGTCATTGGCGAGCAGACTGCCGCGCACCTGGGGATCGCTGACCAGGGCAGGTGCATAAAGGGTTTCGCTTTCGCCACCAAACCGTGCGGCAAGGCGACGGCAAATATGATCGGAATTCATCGTTTCGCCGCCGCGATAGGAGCCTCCGATGGCGCAGACAAAGGTCAAATTGCGTTGCATCGACGAAACCGCATGCTTGGAGACCGCGCTGATGTTGCGACCCATGCCGACCGCCACGATCATGTCGTTGGCGAGAATACGGTCCAGATGGCTGGCGACCAGGCCAGCCAGGAGTTCACGCTGGCTTTCCTGATCCTTGTGATTGATCGAGATGATGGCGCGCTCAATTCCGAAGCGTGCCATCAGCGCATGCTCGAGCTGGCTGGTGTCGCCGGGGTGATGGCGCACGCGAATTTCTACGATGCCTTCCCTCTGCGCACGTTTGAGCATGCGGCCGATAGTCGGGCGTGAAATCGAAAATCGTTTGGACAATTCGTCCTGCGTCAGTCCGTCTACGTAGTAGAGCGTCGCGAGCCGCGTCAGCTCATCGGTCGACATCTGCTGGTCCTTTCATTTCTTCTCTCCCTGAAATCCGGATCTTCGTGTCCGGATTGTCGTTCATTTTTGTTTTTGCAGGCTGCTTTCGTATTCGCGGATGCGATTGAGCTTCGACTCGGAACGCCCGCCGGAAAATTCGGATGACAGCCACGTATCCACAATCGACTTTGCCAGTTCGGGGCCCACCACGCGCGCGCCCAGCGTAATGATTTGGGCGTTGTTGCTTTTGCTGGCTCGTTCAGCCGAATAAGTGTCGTGACATTGGGCGGCGCGCATCCCGGGCACTTTGTTGGCTGAGATCGCCATACCGATGCCGGTGCCGCAGAGCAATATGGCGCGGGAAAAACGGTGCTCCATGACGGCCTCGGCCACCGCGAATGCGATATCCGGATAAATGACCGGCTGTGTGTCATAGGTGCCGAAGTCGATGACCGCCAGACCTTTGCCGGTCAGATGCTGCTTAATGATTTCCTTCAGTTCGAACGCTGCTTCGTCACAGCCGATGGCGATTTCCACGATATTTTCCTTTCTCGTCGCGTCGGTGGATGTGGTGAAAAAATGATCGCGACAAGTCAAATTTTCATTTTTGATCGTGACGAAGTCAAGCAATATAAACAGCTATTTTCTTCTTATTGTCCTCATATTGTTTTTATTTGTCGTTATGTTCGTTTTTATTCGAAATTCTTCAGAGTTTTTAAAACGCAATTGACAGCTAAAAATCGCGCTTGCTACCATGGATTTCAATGAAAAAAAGATCTGTAAAGATCAAATGTTAATTGCTGGAGACAAATCATGGCACCACTGCTTCTTGAGGCGAACGGGGTAAAAAAATCCTTTCAGGGGATTCCTGCATTGACGGACGGTCGTCTGGCGTTGCGGCCGGGAAGCGTGCATGCCCTATGTGGCGGCAACGGTGCCGGCAAGTCTACATTCCTGAATATCCTGATGGGCGTGCTCCGTCGCGATGACGGCGAGATTTTTCTTCATGGTCGCCAAGTGGATTTTGCGACGCCGGCAGAGGCCTTGGAAAGCAGGATCGCCATGATTACGCAAGAGCTGTCGCCGATCCCGGGTATGACGGTTGCGGAAAATATCTATCTCGGACGGGAGCCGCGCACTGCCGGAATCTGCGTCGATTTCAAGACCATGCTGCGGCAAGCGCAGGCTTTGCTCGAACGTTTGCAATTTCCCGTCAATCCACGTCTGCGCATGTCCTCATTAAGTCTGGCGCAAGTGCAACTGGTCGAAATCGCCAAGGCATTCAGCCGCGATTGCGACGTCATGATCATGGACGAGCCGACGTCGGCGATCGGCGAGCGCGAGACGGAAGTGTTGTTTAACGCGATCCGCAGTCTCACGGCCCAGGGTACGGGGATCGTCTATGTCTCCCATCGCTTGTCCGAGATATTCCAGATCGCCGATGACTATACGGTGTTTCGCGACGGCCGCTTTGTTGAAAATGGACGCATCGCAGACATCGACCGCGCGGCACTGGTTACCGCGATCGTTGGCCGCAAGTTGCAAACCGCAACACGATCTCGCCGGGACGCAGGCAAGGCGGTACTGGAGACCGAAGGCCTGAGCCGAAACGGTGAGTTCAACGAAATTTCATTGCGTGTACACGCCGGAGAGGTGTTGGGTATCTACGGTCTGATGGGGGCCGGGCGCAGCGAATATCTCAATTGCATCTACGGGCTTACCAGGCCGGACAACGGGGGTATTTTCTTGCGGGGCGTGCCGCTGCCCGTTGGCAATCCCGGCAGGAGCATCGCCTCGGGCATTTCACTTGTCACCGAAGATCGTAAGGAAACCGGCCTGGTGCTCACGGCCTCGATCCGCGACAACATCGCATTGTCGGCCTACCGGCGCCTGTCTCGTCTGGCCATGATCGACCGGCAGCGCGTGAACCGCCTGGCCGGCGACATGGTGAAGCGCATTCGCATGAAGACCAGTTCCGTGAATCTGCCCGTGTCTTCAATGAGCGGCGGCAATCAGCAGAAAGTCGTACTGGCGCGCTGCCTGTCGACCGAGCCCGTGTGTCTGATGTGCGATGAACCGACGCGCGGCATAGACGAGGGTGCCAAACGGGAGGTCTATCAGCTCATCAATGAGTTTGCGGAGAACGGCGGCGCGGTGCTTCTGGTTTCTTCGGAGGCGCAGGAAGTGCTGGACGTCAGCGACAGGATCGCCGTTTTCAAGGCCGGCAGCGTGGTCGCGATGTTGGACGGACATACCTCAACCCAAGAAGAACTCTTACATTTGGCCTCGTGATGAATATCAAGATCACTCCTATCGCTCTGCCTTCCCCCACACCTGGCTTCAGTTTGCAGCAGTTCTATGCGCGCTACGGCATTTTGGCGGCGTTGATTGCACTATGCATTTTTTTATCGTTCAGTAATCAGTACTTCATGAGCTGGGGCAACTGGGCCGACATTCTTCGGCAGACCTCCATCAACGGTATCCTCGCCATCGGCATGACCTTTGTGGTCCTTACCGCCGGCATCGATTTATCGGTAGGCGCCATACTCGCCTTCGCGGGGATGGTAAGCGCCTGGCTGGTTGCCGGCGACAGCACCTACGGCCTGACGATGAGCTTGTTGGTGGGGCTCGGCGTCGGTGCGTTGCTCGGTGCTGTCAATGGATTGTTGGTGGCGCGCTTGTCAGTGCCGCCATTTGTCGCCAGCCTGGGCATGCTTAGCGCCGCGCGTGGTTTGACCTACATCTACAACGATGGCATGCCGGTATCGGATTTGCCCGACGATTTTCTGGCAATCGGCGCCGGCCACGTATGGCAAGTTCCGGTACCCATCCTGATTTTTGTTGCAGTGATCGCGATCAGTTGGTTTGTCCTGCGCTATACCATCTACGGACGCTATATCTACGCCGTCGGCGGCAACTCCAAGAGCGCCAAGACCAGCGGGATTAGCACGCGCAAAGTACTTTTCGCAGTGTATGTGGTCAGCGGTTTTCTGGCAGCCCTTGCCGGAATCTTACTGGCGGCCCGCACCACGGCCGCCTTGCCCCAGGCAGGGGTGTCCTATGAATTGGACGCCATTGCCGCAGTGGTGATTGGCGGCACCAGCCTGTCGGGCGGTACTGGGTCGTTAGGCGGCACGGTGGTGGGCGCTTTGCTCATTGGTGTGATCAACAACGGCCTTAATTTACTTGGCGTTTCTTCCTACTACCAGCAAGTTATCAAGGGCGTGATTATTGTGGGCGCCGTATTGCTGGACGTCTCTCGCAAAAAGCAGTAATCCGCCCAACATCCTTGGAGACCATCATGATTTCGTTGAAAAAACTTGCCGTCCTGTGTGGATTGGGCCTGACTCTTTCCTTGTCCGTTCATGCGCAGGACAGGCCCTTGCGCATTGGCGCTGCCGTGTACGGCCTGAAAGGCGAGTTCATGCAAATGTGGAGCAATCACCTCAAGGCGCATCCCGCAGTCAAGGACGGTTCGGTGCAGATCACCATCTTCGACGGTAATTACGATGCGCTCACGCAAAGCAATCAGTTCGATACCATGATCACGCAGAAGTACGACGCCATCATTTTTGTGCCGATCGACCTCAAAGCCGGTGCCGCGCCTGTGCAAAAGGCGATCAAGGCCGGCATTCCGGTGATCGGATCCAATGCCAGAGTGCTGGGAGACGTATTGACGTCGTACGTCGGCAATGACGACGTGGTCGCCGGTCGCATGGAAGCCGAGGCCCTGATGAAGGCGATCGGCGGCAAGGGAAATATCGTGATGATCGAAGGGCCTATCGGCCAGTCCGCACAGATTGAGCGGGGCAAGGGCAATGACGAGATTCTCTCTAAATACAAAGATGTCAAAGTACTCGCCCGAAAGACCGGAAACTGGTCACGCGCCGAGTCCATGAGCTTGATGGAAAATTGGTTGACGGCCTATCCGGGCAAGATCAACGGCGTCATTGCCCAAAATGACGATGAAGCGCTGGGCGCGGTCCAGGCGATTAAATCCAAGGGTATCGATATCAAGACCATTCCCGTCGTTGGGGTTGACGGCATTGCCGCCGCGATTCAGGCTGTCAAACGCGGCGAGATGACGACTAATTTTCAGGATGCGCAAGCACAGGCGCAGGGCGCGCTGGATGTCGCGTTGCGGACGCTCAAGGGAGCGTCCTACCAACCGCGCTCGCCGATCTGGCGCGAATACATCGGCACCATGCCTTGGGGCGACGGCACGGCTAAGTCGTACAGCGTGCCTTGGACTGCAATCGTGCCGGCGAACGCCGACGCGTTCCTGAAAAAAGTAAAGAAGTGACTACCGGGAGATGTCGGCAATGAATGCATCACCCAAACAGGGATACGATTTTTCCGGTCGCGTCGCCATTGTGACCGGCGCTGCCAGCGGTATTGGATTGGCGGTGAGCGAGTTGTTCGCGTCTTGCGGCGCGCAAGTGGTATTGCTGGATCGTCAGACGGAGGTGATACAGGTCGCCACACGCCTGACGGGCGGTATCGACCGCCATCTTGGCTGTGTGCTTGACGTGACGGACCCCGAAGGCATCGCCCAGGTCATGAAACAAGTCATGGCGCGCTACGGCCGTATCGACGTACTGGTCAATAACGCCGGCGTCGCCTTGCTGGAGGCGGCTGACAGTTTGTCGGAGGCAGCCTGGGATGCCACCATGGCAATCAATCTCAAGGCGCCATTCCTGCTGGCGCAAGCGGTGGCTCCCGCGATGCGGCGGCAGGCGTATGGCCGTATCGTCAATCTTGCTTCCCAGGCCAGCGTGATCGGCCTCGAACGTCACGCGGCTTATTGCGCCAGCAAGGCCGGCTTGGTCGGTATGAGCAAGGTGCTGGCGCTGGAATGGGCGAGGGACGGTGTCACTGTCAACGCCGTCTCGCCGACAGTGGTCGAAACGGAACTCGGGAAACAAGCCTGGGCAGGTGCCGCGGGGCAAGAAATGCGCAGAAGAATACCTGCGGGCCGTTTCGCGCAGCCGCAGGAAGTCGCCTGCCTGATTGCCTATCTGGCCAGCGAACAGGCAGCCATGATCACTGGCGAAAATATCCTCATTGACGGCGGTTATTCGGTGCAATAGCCGAACCCCTTGGTCGGAGCAATTGCCCAGCGCCGTCGCCATAACAATCACGATCGTCGCCAGCCTCGCTGGATGACGGCAAGTATAAGGAATCCCAATGAATCGAGTCATCAATCATCCCGACATGGTGGTCGAAGATATGTTGCGCGGCATCGTCGCCGCGCGTCCGGAATTATCGCTCTGGCCGCAAAACCCGCGTGTGGTGCGCCACGCGGCGGCGGCGCTCAAGGGACGCGTAGCAATCGTTACCGGCGGCGGCTCCGGCCATGAGCCAGCCTTCATCGGCTATGTCGGTCGCAATCTCGTGGATGCAGTGGCTGTGGGGGAAGTATTTTCCTCGCCTACGGCAAAGTCGTTCTTCGATGCGTTTCAGGCAGCTGATGGCGGTGCCGGTATCGCTTGCCTGTACGGGAACTACGCTGGCGACAATATGAACGTGAAAATGGCGATGAAGATGGCGGAACGAGCCGGCATCGAAGTCCGGACGGTTGTTGCGAATGACGATGCCGCATCGGCGCACGCTGATGAGATGAGCAAACGGCGCGGCGTCGCGGGCGAGATCTTGATGTGGAAGGTAGGCGCTGCCAGAGCGGCGCAGACGGCCAGTCTCGAGCAGGTCGTCGCGGCTGCGCAAAAGGCCATTGATAACACGCGCTCCATCGGCATCGGTTTGTCTGCTTGCACGATTCCGGCCGTGGGCAAAGCCAATTTTGTCATCAAGCAAGGCGAAATGGAGGTCGGCATCGGGCATCACGGCGAACCCGGTGTGCTGGTGCAAAGCGTGGTGCCGGCAAAGGACATGGCCAGGCTCATGCTGGACAAGCTCCTGCAGGACTTGCCTTTCGTTCGCGGCGACAAGGTCGCGGTGCTGATTTCCGGTCTGGGGGCAACGCCATTGATGGAGCAATACATTCTCTACGCAGATGTCGTCGATTATTTGCATGAGGCCGGCATTGAAGTGCGCCATTCGCTGGTCGGAAATCTGTTTACCTCGTTGGAAATGATGGGCGTCACTTTGACACTGATGCGCCTGGATGATGAGCTCGATCAATGCATGTCCTATCCCTGTGAGTCCATGGGGTTGACAATCGGAGAACGGGAATGAAGGACGATTTCGATATGACGCAGGCGGATTGGGTGGTCGAAGATCTGATCGTCGCGATCAACCGCAACCGCGAATATCTGAGCGAAATCGATGGTGCTATTGGCGATGGCGACCATGGCATCAACATGAGCAAAGGTTTTACGCAGTGCGGGGAAAGGCTGGCCTTGCAGCGCGGCAGATCGCTGGCGGGCGCTTTCAACGAGTTGTATCTGGTCTTGATGGAGGGCATCGGCGGCTCCATGGGGCCCTTGTACGGTAGTTTCTTCATGGTCTTCGGCGAGGTGCTGGCAACGCGAAACATCCTGGACAAGGAACTCTTCTTCAATGCCTTATCGGCCGCAATCGACGCCGTGCAAACCATCGGTGACGCCAAGGTCGGCGACAAGACTCTGGTTGACACCTTAATTCCTGCGCGCGATGCCTATCATCAGGCGTTGTCGCAAGGTCGCTCGTTTTCATTGTGCTTAACGGCGATGACGACAGCGGCGGAGGCCGGCATGCAATCCACCAAAGCCTTGCAGGCGCGCATCGGTCGTGCCAGCCGATTGGGTGAGCGTTCGATCGGCGCGCTCGATGCCGGATCCTGCTCTTGCTTTCTGATCCTGCAAAGCATCGCCGGATCATTGCAAACGAGACTGCTTGAAGAACACAAGCACTGAAAGACTTTGCTCATCAGGCCGGGACTGTCAAAGCGGGCCCGACGGCGCCGATCTTCACTGGCAAACCTGAAGCACAATTGTCAAAGGAAAAATCATGAACTCCCATGAACCAGACATGTTGGCGGTGGTATGCCACGCGCCAAAAGATTACCGACTGCAACGCGTCAAGCGGCCGGCTGCCGGCATTAACGAAGTGATCATCAAAATCGCTTCTTGTGGTATTTGCGCCGGCGACTGCAAATGCTACGCCGGAGCGGCGCGGTTCTGGGGCGACAAGGAAAAAAACAAGCCGTCCTATGTCAAGCCGCCGGTAATCCCCGGACATGAGTTCTGGGGGCATGTCGTGGAGCTTGGCCCCGGCGCTGAAACGTATCATGGCGTCACGCTGGGCGACCGGGTGATCGCCGAGCAAATCGTGCCTTGCCAGAAATGCCGCTATTGCAAAACCGGCTATCGATGGATGTGCGAAGTGCATGACGTCTATGGCTTCCAGCGCCAGGTCGCGGAAGGCGGCATGGCTGACTATATGCGATTGTCGGCACGTGCCGTGATCCATAAGATACCCACGCATATCGCATTTGAAGATGCTGCTGTCACCGAGCCATTGTCCTGCGCTATTCATGCCGTCAATCGGGGCGATATCCAGCTTGATGACGTGGTGGTCATTGCCGGCGCGGGCACGCTCGGTTTATTGATGGTGCAAGTGGCGCGGTTGAAAACGCCGAAGAAACTCGTTGTTATCGACATGATCGATGAGCGTCTCGAACTGGCCAAGACATTCGGCGCCGATATCGTGATTAATCCGACGCGGGAAAATACGGAGAAAGTTGTGCGAAGTCTGACGGACAACTACGGCTGCGACGTCTACATCGAAACCACGGGAGCACCGATCGGTGTCACACAGGGTTTGGATATGATTCGCAAGCTCGGACGTTTCGTCGAATTCAGTGTATTCGGCCGGGAAACCACGGTGGATTGGTCCATCATCGGCGAAGAAAAAGAGCTGGACGTGCGGGGCGCTCACCTGAGTGCCGATTGCTACCCGATTGCCCTTGATTTGCTGGCACGCGGGCTGGTCACATCCAAAGGAATTGTGACGCATAGTTTTGCCTTGTCGGAGTGGGATAAGGCCGTCAAGGTGGCCGATTCGATGGCATCGATCAAGGTATTGTTGAGACCGGAGGCATGACGTTTCCATGGTTCGATTAACAGGTTGACGACGCGCTGCTCCTGGTAAGAGGAATGAGGAAAAATCCTTGTGTGCTCTGCAGCATTTTTGCAGTTGTGATAAATTTCCGTGTGGCGAAAATTTCGACAAATTCAAAATTTTCTGCACACGATGTTCTCGGGGCGGGGTGGAAATCCCCACCGGCGGTAATGCTGTAGCGGCGTTGTTTCCGACGTCATTGCAGCGAGCCCGCGAGCGCTTGGCGGACGCCTGTCCGTTGAGGTCAGCAGAGCCGGTGCGATCCCGGGGCCGACGGTCATAGTCCGGATGAAAGAGAACGAAAACTTGCCGCGCGCATGCTGTCTGCATGCGCTCGCCGGTTTTCATGCGCCCTGTTTTTTATTCGACAAACAGGAGTCCTGAACAAATGCAACACCCATCCAGCAATACCTCGTCCGCCAGGAATCGCATCGCCTTCATCCAGGCCAGCTGGCATAAAGAGATTGTCGACCAATGCCGTATCTCCTTCACCGCGGAAATTGTCAAACTCGGCTTCGCAGAATCCAGCATCGACTTCTTTGAATTGCCGGGCGCGTTTGAAATCCCGCTGCACGCCAAGCTGTTGGCCAAGACCGGTAAATACGCCGGCATCGTCGCCGCCGGTCTGGTGGTTGACGGCGGCATCTATCGTCACGATTTCGTCGCGCAAGCGGTGATCACTTCACTGATGAACGTGCAGCTCGAGACCGAAGTACCGGTCTTCTCGGCCGTGCTGACGCCGCATCATTTCCATTCGCACGGCGAGCATCAGCAGTTCTTCCAGGAGCATTTCGTGGTCAAGGGCCAGGAAGTGGCGCGCGCCTGCGCCGATACCGTGCTCAAGGTCGCGCGTATCGAAGCGGGGCAGGGCAATGTGGCCGTGCTCAATGCGGCCTGAAGCAAGCGGCAGGAGTTGAAAGGGCTCGCGTCCAAATGCGAGCCCTTTTTTATCAGGAAGTGGTTGAGCACATCTCGAACTGTCAAACGGCGTCAGCAACTTGTAGCATCTTGTTACAAGGCTTACCGTGAACTGACTGGTCTTGGACCTCGAATTGGATTTAAATACAGCTAAGGATTCAGCGTTCTGTTCAACGTCTTATTTTCAGCAAAGTATTGAGTACTTTCAAGTACACCCAAGGAGCCATCGTGAAAAAATCTCTTCTCTCCGTGACAATCGTTTCTATCGGCGTGCTTGCCGCGAGCCTGTTCGCGACGCCGGCGATGGCCGCTCACGTAGGCGTGGGCATCAATATCGGCGTGCCGTTGTATGCACCGCCGCCACCGCCGGTCTACTACGCGCCGGCACCCGTCTACGCGCCGCCGCCACCGGTGTATGTGCGTCCCGCCCCGGTCTACTATGCTCCTGCGCCGGTTTATGTCGAGCGTGGCTATTATCATCGCGGTCCGGGTTATTACCGCCATGGTCCGCGTTATCACGGTTACGGCCACTATGATCGCCACGACCATCGCCGCTAAGCCGGTTCGCCATCGCCGGGTTGTCCACAGTTACCCACAGAAACTGTGGGTAACCATGTGAGCAAGTCTGTGTAAAGTCGACAAGTCGTTGATTTTATTGAAATACCTTGGCGCGCCTTAAAATCAGGCAGATGCTCAAAACAATGCAGGGAGTCCTATTTGGACTCCCTTTTTTGTGGCTGAGGCAAAGGGCCGTCAAGTTCGGTCTTGCCGGCTTTGGCGGCGTCATCCTCTCCCGGCGCCAGGTAACGCTCCACCGCGCCAAAGAAGCGGTCGTAGAAATGCGCCGAGCGGATGGTCTCGCTGGCCACCCGCACCAGTGAATCGTCGCTCGAGCCGAACGGCATCGAGACCGAACCCAGCACGCCGACGCCCAGGCTGGCCGAGTTGTTGGTTTTCTTGAGCGCATAGCGATCCTGGGTGGCGCTGACGAAGAGCGAGGCATTCTGGTCGGCCTTGCCGTTGCCGGCGCAGACGATATGGAAGGCAATTTCGACGTGCTGGTCGGCTTCCGGCTGGAAGCTCTTGGTGCCGTCAACGATATTGGCCTGTGCTTTGCTGATGATGTAACCCTGGCCCAGCAAGGCGCGACGCGCGGCTTCGCAGACCGCGGCGTCGCTGCTGCCGAAGCTGCGCGAATAGGTGTCGGTTTCGCTGAAATCTTCCTGATGATAGAACGACTGCTTGGACGTGGAGCAGCCGGCCAGCAAAACCAGCGCCACGAGCGGCAGCACAGCAAAAGCGGACGGCAAAGGAAGCGAGCGGCGCATGCCTGGAATCTCCTGATGATTTGATACCCTCGATTGTAAATTATCGGCAAGCCCGCAAGTCGAAGCAGAAGGTAAGGAGTAGTAACAGCGGCGATAACAGTTGTGACAACCGCGGACCCCATCGCCGACGCGAAATGACGTGGCCCGTTATACTGGAGTGGAACCCGCATATTTCTGTTTCACTGCGAGTTTTCGTTGATTTTTTGTTGAATATTTCTCGCCATTCATGACGTAAAAATTTCATTCGCTGCATGATCAGCCCCGCAGCGATTTAACGGCATCATGAAGCGCGGAAAAGAAGCGGGGACAGGAACACTCATGGAAACACTGCAAACATTGCTCGGCATCGAGTTGCCGTTGATTCAGGCGCCGCTGGCCGGGATTCAGGGCCACGCCATGGCCATCGCGGTCTCGAACGCCGGCGGGCTGGGCTCGCTGCCCTGTGCGATGCTGACACCCGAAACCCTGCGCAAGGAGCTTGAACTGATTCGCGCCGGCACCTCGAAACCCTATAACGTCAATTTCTTCGCCCACACGCCGCCGACGCCGGACGCCGCGCGCGAAGCCGCCTGGCGCGCCGCGCTGGCGCCGTACTATCGCGAGTTCGGGATCGATCCCGACACCATCCCGCAAGGCGCCGGCCGCGCACCATTTTCCACCGAGGCAGCCGAGTTGCTCAGCGAGTTCAAGCCGGCCGTCGTCAGCTTCCATTTCGGATTGCCGGATCAGGCTTTGCTGGATCGGGTGCGCAGCTGGGGCGCCAAAGTGCTGTGCTCTGCGACCACCGTCCCTGAAGCGCGCTGGCTGGAAGAGCAGGGTGTCGACGCCATCATCGCGCAAGGCATCGAAGCCGGCGGCCATCGCGGCTTTTTCCTCACGCACGACTTGTCGACGCAAATCGGCACTTTTGCCTTGCTGCCGCAAATCGTCCGCGCCGTAAACGTGCCGGTGATTGCCGCAGGCGGCATTGCCGACGCGGCCGGTGTCGCTGCCGCCAAGTCGCTGGGCGCGGCCGGCGTGCAGATCGGCACGTCCTACATGCTGACCCCGGAAGCCTCCACCAGTGCGCCGCATCGCGCTGCGCTCAAAGGCCCCGCCGCCGAACACACCGCGTTGACCACCTTGTTCACCGGCGGCCCGGCGCGCGGCATCGTCAACCGCGTAATGCGCGAGCTGGGACCGTTGAGCAGCGCAGCACAAGTGTTTCCGCTCGCCACCGCCGCGATTGCACCGTTGCGCAGCAAGGCTGAGGCCCAGGGCAGCGGTGATTTTTCACCGCTGTGGTCGGGGCAGAATGCGCGGGGCTGCAAGGAAATTCCTTCGGCCGACCTCACCCGCGAGCTGGCCGCCGGTTGGAAGTAAAAGCGTGTTTTGCGAGCTCGCATGGATCATTTGACCGGGATCATGTTTACGTAAAAATTGCATAAAAAGTCAGAAGATTTATTGTTTCTACATAGAAATCCGGTGTAATGTCTATTGCGCAATGCCAAGTTGCAATCAAGATACCGAAGTGAATGCGAGTCACGGGCTTGAAAGAATTGATGCATAGTATGGTGATGGACTTGATAAATTATTTCTGTTTGGAAATGGTTTGATCGCTGCATCAACCGTCAGATTCGACTAACCGACGAGCTAAAAACATCGATGGATAAAACAAAGAAAACGGAACTGGAGCGGATCCGTAGAGAATTGATCAACGCGCATAATCGCGCCGCATGGCATATGGCGGCGACGATCGTCAAGGCGTCGCTGGTCAAGGGCGGGATGGACGAACCGCCTACGGCAAGGGAGCTTGCCGATCTCAATGCGACGATCACCAATTTGCGCAGCGTCGCCGAAGACGCCATTGAACTGCTCAAAAAATAGGATTGCAAGGCGGCATCACCACCGGCGGCATCAATCCTGGCCTGTTTCCTGCTCTGGAAAGAGGCGGCGTATTTCCTGCAAGTTTGCTTTATCAATCTTCTGATCGGCGCACGGATAAATCACGTTTTTGCCGATATTGAACATGGCTTCGCCGGGAATGTCTTTACAATACAGTCCCGTAAAAATATTGTTTATTTATAAATATATAACTTAATTTTTTGGTGATTATTGCAATATCGATACCGCAGAGTATTGAAGTTTCCGGAAATGTTTTAAACTGGCAACAGATAAAAAATCTAGATAAAAATCTAGCTAAATCAAGATAGTCCCCTCGCTCTCACTAACTCGCAAGAATCAATTATCCAAAATGGCAGATGATCAATATTTCCTGGTGGTAGACGACTTTTCCACCATGAGGCGCATCGTAACCGGTTTGCTCAAAGAGCTTGAATTCACCAAGATGGCCGAGGCCGAAGACGGCGCCGCCGCGATGAAAGTGCTGGAAGGCGGCGCGGCCCCTATCACTTTCGTGCTGACCGACTGGAACATGCCCGTGATGGATGGCTTGGCCTTGCTGAAAAAAATTCGCGCGACACCGTCCCTGGCGCATTTGCCTGTGTTGATGATTACCGCTGAAGCGAAGAAGGAAAATATCGTCGAAGCAGCGCAAGCCGGTGCTGACGGTTATATCGTCAAGCCGTTCAATGCCGCTACGCTGAAAGATAAAATCGAAAAGATCATTCATCGTCGTGCCAATATGGCGACGTAACGACCGGTAAGACAGGCGGACCGGGCGGTCCGCATTGGACAGCGGGGCCGGGCTGCTTCGCCGTCAGCCGATGGCGAAGTAAGCGAGGATGTCGCCTTCAGTCCACGATTTGATCTCTGCACCTTTCAACAGCACCCGATATTCGGGTCGCTGTGTTCCATCCGCAGCCGCGATCGTGCGGCTTTGCAAAACATACTCAACATTGTTGATGATGGTCGGCAGTTCGACACATTCGTGACCGTCAGGCATTCTTCGTTCTCCTTGAATGACAAAATCGTAGCATGAACCCCTCACTTTTCGCGGGGCGTTTTATGCAAAACAGGTGAAATGTTTTTTCATTCTTGTCGATTTTTCAAAGAGCTGCGCAGAAAATATGCAATTCTGTAAATGAAACTGCATATTTATTGTCACCCCGACCATTGCCGTTTTCTTCATCTTCCTCCAGCGAGCAATACGATGCTTGCTTCCGTCTTTGCACAACTTTGCGACGTTTTACCGCGCGCCAACGAATTTCGCATGCACCGTTTTCTATACTTGGCGCATGCCTTGCGATAGCGCCGGGAAAAATTGAACGCGAGAGGAAACGGAATGACCTTCGACTGGCTCTTGCACGTATTGGCGGTGGTGGCGATCAGCGTATGCGCAGGTGCGATCTGGGTGGTGGCAAGGCAGGAATTGAGCGCTTGAAATGAGCGCTTGAGAAAATCCGGCTTGCGGCTACGACAGAGCGTCGCAGGGCAAGCCGGATGAGGGGGCGAGTGGGTTAGCCGCCGCTGCCGGCTCCGCCTGTACCCGCGCCACCGGAACCGCCGCCACTATTACCGCTGCCGCTGTTACCGCCGCCTGGCGGCTTGGGGGCGGCGCTGCTGTCCTTCGGTTGACGGCTCTTCTTGGTCGATTTGGTTTTCGACTTGGACATGTCCTTGTCGTTGGCGACGGTCTGAGCTGAATCATTGGTAGTACTGGTGCCGGCAGCACCGGTGCCCGCTTGGGCAAATGCGCCGCCGCTGAAAGTCGCGGCGACGAGAACTGCGATGAGCTTGGAATTCATAACGGTCTCCTTGATTGTGGACGCCAGGCAGACACCAAGCGTACCTGACCATCGTAAAGAAGAACCCTTGCCGCGACAGTCGGCTATCGCCGCAATTGCATGTCAGAAGAACGCTACCTGTGTCTGCAACATGATTTGCACCGGCGACCCCGGTTGTATGGTCCAGGTCGTGGATATCGAAAGCATCGTGCGCAACGTGTGCGGCGGCAACCTCGGGGGATGTCTCTTGCGAAGCCGCAAGCAGCGCACCTGCGCGCGTTACCGGTCTGCCGCAGGCGTAGGCGGGGTCGCGGTCATCCTGGAATCGCCGCCGTTACCGCCAATGTGCAGGCCGTGCTGCAGCAAGTAGCTCGTGAAAACTTGCTCGCCGCCTGCTGGATCCGCACACGCGACATAGGCATCGGGCCGCAGCAGATAGGCAGCGTCGCGTGCCAGTCCGGCGTGGTCGTGCTGCGCCGCCCAGTCAAACACATGCAAGGGGATACCGCGTGTGGCGGCCCATTCGGATAGTTCACCACGCGCCTGGCCATACACATGGACTTGCCATGCCGGCGTCGCCAGGCTGGCGAAATTGTCGCCGCCATGCGTCGGCGCCCACGGCAGTCGATCGCCGCCGTGCACACTGCCGGCCCGGCCTGCGCCGAGCGGGCCATGGCGATAGCTGATGGTCGTCTGCGACACCGTGCGGAACAGGAACTCGCGCGCCATCGGCAGGCGCACCGCGCGCGGCAGCAACGCCGGCGCAATGCGCGTACGCAGGACCTTTGCCAGATTCCCCGGCGACGTCGCCAGCGTGAAGGCGCGGTCGGTGGTCTGCACCAGGCGCCGCGCGAAAGTCAGGCGTTCCGCTTCATAACTATCCAGCAGACTGTCGCCGGCTTCACCGCGCAGGACCGCCGCCAGCTTCCACGCCAGGTTGATGGCGTCGCCGATGCCGGTGTTCATGCCCTGGCCGCCGACCGGACTATGCACATGGCCGGCATCGCCGGCGATGAAAGCGCGGCCGGCGCGGAAACGATCGGCCACGCGGTGATGCACGTGATAGCTGGAGAACCAGTTGACCTTGTCGACCTTGATTTTCATCTCGCGCAGGGCGCGTTCGGAGACGTCTTCAAAATTCAGCGCATCTGCTTGTCCATTGCGGTTCACTCTGTCTTCGCGGATGGTGCCGACCAGGCGCGCACTGCCGCCGTCATTCATGCCGAATACTGCGACGAAGTCTGCTTCGCTCAGGTCGACATGTACTTCGCCGTTCAGCGCCGGGCCGCTGCCTTCGATATCGGCAACGTAAAACAACTGGCGATACGTGCCGCCGGAAAAATCCGCTCCCAGGCTTTTGCGCACCATGGAATGCGCGCCGTCGCAGCCGACGATGTAGAGCGCATCACAAGTTTGTGCGCGACCGCCCGCATCGAGGTAGCGCGCGCTGACATGCGAACCGGCGTCGCTGTAATCGATGAAGTCGATGCCGCGTTCGATCACGATGCCGGCCACCTGCAGCCGCTCGGCCAGCAATTTTTCATGACGGTCTTGCGGCAAGATCTGCAGGAAAGGATAGGGCGTCAGGTCCTCGCCGATTGCGCCAAGTTGCACGTGCGCCTTGTGTTCACCTTCTGCCCACAGATTGAACGCCTGCGCCCGATGTCCTTCCGCCAATACGGCGTCGGCCAGGTCGAGCTGGCGGTACAACTCCAAGGTACGCGCCTGCATCACCAGCGCGCGCGAAGCAGTTCCGGGCGCAGCAGCCTTGTCGAGGATGCGCACACGCACGCCGAACTTGTTGAGCCACAACGCCAGCACCATGCCGGTGGGACCGGCGCCGACGATCAAGACTTCATGCTGTGCCATGGCAAACTCCTTCAATCTCAATGACGGCCGGGCTGCTAGGCATCGATATGCGCCACCAGCGGTAAATGGTCGGACGCGACACGCGCCAACGGGCTGGCGTGCACCTGCACTTTCAGCAAGCGGCGGCGCGGACTGATCCAGATGCGGTCGAGCGAAAACAGCGGCCAGCGCGCCGGAAAAGTGCGCGGCGCCGGCGCCGCCTCAAAGTGCGACACCAGCCAGCGCAGCGGCCGCCCCCAGACAAACCATTCGTTGACGTCGCCCATCAGGATCACCGGCATGCGATCGGTATCGAAGGCTTGCAGCAGGCGCTTGATCTGGTCGCGCCGTTCGGCAGGGCGCAGACCCAGATGCGTGGCCACCACGCGCAACGGCTGACCGTGGCAGGCGAGGTCGGCGTCGAGCGCACCGCGCGCTTCGCGGCTGCCGAACGACAAGTCGATGGCGCGCGTCGCCTGTACCGGATAGCGGCTCAGCACCGCATTGCCGTAGCGGCGCTGCGGCGTATCTTCGGTCGGGCCTTCGACGGCATGGAAGCCTGTAGCTTCCTGCAATACCTTCAGCACGTCGGCGCTTTCCGATCCGCCCAGCGGCACTTCCTGCAACGCGATGACGTCGGCGCCGATGTCGAGCAGAACCCGTGCGATGCGTTCAGGATCGAAGCGGCCGTCGGTGCCGATCGCGCTGTGGATATTGTAGGTGGCGACAGTGAGCGGCCAGGGGCTGGCCGGCGTCGTCTGTGCAGGTGGCGCCAGCACCGCGGCGACCTGATTCATCGGATGCTCCGCGGTTGTTGAGAAAATAACTTTTGCAAGCCCAACGCCATGCCGATCAGCAGCGCTGCCATGCCCGCCAGCAAGGCCACCGTCGTCAGGCTGGGATGGCGGATCGCCTCCGCCAGATTGTGCGCGAATGCGACCGTGACAATGATGCCGGGCGCCATGCCTAGGAACGTGCCGATCAGATAATCGCGCAAGCGCAGGTGCGACACGCCTGCCACCACATTGGCGATGGTGAACGGCGCCACCGGCAGCAGGCGGATCACCACCATGGCAGGAATGCCGCGTTGCGCGAAGCGCCGGCTCAGGCTGTTGACACGGCGGCCGAGCAATTGCTGCAGTGTCTCGCGGCCCAGCCAGACACCCAGGCCGAAGCCCGCCAGCGCGCTCAACAAGGATCCCGCCAGCGCATACAGCGCACCGTAGAACGGCCCGAACACGATGCCTGTGACTGCAATCAGCAAGGTCACCGGGAACATCAGCATGCCCGCCACCACATATACCGCCATCACCGCCAACGGCGTGAACGGCAGCGTTTCCAGACTGCGCGCCATGACGATCAGCGCGTTCAGGTTGAGCCACTCGCGCAGCGGCGTGAAGCGCCACGCCAGAGCCAGGGCCAGCAGCAGGATGCCGAATACGCCGAGGCCGATGAGCCGGCGCGGCACCGGCTTGCGGGCATGACCCGGCACGAACTGCGCAATCAGTTCATCGGGATTGATCGGCGTTTCCGGATCGAACATCACCTTGTCCGGCATGAGCGCTTCGATCTGCGGCAGCACGACAGGATCAAGCGCGATCAGGGTGCGACCGTTGCTCTGCAGCGCAGCGATGGTCGCGTGAAGGCTGGAGGTCTTGTCAATTTCTTGCCGGACCGTTTCCACGCCGACATCGAGATGCTCTGCCAGCAAGCGGTTGCGCATGCCGGCAATCGCGGTGCCGATACGCGCCTGCTGCGCTGCGTCGCCATGGGCTTCGATCACGAGATTGCATTCAGTGTCGTACGTCATTGAACGGTTGCTCATGTTGGCCGAGCCGACGCAGAACAAATGATCGTCGACCGCGAATACCTTGCTGTGGACATTGAGGCAGCCGTCCTGCTCGCCTGCCAGTTGCGGGCAATACATGCGATAGCGGCCGTGTTGATCTGCAGCTTTCAGGCGCTGATGAATGCGTGCGCGCAGATGGCCCATGGTGGCCTGCTCCAGCCAGCCGCTCTGGTTTTGCGGCGATACCACCACAACTTCCGGGGCATCGTCTTCAGCCAGGCGTGCCGCCAGCGCATCGTGCAGCACGTTGGAGGTGAAGTACTGGTTTTCGAAGAACAGCGAATGCCTGGCGGCGGCGATGGCATCCAGGTAAAGCTGGCGGATTTCATGGATGCCGCCGCCACCGTCGCGTTCAGGTTCGGTGCGGGCGATACCGATTTCAACGTCGCCCAAGTCAGGCTCCACACCGGTCGGCCACAGATCGTCGCCATCCTTCGCCTTGTTCGGCGGTAGCGCAGGTTTACAGCCGGCGCGGGTCCAGCGCTCACGCGCCAGTTCGCCGAGCGCGGCGGCGGCTTCGGCATCGACCATTGCCTGCACGTCGTGGAAGGGACCATATGGTTTATCGTCAATGTCGCGGCGCAAGGGTTGGTCAGGCGCATGCTCCGAAGTGTCCCAGCGGTTGCGTGTCAGGTCGATGCCGCCCGCAAATGCCAGTTTGTCGTCGATCACCACCACCTTCTGATGATGCGAAGCACCGACCGGGTGGCTGGCATCCATGTGGAAATAGAATCGGCGCCGCTTGCGCCAGCCGTGCTTGTAAGCCGGCGGCCATTCGCGTTCCAGCGCATACAGCATCGCAAAATCCCAGTTGAGGATATAGACGTGCAGCTGTGGACGTTCTTCAACCAGCGCGTTGAGGAAATCGCCCAGCGCCTCCGGATAGCCGTCGCCGGCGCCGCCCGGCGCCAGCCGCATGCGACTGTCGATGTCCCAACCCAGGATGAATACGCTGTGCCGCGCCTGCCGGACGGCTGCGCGCACCGCGCTGAAATAGGCGTCGGCGTCGATCAGCAGCTTGAAGCGGCGTGCCGGGGCGATGCGCCAGCAATTCTTGCCGGGCTCCAGCAGGCGAGGTCGGGATGGCGCTGGCCCGGTGTGCTCGGTGTGCTCGGTATACATCGATCCGCTGACCTTTCGGTAATGCCTGCGGCGCAGGCGCAATAAGGGATCTCAGCGTAGACCGGGCAGTCCGGCACGGGTATCGGCAAATGTCTTTTTCCAAAGTCAGACAAAAAGGAAACGGGCCGCTGCTTAAACGCCAACGAACGCAAACGAACGCAAACGCAAATATGAAATGTTGTGCGTTTGAAATCATCCCGCCCGGCTCAGGCATTCCGCACGTGTGCACCAAAGCCGGTCACACCAGGCGCAATCTCATCGCGCAGCGTCAGCGCCGGGATGGCGTAGTCGCCGGCGTTCTGCGGACGGAATGCAATTGGCGTAGCGCTTTCGAGCGTGTCGAGACGCTCGCCCAGGGCCTCGCAAATGCCCGCATAGCGCGCTGCATCGGTCTTGCCGGTGCGATACACGACGAAAGGAGGCAGCACGTCGAAGCCCGGGTAATACAGGATGCCGTGATGGATCGGAAACAGCAGGTCGTCGATCGGACCGTTGATGCCGCGCGCCGCATAGTGCGACTCCCAGCCGCCGGTAGTGACGATCACCATCGCGCGTTTTCCCGATAGCGTACCTTCGCCGAAACGATCGCCCCAGTGCGTGTCGGAATGTTCGCCGACGCCATAGGCGAAGCCATAAGCGTAGACGCGTTCCACCCAGCCTTTCATGATGGCCGGCATCGCATACCACCACAGCGGAAACTGCAGGATGACAGTGTCCGCCCAGCGCAGCTTGTCCTGCTCGCGCGCGATGTCCGCACTTTGCAAGCCGTTTTCAAAGGCGTGCTTCGACGCCAGCGAAGCATCGAAGCGTTCGCCGTTACGCGGCGCCAGGCTGTCGTCGACATCGAGCGGAGTTTTCCAGTTCATGGCATACAGGTCTGATACCTGGACGGCATGGCCGGACGCTTCCAGGCGGGCGACGGCGAAGTTCTTGAGGGAACCGTTGAGCGATCGGGGTTCGGGATGGGCGTAGACGATCAAGACATTCATGGCTGGCTTTCAAAAAGAGGAGCACCCAGCTTAGGTTTGCGTGAGGTATATTGGAAATGAATTTCTCATATTGCAGGTATTAAGAAGGCTGATCATGAACAAACTTCGCCAACTCGATCTGAATCTGCTGGTGACGCTGGATGTGCTGCTATCCGAGCACAACGTCACGCGCGCTGCGCAGCGGCTGAATTTTTCCCAACCATCGGTCAGCGTGCATCTGGCCAAGCTGCGCGAGATCTTCAGCGATCCTTTGTTGCTGCCGGGGCCGCGCGGCATGCAGCCGACCGCACGCGCCGAAGAATTGCGCGAACCCTTGCGTCTAGCCCTGCAGGCGCTCGAACGCGCGGTGGCGCCGGGAGGAGGATTCGATCCCGCCAGTGCAGACAATACCTGGCGCATCGCCGCCACCGATGCCAGCGAGACGGCAGTGTTGCTGCCGGCCTTGCCCGGATTGCGCGCTGCCGCGCCCGGTACGCGCCTGGCGGTGGTCGAGCTGGCGCCGGCGCGCATCGCGCGGCAGGCGGAGCAGGGCGAGATCGACCTGGCGTTCCATACCAGCGACGACGCGCCGCCGGGCATGCGCCAGCGCGTGTTGTTCCGCGAGCGCTATGTCCTGGTGGGACGCAGCGGCCATCCCAAACTCCGCCGCAAGCCGACGCCGGCGCAGTTTTGCGCGCTGGAACATGTGATCGTGTCGCCGGACGGCGGCGGTTTTCGCGGCGTCACCGACGATGCACTGGCGGCGGCAGGACTGACGCGCCGCGTGGTGTTGTCGGTGCCGCATTTCCTGTTCATGATGTCGGTGCTGGCCAATACCGACATGGTGGCGATGGTGCCGTCGCGCCTGATGCGCGGATCGGCGGCGCTGCAGGTGGTCGAGCCTCCCTTCGATGTCGCCGGTTACGACATGGCGATGCTGTGGCATGAACGTTCGCATCGCGATCCGGCGCATCAGTGGTTGCGCGATCATCTGGCGGCTTCCGTGTAGGCCTGCGGCGCAATTTGCCAGGACCTGCTGCCGCTCGTTTTCGGCATCAAATTCCGGCACTGCAACATGGATAGTTCTTGCATCGCAAATTAATTGGAACTATAAAAGTAATCGATTACATTTGTAGTTAAAGAACATTTCCATGCTCAGTCCCCATCTATCGACCGTAACCGGTCCGGTTTCGATCAGCGCCGTCGCCGACCATGCAGGCGTTTCGGTGGCGACTGTGTCGCGCGTCATGAACGATCAGCAAGGTGTGCGACCGAAAACACGCGACAAAGTACTGCTCTCCGTGGCCGCGCTGGGTTACCGCATGAACCATCTGGCGCGTAATTTACGCACGGCCGAAAGCCGCATGCTGTTGACGATGGTGCCGGACGTCGGCAACCCGTTTTATGCGCAGATCCTGCGTGGGATCGATACCGTGGCGCGTGAACACGGTTATTTTGTGCTGCTGTGCGACACGGGTGCGGATGAAGGGCGCGAGCGTTCTTATTTCGATCTGTTGCGCATGCACCGCGCTGATGGCGCCATCTGCCTCGACCCCGACACGATCCAGCACGCGCTGGCCAACGAAGCCGCGACCTTGCCATGGGTGGCCTGCTGCGAATTCGACCCGGCGATGCCGGTGCCGTATGTCGGCATCGACAACCGTCGCGCCGCAGCCGACGCGGTTGGTCACTTGTTGTCGCGCGGCCATCGGCGCATCGGCCTGATCAATTCGGATGAGCGTTATTCCTATGCCCGCCAGCGCCAGCTCGGGTATATGGACGCGCTCGCCGGCGCAGACCTGGACGCGCGCCCGCAATGGCGGCGCACGGTACAAAGCCTGGACTACGAAGCCGGCGCCGCGGCCGCGCTGGAAATGATGGCGCAGCCGGATGCACCGACGGCGATCTTCGCCGTCTCCGACACGCTCGCCATCGGCGTGCTGAGCGGCTTGCGCCAGCTCGGCAAGCGCGTGCCCGAGGACGTCGCGGTGATCGGCTTCGACGATATCGCCGTGGCGGCGCAAATTGATCCAGGCCTGAGCACCGTGGCACAGCCGATGCGCGCGCTCGGCGAAACCGCCGCGCGCTTGCTGTTGCAACGCCTGGCCGATCCGCAGATCGCGGTGCCGGGCGTCCTGCTCGACCATCAGCTGGTTTTGCGAGGGAGCACCTGAGCCATGAGCGTTGCCGTCAGTTTTCAACATGTTTGCAAGGACTTCGGCCCGGTGCGGGTGTTGCACGACATCAGCTTCGATCTCGTGCCGGGACGGGTGGTCGGCCTGCTGGGCGAGAACGGCGCCGGTAAATCGACACTGATGAAAATCCTTGCAGGCTATGAAGCCATCAGCGACGGACTTCTGCTGATCGATGGTCAGCCGCATCAGTTCAGCGACTCACGCGCGGCGGAGGCCTGCGGCATCGTGCTGATCCATCAGGAATTCAACCTGGCGGAGCACCTGACGATCGCCCAGAACATGTTCCTCGGCCACGAGAAGCGGTGTGACTGGCCGCGCGGCTGGCTGCTCGATGACGATGCCATGCGACGCGACGCCGCTCACTATTTGCAGCAGGTCGGCCTTGATCTTGATCCAGACACCAAAGTCAGCCAACTCATCGTGGCCGAAAAACAGCTGGTCGAAATCGCCCGTGCGCTGTCGCGCCAGGCTCGGCTGCTGATCATGGACGAGCCGACCGCGCCGCTGACGTCCAGCGAAACCGAGCGCCTGTTCGCCGTCATGGCGCAACTGAAGGCAGCAGGCACGACCATCCTGTACATCTCGCACAAGCTCGATGAAGTCGAACACAATACCGATGAAGTCATCGTCATGCGCGATGGCCGTTTCATCACGCGCGAACCGACCGAAGGCCTCACGCGCCAGCAGATGGCCAACCTCATGGTGGGACGCGATCTGTCCGACATGTTCCCCGCCAGGCAAGCGCCTGCAGCGGAGGCGCCGGTGCTGCTCAAGGTCGACAATCTGTGCGTGCCGGGCTGGGCGGACGGACTCAGTTTTGAAGTGCGCGCCGGCGAGATTCTCGGTTTTGCCGGCCTGGTCGGCGCAGGCCGCACCGAATCTTTCGAAGCGCTGTTCGGCCTGCGGGCGCGTAGCGCGGGCGCCATCTTCGTGCACGGCAAACCGGTAGCGCTGCGCAATCCGCGCGACGCCATGCGCCACGGCATGGCCTACCTGAGCGAAGATCGCAAGGGCAAGGGCCTGCATGTCAATCTCGGGTTACGCGAAAATCTCACCATGTCGACCATCGACCGCTATGCGCGGCCGTGGCTTGACGTCAATGCGGAGAAGCAGGCCCTGGTCGATGCGGCAAGCGCCTTCAATATCCGCACGCGCGATCTCGACAGCAAGGCGCGCATGCTGTCCGGCGGCAATCAGCAAAAGCTGGCGCTGGCCAAGTATCTGCATTCCGATCCGCAAGTCGTGGTGCTGGACGAGCCGACGCGCGGCGTCGACGTCGGCGCCAAACGCGACATCTATTTCCTGATTCATCGCCTGGCGGCGGAAGGCCGCGCCGTGATCGTGATCTCGTCCGAACTGATGGAACTGATCGGCCTGTGCCACCGCGTTGCGGTGATGCGCAACGGTCGCCTGCAAACCACGCTCGGCATCGAGCATCTGACCGAAGAGGAGCTGATCGCTCATGCAACCGGCACGCACTGAAGGTACTGACCGCACTGAAACTGAAACTGAAATTGAAACTGCAGCGGAACCCGCCAAGCCATCCCTCACTCGGACCGGCATGGCATCTGGCGCACGCGCATGGCGCGAACGCATCAAGGGCTTCGGTCCGGTGTTCGGCCTGGCGGCGCTCTGCATTGCCGGCACATTGCTCAACGGCGATTTCGCCACCGTCGACAACATGATGAACGTGCTTACGCGCACCGCCTTCATCGGCATCATCGCGGTCGGCATGAGCTTTGTGATCATCTCCGGCGGCATCGATCTGTCGGTGGGTTCGATGGCGGCGCTGATCGCCGGCTGCATGATTTTCCTGATGAACCGGCTGATGACGGGAGTGGAGGGCGTGACGCTGGCGCCGATCACGATCGTGGTGCTGGGTATCGCGATGGCGCTGGTGCTGGGTGCAGTCTTTGGGCTGATCCACGGTTTGCTGATCACCAAGGGCAACATCGAACCCTTTATCGTCACGCTCGGTACGCTGGGCATCTTCCGCGCCTTCCTGACCTATCTCGCCGACGGCGGCGCGCTGACGCTGGACGGCACCTTGTCTGATCTCTACGGGCCGGTGTATTACACCAGCCTGCTGGGCGTGCCGGTGCCGATCTGGGTCTTCCTGCTGGTGGCGGCGGCCGGTGCACTGATCCTCAACCGCACCGCGTTCGGTCGCCACGTCCAGGCGATCGGCTCCAACGAACAGGTTGCGCGTTATGCAGCGATTCAGGTCGTGCGGGTCAAGATCATTACCTACATGCTGGTGGGCATCTGCGTCGGGATTGCCACCGTGCTGTACGTGCCGCGCCTCGGCTCGGCGACCCCGTCCACCGGTTTGCTGTGGGAGCTCGAAGCGATCGCAGCAGTGGTGGTCGGCGGTACGGCGCTCAAGGGCGGCGAGGGACGCATCATCGGCACCGTGATCGGCGCCATCCTGCTCTCGGTCATCAGCAATATTCTGAACCTGACCAGCATCATCAGCGTGTACCTGAATGCAGCAGTACAGGGCATGGTGATCATCGCGGTGGCTTTCCTGCAGCGCGGCCGTAAGTAATTCAAGAACCCGCCGGCAGCAGGATGAGAGATAAGAATGAGAGATAAGCACGAGAGATAAGAGATCGACGGCTTTTTTGCCGTTTCAAAGGGCAACCGTACGGTGCCCCATCACCTGGAGGAGAGCAACATGAAAAGCATCATCCTTGCAATCGGCGCCGGTGTTCTGGCGCTCGGCGCAACTGCGACAACGGCGGTGCAAGCCGCCGAAAAAGTGGTCCTCGGCGTCGCCATCCCAACCGCCACGCACAGCTTCACGGCAGGTATTGTCTGGTGGGCCAACCAAGCCAAGGCAGAACTGGAAAAGGCGCATCCCGACATGAAAGTCATCGTCAAAACTGCCGCCACCGCGCCGGAGCAGGCGAATCAGCTGCAAGACATGCTAACCGTCAACAAGATCAATGCGCTGGTGATCTTCCCTATCGAATCCGCATCGCTGACGCAACCGGTCGCCCAGGTCAAGAATAAAGGCGTGTACGTCACCGTGGTCGATCGCGGGCTCACCACCACCGAAGCGCAAAACGCCTACATCGCAGGCGACAACACCGCCTTCGGCAAACTGCCGGCGGAATACCTCGTCAAATACCTCAACGGAAAAGGCGATATCGTCGTCCTGCGCGGCATGCCGACCACGCTCGACAATGAGCGCTTCGACGCCTTCAGCGCCGTCATCAAGAGTAACCCGGGCGTCAAGGTGCTCGATGCCAAATACGGCAACTGGAACCGCGACGATGCGTTCAAGGTGATGCAGGATTATCTGACCCGCTTCAAGCACATCGACGCCGTCTGGGCGGCGGACGACGACATGGCGATTGGCGTGCAGAAGGCCATCGAACAAGCCAAACGCACCGACATCAAACAAGTCTTCGGCGGCGCCGGCGCCAAAGGCGCAGTCAAGAAAATCATGGACGGCAGCGACAAGCTGATCACGGCCGACGTATCGTATTCGCCGAAGTTCATGTACGACGCCATCAAGCTGACCGCCGAAGCGCGTCTGAAGGGCGCCGCCTTGCCGCCCAAGACCATCATCCCGTCGGTACTCATCACCAAAGAGAACGCCAAGCAGTTTTACTTCCCTGATTCGCCGTTCTGAATTGTCGTCATGAACCATGGCGCGAAGCGGCCGACCGGCGAGCCGGTTAGTCCTTCGCGTTTTTAGTCCTAAAGGAAACGCCATGCAGACCATCCGCGGCCCGGCCATTTTTCTGGCGCAGTTCATGGGCGAAGAGCAACCGTTTGACTCGCTGGAGCACCTTGCCGTCTGGGCGTCGGGATTGGGATACAAGGCAGTGCAGCTGCCGACCGATCCGCGTTTGTTCGACCTGGCGCTGGCCGCCGGCAGCCAGCAATATTGCGACGATATTGCCGGCATGCTGGCCGGACACGGCTTGCAGATCAGTGAGCTGTCGACCCATTTGCAAGGCCAGCTGATCGCGGTCCATCCGGCCTATGATGCTTTGTTCGACGGCTTCGCGCCGGTACACGTGCGCGGCAATCCGGCGGCGCGCAGGGTGTGGGCGACCGAGCAGCTGATGTTCGCCGCCGAGGCTTCGCGGCGGCTTGACCTGCGCGCGCATGTCACGTTTTCCGGCGCGCTGGCCTGGCCTTATCTGTATCCGTGGCCGCAGCGTCCGGCCGGCCTGGTGGAAACCGCTTTCGCCGAACTCGGTCGACGCTGGCGTCCCATCCTGGACGCCTTCGACGCCGCCGGCGTTGACGTGTGCTACGAGCTGCATCCCGGCGAAGACTTGCACGACGGCGTCACCTTCGACCGTTTTCTGCAGGAGGTCGACGGTCATGCGCGCGCCAATATTCTGTACGACCCCAGTCACTTCGTCTTGCAGCAACTCGACTACCTGGCATTCATCGACATCTATCACGCGCGCATCAAGGCCTTCCACGTCAAGGATGCAGAATTTCGTCCCACTGGGCGGCAAGGCGTGTATGGCGGTTTTTCCGACTGGCGGGATCGCGCCGGCCGTTTCCGTTCGCTCGGCGATGGCCAGATCGATTTCAAGGCGATTTTTTCCAAACTGACGCAATACGATTATCCCGGTTGGGCGGTGCTGGAATGGGAATGCTGTCTCAAGCATCCGCAAGACGGTGCGGCCGAGGGCGCGGAATTTATCCGCAAGCACATCATCCGGGTGGCGCAACACGCCTTCGACGATTTTGCCGGCAGCACGGTGCGGCAGGAACAGATCAATCAATTGCTGGGCCTGGCGCGCTGAGCGCCGCCGGGCAACCCATGCAAGCCATCACGGAGCAGGAAATGCACAGACGTTTGAGATTAGGCATGGTCGGCGGCGGCAACGGCGCCTTTATCGGCGCGGTGCATCGCATCGCCGCCCGTCTCGATGATGGCTACGAACTGGTGGCCGGCGCCTTGTCGTCCGATCCGCAGCGCGCCAGCGAGAGCGCCGCGCTGGCGCGTATCGCGCCCGAACGCAGCTACGACGACTACCGTGTTATGGCGCAGGCCGAGGCAGCGCGCGCCGATGGCATCGACGTGGTCGCCATCGTCACGCCCAACCATTTGCATGCACCGGTCGCCACCGCGTTTCTGGAAGCTGGTATCCATGTCATCTGCGACAAGCCGCTCGGCATTTCATTGGCCGAGGGCCGCGTCCTGGCCGAGCTGGCGCGCAGTCGCAACAAGTTGTTCGCCCTGACGCATACCTACACCGGCTATCCCATGGCGAGGCATGCCAAGGCGATGGTGGAAGCCGGCGCCATCGGCGAACTGCGCCTGGTGCAGGTCGAGTATTCACAAGACTGGCTGGCGGCTCGCATCGGCAGCGCGGATGGCGCCGGCAATGGTCCGCAGGACAACTGGCATAACGATCCGCTACGCGCCGGCCCGGGCGGCACCTTGTCCGACGTCGGCACCCATGCCTATCATCTCGCCCACTTCATCAGCGGTCAGAAACCCGACCGCCTGCTCGCGGAACTCAGCACATTCGTGCCGGGCCGTCCGCTGGACGATCATGTGCAGGTGATGTTGCGCTACCCCGGCGGCGCGCGCGGCACGCTATGGGCCAGCCAGGTCGCAACCGGCTGTGAAAACACGGTGCGTCTGCGCCTGTTCGGCAGCAAGGCGCAGCTGGATTTCAATCAGGAAAAGCCCGCCGAACTCTGGTACACCCCACAGGGCGGCAATCCGCAAAAGCTTACGCCCGGCCGTGTAGACAGTGCAGCTGCAGCCCATGCCACGCGGGTACCGGCCGGTCATCCCGAAGGCTACCTGGAGGCCTTTGCCCAACTCTATACCGATGCCGCCCTGCAGATCGCCGCGCTCGACGCCGGCCTGCCGTTGCCGCAGGAAGCCCGCTGGCTACCCACCGTGGCAGACGGCGTCGACGGCATGGCTTTTGTGGAAGCAGTGTTGCGCAGTCATCGCAATGATGCGGAATGGACCAGCATCGGCTAAGAGAGCCAAATCACACTTGCGGTGAACTGTTTCTTGGTGCCTGAGACCGGAATCGAACCGGTACGCCCCTTTCCAGGTAAGCGGCGGATTTTAAGTCCGCTGTGTCTACCAATTTCACCACTCAGGCTTTGAGTGTTTCCGGCGCAGGCGGCCGGAAAAGGAACGCATTATAGCAGCGACTTTGGCCGGATTTGCGCGAATGTTTCCGCTGCATCATGCATTTCGCCATTTCTATCGATGCAGGGCACATCCGCGCGCATCGGCTTGCACCGGCGCGGATTGCCGCTGTCCGCCATTTCCAGTCTGTAACATCCACGCAGGTAGTAAAATGTGGACTATTCCAATTCAAATCGGTTGAGACCATGACGCAAGCTGTATTGAAGACAGTTCAATGTATTTCGCCTGCCGGTTTGCATTCCATGGCTTACAAAGAGTGGGGCGATCCGCATAATCCGAATGTGCTGGTCTGCGTCCACGGCGTCACGCGCGTGAGCGACGATTTTGACGTGATGGCGCGCGACTTGTGCGACACCTATCGGGTGGTGTGTCCCGACGTGGTCGGGCGCGGTCGTTCCGGACGCCTGGGCAATCCGCAGCATTACGCGATTCCGCAGTACGTCAGCGACATGGTCACGCTGCTGGCGCGGCTCGACGCCGACAGCGTCGACTGGTTCGGCACCTCGATGGGCGGCCTGATCGGCATGGGGCTGGCTTCCTTGCCGGACAATCCGGTGCGGCGCCTGGTGCTCAACGATATCGGCCCGTCCATCAACGGCTCGGCGCTGGCGCGCATCGGTGAATACATCGGCCAGGATGTGCGCTTCGCCACGTTCGAGGAAGCCGCGTTATATATCCGCACGATTTCAGCGAGCTTCGGTCCGCATACGGATGAAGAGTGGCACAAGCTGGCAAGCGACGTCCTGCGCCAGGACGAAGAGGGTAAATGGAAGCGTCATTACGACTTGCGCCTGGCCGAACCGTTCAAGAGCATGACGCCGGAAGCGGCCAGCATCGGCGAAGCCATGCTGTGGGCCGCCTACGATGCGATTCGCTGTCCGACGCTGCTGGTGCGCGGCGCGCAATCCGACCTGTTGCTGCCCGAGGTGGCGCAGGCCATGACACAACGCGGTCCCAAGGCCAAACTGGTGGAGCTGGAGGGCGTCGGCCATGCGCCGACGTTCATGCACGCCCAGCAAATCCAGGTCGCCAAGGACTTTTTGCTCGGTTGATTGCATCCCCGACCGGGCTCTTATTGATTGAAAGGAAACATCATGACAGTTCAACGTCTGCACGTCGGCAAGCGTCTTTCCGAAGCCGCCATTCATAACGGCACCGTCTACCTGGCGGGCCAGATCGCCGAAGACACCACCCAGAACATCGAAGGCCAGACGCGCGAAGTGCTGGGCCACATCGATCGCCTGCTGGCCGAAGCCGGCAGCAGCAAGGAACATATCCTGTCGTGCCAGATCTATATCGCCGACGTCAAGGATTTCGAAGGCATGAACGCCGTGTGGGACGCCTGGGTGGCAAGCGGCAACACGCCGCCGCGCGCGACCGTCGAAGCCAAGCTGGCGCGTCCGGAATTGCTGGTCGAGATCATCATCGTCGCCGCACAGAAGTAATCTTTCAACGCAACCTCAACGCAACCCCGCGTTCTCGAATCAGGCAAAGGTTTCATGGTTTCTGTCGTCGCAGTTCAGCAGGAGGGAAACGCCTCCATCGTCGCCGGCCTGAGTCCGGAAGACAGCGCACGCGTGCTGGAGGCGCTGGCTTTCGTCGAGCCGATCTATCGCGGCAAGCCGATCACCTCGGGGCAGGATGCGCTGGCCTTCGTGCAGGGCGTGGCCGGCGTGCTGACGGCGCTCAATGTCGATGCCGAGACGCGCATCGCCGGCCTGCTGTTCGAGTTGCATCTGCTCGACCTCGATGTTGCGGCGACGATTGAAGAGCGTTACGGCAAGGATATCGGCGACCTCGTCGCCGGCGTGCGCCAGCTGATGCGTTTCCATGGCCTGACCTTCCAGCAGCCGCAGGAAGTCTTGCGCGGCAAGAACGCGGCGCAACAGGCTGCGGCGCAGATCGAAACGCTGCGCAAGATGCTGCTGGCAATGGCCTCCGACATGCGCGTGGTGCTGGTGCGCCTGGCCTCGCGCGTGACGACCTTGCGCTACTTCGCCGAGAACAAGATGGAGAACGAGACCACCGCGCAATATGCGCGCGAGACGTTCGATCTCTATGCGCCGCTGGCCAATCGCCTCGGCATCTGGCAGCTCAAATGGGAGCTGGAGGATTTGTCCTTCCGCTTCATCGAGCCGGTCACCTACAAGCGCATCGCCAAGATGCTGGAAGAGAAGCGCATCGAGCGCGCCGAGTTCGTCGCCACCGCCATCGAGCGCCTGCGCACCGAGCTGACCGCCGCCGAGATCAAGGCGGAAGTCTCGGGTCGCCCCAAGCACATCTACAGCATCTGGAACAAGATGCGCGGCAAGTCCATCGATTTTTCCGAGCTGTACGACGTGCGCGCCTTCCGCGTCATCGTCGACGACATCAAGGATTGCTACACCGTGCTCGGCATCATCCACAATATCTGGGTGCCGATTCCCAAGGAGTTCGACGATTACATTTCGCGGCCCAAGCAAAACGGCTATCAGTCCCTGCACACGGTGGTGGTGGCTGAAGACGGCCGTCCGCTGGAAGTGCAGATCCGCACGCGCGAGATGCACCACTTCGCCGAATACGGCGTGGCGGCGCACTGGCGCTACAAGGAAAGCGGCGGCTCCAATTTTGCTGCGCAGAAGTATGACGAAAAGATCGCCTGGCTGCGCCAGCTGCTGGCATGGAAGAGCGAAGTATCAGACGCCGTCGTGGAGCAGGAAGAAGTGCGCCGCGACTGGGTCGAAAAGCTCAAGTCCACCACGCTCGACGAGCGCATCTACGTATTGACGCCGCAAGCGCGCGTGATCGAATTGCCGAGCGGCGCCACGCCGATCGATTTCGCCTACCACCTGCACAGCGACGTCGGCCATCGCTGCCGCGGCGCGCGCGTCGACGGCGTCATGGTGCCGCTGAATACGCCGCTGAAGAACGGTCAGACCGTCGAGATCATCACCGTCAAGAGCGGCCCCGGCGTCGGTCCGTCGCGCGACTGGCTGAGCACCGGTTATGCCGCCAGTTCGCGCACGCGCTCCAAGGTGCGCGCCTGGTTCAATGCCATCGAACAGGAAGAGACGCTGGCGCACGGCCGCACCGTGCTGGAAAAAACACTGCAGCGCGAAGGCAAGACTGCCGTCAACCTGGAAGAACTGGCGCACAAGCTCGGCTTCGGCAAGGTCGACGATCTGTGCCTGTCGCTGGGCAAGGACGAGTTCAGCCCGCGCCAGATCGAGCAGATGCTGCATGAAGGCGAAGAGGGTAAGGAGAATCGGCAGACCGAACCCGACGAAGCCTCCATCACGCGCAAGAGCCGCGCCTCCAGCGTGGTGCAGGGCGCCAAGTCCGGCGTGCTGGTGGTCGGCACCGAAGGCCTGATGACGCAGCTGGCGCGTTGCTGCAAACCGGCGCCGCCGGATACCATCGTCGGCTTCGTCACGCGCGGCAAGGGCGTGTCGATTCATCGGCTGACCTGCAAGAATTTCACCGAGATGAGCAGCAAGGCGCCCGAACGCGTCATCCAGACCGAATGGGGCGCCTCCGGCAAGGATACGGTCTATCCGGTGGACATCTTTGTGCTGGCCGGCGACCGCCAGGGTTTGCTGCGCGATATTTCGGAAATCTTCCTGCGCGAAAAAATCAACGTCATCGGCGTCAGCACGCAAAGCATGAAGGGGCAGGCGCGCATGGGCTTCACCGCCGAGATCGGTTCAACCGCGCAATTGCAGAAGGCGCTGACCGTGATTCGCGAAGTGAAGGGCGTGCTGGAAGCCAGGCGGCAGTAGGGATTGCGGGCGGTTGCGTGATTTTCGGAAAGCTGCCGAAGAAGGTTTTCTAAAAAACTTTTCGCCAGGGCTAGCCAAAAATAAAAAATGCCCCTATAATCTCGCTTCTTCACTAGGCGCGTAGCTCAGCTGGTTAGAGCACTACCTTGACATGGTAGGGGTCGTTGGTTCGAGTCCAATCGTGCCTACCAATATTCTTGATGTTGTCGAATATTGGTATCGAAGCAGGCAGTTATCGTAACTGAGGCTTCGTAAAAACAGCATCAAAAGCAAAATCATCAATGGAAGCGCAGTCCCGGCTTCCATTTTTGCTTTTTGTCTTCCGGATTTCTCCTCTTTTTCCGCGTTCGTTTTTTCTCCGCCAAAAAAAAGCCACCGCAAGCGATGGCCCTCAGCGACAACTTTCCAACTGTTTTTATTGATTATTCGTATTCCCCGCAGGCGCTTCGTTCGCGACCGGCGGCGCCGGCACGTTCAGCACCGCGTCGCGCTTGTCCAGCAGATGCTGGCGCAGGATCGCGGCCAGGCGTTTGCCGTCGCGCGCTTCCAGCGCCTTGACCATTTCGTCGTGATCGTGGGCGGCGCTGTCCCATTTCTCCGGGCGGAAGTTCGACTTGAAGCGTAGCGCTTGCAGGCGGCGGTTCAGGCCGAGGTAAGTCTGGTGCAGCACCGAGTTGCGCGCGGCTTCGTTGATCTTGTTGTGGATCGTCTGGTTGCGGCTGTAATAGCCGGGCAAGTCGTTCTGCGCCTTGCAGGCCAGCATGGCGTAGTGCAGCGCCTTGATCTCGGCGACTTCCACCGGCGTGATGCGTTCGCACGCCAGCTCGCCGGACATCGCTTCCAGGCCGCTCATCAGTTCAAAGGTCTCCCGGATCTCGGTCTCGGTCATCTTCGACACCGAGGCGCCGCGATTGGGCGAGATGTCGATCAGGCCTTCCGCAGCCAATACCTTCAATGCTTCGCGCAGCGGCGTGCGTGAAATGCCCAGCGTTTCACACAGTTCGCGTTCGTTCAGTTTGGTGCCGGGCATCAGCACCGCTTCCACGATCAGGTTGCGCAAATGCTCCACGACAGTGTCGTGCAGGCGCTGGCGCTCCAGTTTCGGAAGGGCCGCAGGGATGATTTGTTTCTCGCTCTGGTCGAGCTTATTGGTCAATTCAATGGCTGAATTTTGCATTCAAAATCCTTAATTTGCTGCTTCCCGCTATTTTAGCATCCAACGCTTCATTGCAAAAATACCAGCTTTCCTGTGTTGTATGAATGAAAAATATTGCCTTCAAATGTGCTTATGTGATTCCAAGTCTCTCTATATACAGGATTTTATCAAAATCGCCGTCTGACTCTGTACCAGGAGTAAGGACTGCAACGATCAAAAAATCCTTTACCTCTCTGAATCTCGCTGATAAAGTATTTTGCATTCAAAATACAAAATTCGATAAAAGATCAATTTCTAGAGACGAATTTCAAAGGAGAAGTAAATGTTAAAACTCGACTTTCATCCAGCCGGCCGTCATTTCCTGCAAATCCCTGGTCCGAGCCCTGTGCCTGATCGCATCCTGCGCGCCATGAGCTTGCCGACCATCGACCATCGCGGCCCGGAATTCGGTGCGCTGGGCTTGCAGGTGCTGGCCGGCATCAAGAAGATTTTCAAGACCGAGCAGCCGGTCATCATCTATCCGGCGTCCGGTACCGGCGCCTGGGAAGCGGCGCTGACCAACACCCTGAGCGCGGGCGACACCGTGCTGATGTACGAGACCGGCCACTTCGCCACGCTATGGAAGAAGATGGCCGAAGCGCTCGGCCTGAAGCCGGAGTTCCTCGGCTTGCCCGGTATCGAAGGCTGGCGCCGCGGCGTGCAGGCGGATCTGATCGAAGAACGCCTGCGCAAGGACAGCGGACATCAGATCAAGGCGGTGTGCGTGGTGCATAACGAAACCTCGACCGGCGTGACTTCCGACATCGCGTCGGTGCGCAAGGCCATCGACGCCGCCGGCCATCCGGCGCTGCTGCTGGTGGACACGATCTCCGGCCTGGCGTCGGCGGATTATCGTCATGACGAGTGGGGCGTGGACGTGACCGTGTCCGGTTCGCAAAAGGGCCTGATGCTGCCGCCGGGCATCAGCTTCAATGCCGTCTCGAAGAAGGCCGTTGAAGCAAGTAAATCCTCCAGGTTGCCGAAAGCCTTCTGGGGCTGGAGCGAAATCATCGAGATGAACGCCACCGGCTATTGGCCGTACACACCCAACACCAATCTGCTGTACGGCTTGCATGAAGCGTTGGAGATGATTCTGGGCGAAGGCCTGGACAACGTCTTCGCGCGTCATGAACGTCTGGCTGAAGCCTGCCGCCAGGCTGTCACGGCCTGGGGTCTGGAGATCCAGTGCGCCGATCCGGCCGTGTATTCGCCGGTGCTGACGGGCGTGATGACGCCGGCAGGTTTCGACGCCGACGCGATCCGCAAAGTGATCTACGAGAACTTCAACATGTCCCTCGGCACCGGCCTCGGCAAGATGAAGGGCGGCATGTTCCGCATCGGCCACCTCGGTGAAGCCAACGACCTGACGCTGATGGCGACGCTGGCCGGCTGCGAAATGGGGCTGAAGCTGGCGGGCGTCAAGCTGGCCGGCAGCGGCGTACAGGCGGCGATGGACAACCTGACCGCGAAGAAGAACAAGCCGGCGCTGAAAGTCGCCTGATCAGTTGAGCCGTCAGGCATGGCAAAAGAAAAAGCAATAACGGAGGAAAGAACGCCGGTGCAGACCTTCTGCAAGGACTGCACCGGCAACGTGGATCAATAACGAAAGACCGGTGCAGCAACACCCCGCAGAGGAATCGAAACCACAGGTTTCACGGCGCGCCGGCGCACCAATAATGGAGACAAAGCAATGAGACACCTGCGCTTGCGCGCGACTACGGTCGTGCTATTGATGTTATGCATGATGTATTTCATCACCTACCTTGATCGCGTCAATGTCAGTACCGCCGCGGCCGGTTTTGCCAAGGAATTCAACCTCTCGAAAACGGAAATCGGTCTGGTCTTTTCCGCCTTCGCCTATCCGTATTTAGTATTTCAGATCATCGGCGGCTGGGTCAGCGACAAGTTCGGCGCGCGCCGCACGCTGATCTATTGCGGCTTGCTGTGGGCGCTGGCGACGGTGCTGACCGGTTTCGCCGGCGGCCTGGTGTCGCTGCTGCTGGCGCGTTTGCTGCTCGGTCTCGGCGAGGGCGCGACCTTCCCGGCGGCGACCACGGCGATGTCGCGCTGGGTGGCAAAAGACAAGCGCGGCTTCGCCCAGGGCATCACCCATGCCTTCGCACGGATCGGCAATGCGGTGGCGCCGGCGGCGGTGGTGTGGATCATGGCCGAACATGGCTGGCGCGAATCGTTCTACATCTTCGGCGCATTCAGCCTGGTGTGGGTGATCGTGTGGGCCTTCGTGTTCACGGAAGATCCGGCCAAGCATCCGCGCATCACCGCGGAAGAACTGGAGGTCCTGCCGCCCGGCAAAAAGACGAGCCCGAAGATTCCATGGGGCCCGCTGTTCAAGCGCATGATGCCGGTGACCATCGTCTACTTCTGCTACGGCTGGACCTTGTGGCTGTTCCTGAGCTGGATCCCGCAATACTTCCTGCACAGCTATGACCTCGACATCAAGAAATCGGCGCTGTTCGCTTCCAGCGTGTTCTTCGCCGGCGTGGTGGGCGATACCCTGGGCGGCATCGTCAGCGACAAGATCCTGAGAAACACCGGCAACCTCAAGCGCGCCCGCAGCTACATGGTGTCGGTGTGCATGCTGCTGACCTTGCTGTCGCTGTTGCCGCTGATGTTCACGCACAATCTCTACGTCTCGATCATCAGCCTGAGCGCAGGTTTCTTCTTCGCGGAAATGACGATCGGTCCGATGTGGGCGATTCCGATGGATATCGCGCCGGAATATTCAGGCACCGCCAGCGGCATGATGAACACCGGTTCGGCATTGGCCGCGATCATTTCGCCGGTGCTGTCGGGCTACCTGATCGACAAGACCGGCAACTGGGAACTGCCTTTCCTCGGCAGCATGGTGCTGATGGGCTTCGGTGTGTTGCTGGCGTTCCGCATGCAGCCGGACAGCAAGTTTGAAAACACTGCGCCGGACGCCGGCGGCCAGGCGATCAAGGCGCGCGCCTGATTGAATCAATCCTGGAATGCCGCCGGTGATTTGGGGGCATTCCTGCGCATCATTTTTCGTTTTCGACAGGACTACTCATGCTGGTCAAGCCCATCCATCTGGTTCCGCCGAGTGCGCGGAGCACTGCCGCCGCTACGCCGTTCGCCATGCAATTGCAGCGCGAGATGTGCGGCGAAGTCATGTTCGGCAATGCCGATCGCGGCCGTTACGCCACCGACGCCTCCATCTATCAGATCATGCCGCTGGGCGTGGTCGTGCCGCGCGACCAGGCCGACCTGAAACTGGCGCTGGACATCGCGCGCGAGCATCGCATGCCGGTGCTGGCGCGGGGCGCGGGCACCAGCCAGTGCGGCCAGACCGTTGGCGAAGCGCTGGTCATCGACAACAGCAAATATCTCAACCAGGTCATTGATTTCGATCCGGTCGCGCGCACCATCACGGTCGAACCCGGCATGGTGCTCGACCATCTCAACGCCTGGCTCAAGCCACACGGGCTGTGGTTCCCGGTGGATGTGTCGACGGCGGCGCAATGCACCATCGGCGGCATGTCCGGCAACAATTCCTGCGGCTCGCGCTCGATCGAATACGGCAACATGGTGCATAACGTGATCGCCATTGATGCCGTGCTGGCCGACGGTACCGAAGGCCGGTTCGGTCGCCTGCCCGACATGACGGAGATGCCGGAGATGCCGGGCCGAGGCCGCATCGGCGAGATCGTGCGCGGGTTGCAAGCCATCGCACAGCGCGAGCGCGGCGAAATCGTCGAGCGTGTGCCCAAGGTCCTGCGCCGCGTGGCCGGCTACAACATCGACATCTTCGATTGCCAGAATCCGCGCGCCTACACCGACGACGGCGTCGCCAACCTGGCGCATATCCTGATCGGCTCGGAAGGCACCCTGGCCTATAGCCGCCAGATCACGCTGGCGCTGATGCCGTTGCCGGCGCACAAGGTGCTGGGCGTGGTCAACTTCCCGACCTTCTATCAATCGATGGACATGACCCAGCACATCGTCAAGCTGGGACCGACTGCGGTCGAGCTGGTCGATCGCACCATGATCGATCTGGCGATCAGCAATCCGGCCTTCAGGCCGGTGATCGAGAAAGCGCTGGTCGGTCATCCGGAAGCGATCCTGCTGGTGGAGTTCGCCGGCGAGAATCTCGATCAACAACTCGATAAACTGAAGCTGTTGAGCGAGTTGATGGGCGACCTCGGCTTGCCCGGCTCGGTGGTCGACATGCCCGTCGCCAACGAGCAAAAAGCGCTGTGGGAAGTGCGCAAGGCCGGTCTCAACATCATGATGAGCATGAAGGGCGACGGCAAGCCGGTGTCCTTCATCGAGGACTGCGCCGTGCCGCTGGAACATCTGGCCGAGTACACGCGCCAGCTGACCGAAGTGTTCCACAAATACGGCACCGAAGGCACCTGGTACGCCCACGCCAGTGTTGGCACCTTGCACGTGCGGCCCATCCTCGACATGCGCCGCGGCGGCGCCAAGGACATGCGCGAAATCGCCGAAGCTGCCGCCGGGCTGGTGCGCAAATACAAGGGCGCGTATTCCGGCGAACACGGCGACGGCCTGTGCCGGGGCGAATGGGTCGCGTGGCAGTACGGGCCGAAACTCAACGCTGCCTTCAGCGAGATCAAGGACTTGTTCGATCCGGACAATCGTTTCAATCCGGACAAGATCGTGCGTCCGCCAAAGATGGACGACGCCAGCAACTTCCGCTTCGCTCCCGGTTATCGGGAACTGCCGTACAGTCCGGCGCTGGACTGGTCGCAGTGGAACGTCAAGCGCGATCCATTGACCGGAAAGGAAAGCGCGCCCGGCAGCGGCGGCGATCGTAGCGACGGCCTCGCCAAGCTGGTCGAGATGTGCAACAACAACGGCCATTGCCGCAAGTTCGACGCCGGCACCATGTGCCCCAGCTATCGCGTCACGCACGATGAAAAACATGTCACGCGCGGCCGCGCCAACACCGTGCGGCTGGCGCTGTCCGGCCAGCTCGGCAGCGAAGGGCTGGCCAGTCCCGAGGTCAAGGAAGTGCTGGACCTGTGCGTCTCCTGCAAGGGCTGCAAGCGCGATTGTCCTACCGGCGTCGACATGGCCAAGGTCAAGATCGAAGCACGCGCCGCCTGGGCCGGCAAGAACGGCATCAGCCTGCGCGACAGGCTGATCGCCTACATGCCGGCGTATGCCTCCCATGCCGGCAGCGTCGGCGGAGCGCTGGCGCTGGCCGAAAAGATTCCGGTGATCTCCGGCTGGGTGAAGGGTTTGCTGGGGCTGGCGCCGCAGCGGTCGCTGCCGCGCTTCCGCAAATCGTTTTTGAGCAATGCGCAGCGTGCACCGGCGACAAACGCCGACAAGGAAGTCCTGCTGTTCGTCGACACCTTCAACAACAGCATGGAACCTGAAAATGCCCGCGCCGCGCAGCAAGTGCTGGAGGCTGCCGGTTACAGAGTGCATTTCAACACGCTGCCCGGGCAACGGCCTCTGTGCTGCGGCCGCACTTATCTGGCGGCGGGACTGGTCGATCAGGCCAAGGCGGAGGCGCGCCGCACGCTGGATGCGCTGATGCCGTACGTGCGCCGCGGCATCGCGGTGGTCGGGCTGGAGCCATCCTGCCTGTTGTCTTTGCGTGACGAGTTCTTGAACTATGGCTATGGCGAAGAGGCGCAGCAACTGGCGAAATCGGCTTTCCTGTTTGAAGAATTCCTGGTGCAGGAACACAAGGCCGGCAAGCTCAAGCTCGACCTGAAACCGCTCTCGTCCAACAAGATCGTGCTGCACGGCCACTGCCATCAAAAGGCCTTCGACGCCTTCCGTCCGGTGCCGACCGTGCTGCAATGGATTCCGCAGGCGGAAGTCGCCGTGGTCGAATCATCCTGCTGCGGCATGGCGGGAAGTTTCGGCTATGAAGAGGAGCACTACGAGGCATCGATGGCGATGGCGGAGTTGTCCTTGCTGCCGGCGATACGCCAGGCTGCAGCGGAGGCGATCGTGGTCGCCGACGGCACCAGCTGCCGTCACCAGATTCATGACGGCGCGGGGCGCGAAGCCGTTCACGTGGCCCGCGTGTTGGCGGCGGCCCTGGCAAACTAGGTGATTGCGAGGTGGTTGCCTTGCCCGCCGGCATGTTGTTTCTTTGCGCCGGCGGGGTTGACAGGATTAAATTCTGTGCTATATTGCTAGCTGTTGTCCGGTTTCGTACCGGGGAGCAGGCCGAAAATCAATAAAAAGTGTTCGGTCAGCTTGTGAAGGTTACTCCGCATTACTTCTTCATTTTTGACCTCTTCGGTCATGTCTGTAGCAGCAATTCATCTGTAAATCTTCCCCGATAAGTTTTAAGCGCGTTCGCATGCGGTCGTCATTGTCCGTATGTTCAGTTTTTGGCATGCGTGCCGATATCAGAGCAGATTCACCTTTCGTCGTCGCCACTTTCCAGATAGGACTGGGCGACGGGAATCTTCTCTATTATCCGCATGATGTGGTCAATAGCGGCGGTCTTGCCATTCGTAGTGGCGAGATCATGTGCCGGTGCCGATAACAGAGCGGATTCATAATGCGATGCCACGTTTCAGATAGGATCGGGCGTCGAGAATCTTCTCTCTTATCCGCACACCGGAAGCCCGCTGCAAGCCATTGCCAGTATCTGTGTGCGCTGATAGCAGAGTAGATTCAACTACGGCACCACTTTCCAGATAGGTTGGGGTGCTGGAATCCTCTCAGTTGTCGGCGCGTCATGCGTGCGGATACCAGAGCCGGTTCACCTTTCGCCGGCGCCACTTTCCAGATAGGACTGGGCGCTGGGAGTCAGCTCTGTTATCCGCATGTGATGCGCTTGCCGGTCAGTGTTCATGCTGCGCAGTTTGCGACGGGAGGATGAGCGTCCTTCAGCTCGTTCTGCTTTCAAGCAAGGCTGTACGTTACTCCAGCGACATCTCCACCGGTAGCACCGCCATATCATTTGAAAAAGGCAGCACTGCATCCGGCTTGGCTGCCAGGATTACTCGTCCGAACTCTTCCTGGATATGCGCCAGCGTCCGCGCCGACTCCGCTTCAAATCGCATCACTACCACCGGCGTGGTATTGGAAGCGCGTGCCAAACCAAAGCCACCGGGATACTCAACACGCAAACCGTCGATTTTGATGATTTGCTCCGCTCCCGGGAAATGTGCATCGCGTTGCAGCTTGGCGATCAAGGCGAAATTCTCTCCATCGTTCAACGGCAGCTGTAATTCCGGCGTGCTGACCGACTGCGGCAAGGCATTGAGCAGTGCCGACGGATCGTCTTCGCGGCTGAGTAGCTCCAACAGGCGAGCGCCTGCATAGAGGCCGTCATCGAAACCGTACCAGCGATCCTTAAAGAAGATATGTCCGCTCATTTCACCACCCAGCGGCGCGCCGGTTTCGCGCATCTTGGCCTTGACCAGCGAATGGCCGGTCTTCCACATCAGGGGGTGGCCGCCGTGATGCGCAATCCAGGGGGCCAGATGACTGGTGCATTTAACGTCATAGATAATTTTTCCGCCAGGATGGCGTGTCAGTACGTCGGCAGCAAACAGCATCAGTTGGCGATCCGGGTAAATGATCTGGCCATCTTTGGTGACCACGCCCAGGCGATCACCATCGCCGTCGAAAGCCAATCCCAGTTCTGCATTGGAATGCTGCAAAGTCCGGATCACGTCTTGCAGGTTTTCCGGATGGGCCGGATCGGGATGATGATTGGGAAACCTGCCATCCACTTCGCAGAACAGTTCCCGTACGTCGCAACCAAGTGCGCGATATAACTCGCCGGCAAACGCACCGGCAACGCCGTTGCCGCAATCCACCACAATCTTCATCGGCCGCGCCAGCCTGGCGTCGCCGATGATGCGTTGCAGGTAAGCGTGCCTGATGTCGTGCTGGCGGTAGCTGCCGGACGGCGACGCCGGTGCATCTTGCACACGGCCGCTGCTGATCGCCTGGTACAGCTGTTGAATGGCATCGCCGTAAATCGCCTCGCCGGCAAGCACCATCTTGAAGCCATTGTAGTCCGGCGGATTATGGCTCCCGGTGACCATGATGCCGGATTGCGCACCAAGCACGTGGGTCGCAAAATAGACCATCGGCGTCACTACCACGCCCAGATCAATCACATCAATGCCGGCATCCTGCAAGCCGGCCATCAAGGCGTTACTCAGTTCGGGGCCGGACAAGCGCCCGTCACGGCCGACCACCACTTGCGACTCGCCTTGGTCGCGCACCGCCTGGCCAAACGCCTGGCCTATCTGCCTGGCGACGTCTGCATCCAGCGTGACGCCAACTACACCGCGAATGTCATAGGCTTTGAAGATCGATTGTTGGATAGGAAGCATGATTTCACCATAGGTTATTTGCGTTGATAAATGTCGTCGAGACGCACGATGTCGTCTTCGCCGAGATAACTTCCGGATTGCACTTCAATCAGGTGTAACGGTAATTTCCCCGGGTTTTCCAGCCTGTGCGTGACGCCGACGGGAATATAGGTCGACTCGTTCTCGGTGAGCAATTTCTCCTCGTCACCGCACACGATGCGTGCTGTCCCGCTCACCACCACCCAATGTTCGGCACGATGATGATGCATCTGCAGAGACAGCTTGCCGCCGGGGCTGACGGTAATCCGCTTGACCTGAAAGCGGTTCCCCATGTCGATCGCCTCGTAGCTGCCCCAAGGACGATAGACGAGGCGATGGGTAAGGTGTTCGGTGCGCTGCTGCCTGCCGAGCTCGCCAACGATTTTCTTGACGTGTTGCACTTGATCCTTGTGTGCCACCAGCACCGCATCCTTGGTTTCCACCACCACCACATCCTGCAGTCCCAGCACCGCCACCAGACGGCTTTCCGCCCGTATCAGCGAATCCCGCACCGCGTCCGTGTAGACGTCACCGCGCAGCACGTTACCGTTTTCATCGCCTGCCATGACGGACCACAGCGCCGACCAGGAGCCGACATCATTCCAACCGATGTCGACGGACACCACCGCTGCATTGCGGGTGTGTTCCATCACGGCGTAGTCGATCGATTCGCTGGGGCAGGCAGCGAAAGAAGCCTCGTCCAGGCGGTAAAAATCGAGATCCCGATAGGCAGCGTTGAAAGCCCGTTGGCAGTGCTCTGCGATCAGCGGTCGAAACTCGCGCAACTCCTCCAGATAGCGTTTCGGCTGGAACAAGAACATGCCGCTGTTCCAGCTATAGGCGTTATCCTTGACGAAGGTTTCTGCCGTTGCACGATCAGGTTTTTCGACGAAGCGCTCGACGGCATAGCAGCCAGCCGCGCCGGGTAATTCTCGCCGGCCCCGGAGGATATAGCCGTAGCCAGTTTCCGCCGCAGAGGGAACAATGCCGAAGGTCGCCAATGCACCTTGACGGGCCGCGTGCGTGGCGCATTCGATGGCGGCGCGGAAGGCTTCCGGCTGGCTGATCACGTGATCGGCCGGCAGCACCAGCATCAAGCTGTCGGGGCTCGATTCTTGCGGTGCCGTCGCCGTGGACTGCTCGCGCTCATGCTGCAATAGGTACTGCGCCGCCACGGCCACCGTCGGCGCGGTATTCCTGCCCTCCGGTTCCAGCAAGATCGCCAGCGGTGCAATGCCGATTGCGCGTAGTTGTTCCGCCACCAGGAAGCGATGTTCGTTGCCGCACACCAGCAGCGGCGGCATCAGTTCCGGCCACTTGACCAGACGCAGCAAGGTCTCCTGCAGCATGGAATGCGAGGAGCAAAGCGGCAGCAGCTGTTTGGGATAAGCCTCGCGCGACAGTGGCCACAGGCGTGTGCCGGCTCCTCCAGCAAGAATGACGGGGTATATTCTCATGGTTGAAATCACCTCATGCGAGTCGGCAGAAAAAGCGAGCGTGCGTTAAGTCCGTGTCTGGGGCGGTGCATTTTCTGCGCTGTACCTATGGCACAACAGCAAAAATTTCATGATGTCAACGGTATAGCGTTGCGCCAAGCGCCGTGGTTCGAGAGACAGGCGAAATAGCCACTCAAGACGAATCCGCCGCACCAGTTGCGGCGCGCGCGGTTTTTCTCCGCTCCAGAAGTCGAACAGGGCGCCGACGCTGATCACCACATTGGCATTGAGCGCATCACGGCATGCCAGAATCCATTCTTCTTGTATCGGATTGCCCAATGCCACCAGCACCACATCTGGCCGCGCGCGGTTGATCGAATCAATCAGGACGGCACGGTCCTGGGCCATGCCTGCATAGCCATCGCAGGTGCCGACCACTTCTTGCTTCAACGTAGTGCGGACATGCACGGCGGCCTTGGCCAGCATCTCGGGCCTGCCGCCCAGCATGAACACACGCAACGGCGTCGGGGCATTGGCAAAAAAGCGCGGGACGAAATCTGTGCCGTTCAGATTTTCCTTGAACGTCTGGCGACGGAACAAATAAGCTGCGATATCCATGCCAACGCCGTCATTGACGATGACCACGGGCGTGCTTTTTATCTTTTCCCGCAGGGGATGGCATTGCACGATGAAATTGGTATTTGCAAAAAACAAGCTGGCCTTTTTGTTGAGGCACTTGGTTCGCAGCAGATATCTGGACAACACGGACGAGGTGGTCTTGACTACCGGAAATCCAGCGATGTGGATAAATTTGTTTTCAGACATGATGTACTCCTTCATTGGCAATATCAGCATTGATTCAACAGAGAAAACTCATTTCTAAGACCTGAATGCGCTAGCGTGTACCTGTGCGGAGCGGCCGCAAGACTGACTGCAGCAGGGCATGCCAGGAAGCGTTGCGGCCCCTGATACGCCATCCGGTCACGGCGACCGTCAGCGGATATACCAGGCAAACCAGCACGATGCCGCCTGCCAGCGTCAGGCTGGTGAAGTGTCGCGGTATCAGCGCCAGATAAGCTTCCAGTCCCAACAACAACACCACGCCCGCCACCAGAGGCGGCGCCAGTGCGAACCACACCATGCGTGAATTCAGGCCAAGCGCCCGATGCAATAGCCATTGGGAAATCGGGAATATCACCAGATAGGCGCCGCAAAACGACATACTCATGCCGACCAGGCCGAAGCGGCTGACGCTGGCGGCAGAGGTAATTGCCAGCATCAATTGCGCGATGCTGAGCCACACTGGCAGCCGATTTTTTCCAAGTGAAAAAAACAGGTAATCATTCAACTGAACAATCGAGGAGAGCATGTAAAGGAGCGCCAGGACACCGATGACTGGCGCTGCCGGTAACCATTTCGCACCGAATACGATCTGCACCAGCGGTGTGGCCAGCGCTCCCTGGAAACAGAACAAGGGCAGAATGAAAAACAGAGTGATGCCGATGATTTTCAGATAGCGATTCTGCAATTCAATACGATCTTCCAATGCATCGGAAAACATCGGCAGGGCGACTCTTTGCATCGAACTGGTAATGACCAGATAGACTGCTGAGGTCACGCGCTTGGCCAGGTTGTACAAGCCGGTCGCGTAAGGTCCGAGCAAAAAACCGACCAAGAGAGAATCGCCGTTTGCGTTGGCAAAATTGAGCAAGCCGCTCATGCCGACCTGGCGGATATCGTCCCAGTATTTTTTATACAGTGCGCGATCAAACACCAGCGTCGGCAACCATCTGCTTTGCGCCACCACCAGCACCAGACCCAGGCCGGACGCCACGACCTGCTGCACCACCAGCGATATCGCGCCCGCCCCACTGGCCGCCATTGCGATGCCAATAACGCCGCCTATCATCACCGAAGCGATCGAGCGGATTGCCAGTTGCCGGAACATCATATTGCGCACCAGTCTGGCTTCATAAGCGCGCACCAGACCGAAGAAAAAAATTGAAATGCTCATTCCCTGCAGCACGACTTGCAGATCCTGCGTGCGAAACAGGGAAGAGATCAGCCCCGCCGAAAAAAACATCGCCATGGTCAACAGCAGGCCGGCAATCGAGCAGCAGGTAAACACCCAGGAATACAGCCTGTCGTTCGGCGCCAGGGCGCGCACGATGGGCATGGCGATGGCGTCGAACACGACCAGCCGGGTAAACAAAATGAACAGATGCGCCACCGTCAACAAACCGAAGGCATCCGGCGCCAGAAAGCGCGCCAGCACGGCAAATGCCAGGAACGACAGCACTTGCTGGGCGAGGTTATCGACGATCGACCAGATTGAGCCGGATGCCAGGTTGCCGTTCACGTCTGTTTGAGCTTGTTTGCTCATTTTCGCCATCCTTGCACGCGCGCCAGCAGGCTGACGTATTTGAAGTGCGCTTTGAGAAAATTGCCGCCCGCCATGGCCAACAATGCACCACAGCAGGTGCGCAGGCAGGTGCCGGGGAAATACCAGAACGGATAGGCGTTGATGCGCATCACGCGGCCAATGCCTGCCTCATATTTTTTTTGCCGGTGGCAGGCGTTGTCGTCGAAGTTGGCGGTTTTCACTGGATGGTGCAGCGTTATTTCTTGCAGATATTTCAACTTGAAGCCGTGCTGCAGGCTGCGCAGAAGATAGTCGGTTCCCTCTGCCGCACCCCATTCGGTGCCGGCGCCGACACCCAGCGACTCATCGAACTGGCCGACGGTATCCACGACCTGCCGGCGCAGAAAAATGCTGAATTCGATCGCGCCGCGCCAGACGTTATAGCGGTTCAGCAGCGTGCTGCTGCTCAGCCAGCGACCCTCGGTACGGCCGCTGCCGTCGGTGAAGCGGCCGGTAATGCCATCGAGCTCCTGATGCTGTTGCAGGACGGCGGCCACCTGTGTCAGTAAGCCGTCCGGATACCAGCAATCGTCATCGGGAAAGGCAATCACGTCACCTTTCGCCAGCGACAGGCCGGTATTGCGAGCGCGCGAGGCGCCGCGTGCAGCCGAGCGGAGATGCCGGATCTGCATTTTTTCGCCATACATGGCCATCAGTGGAACCAGACGATCATCGTCATTCTGATCGACGACGATCAGCTCGAAATTTCGATAGTCCTGGGCGTGCAGCGACACTAAAAATCGTGCAACCTCGTCAGTGCGCCCCAGCGTGGCCAACACCAGTGAAAATTTCATCGTGTTCCCTTCGTGCATGTTGTGCATCAGTGTCATATCGCTTGTTACATCCCATACATGGAAATGGACACGGCCTACAGGCCGGTTTTCAAAATGGCCATCTGCGGCTTGTCGCCATTACTGTCGGGTCCCAGGTTGAACGGATAGTCGCCCAGCCATTTGCTGCTGGTCCAATAGGTCCAGCCGCCCCAGGCTGCGCGGTCCTGCATGCCTCCCACGATGGCGCTCAACGCCTGCAGGCAGGGTGGCGTGGGGGCGACGCCGAACTCGCCCAGGAACAAACGCTGCTTGGTCGCCTTGGCCCATGTGGTGATCGCGTTCATGACCGCATTCAGGCGGCCAGGATCGATACAACTTTTTTGGGTGCCGGAGAAATCGGCATCCGCGTATTGATGCACTTCGATCAGGTAATTGTTGGCGGGGTCGTGAAACTGGCTGAAGGCATCCGCATTCGATACACCTTGCTCTTTCGCGAACCAGGCATGGGCGCCGCTCCAGCTGCCACCGGCGACCAGGATCAGATGACGCGATCCGTTTTTGCGCAAGATATCAAGCGTTTCCTGAGCCACTCCTGCCCATGCTGCAATCGGCAATTTGCTGGGCTCGTTCATCAAGCCGAAAGCAGTGTTTTCGGGGGCCTTGAAACGGGCCAGAAGCCGGCTCCACAAGTCGAAAAATGCCTTGCGCGGTACCGCCGGGGAGTCGAGCGGCTTGCCGCGATATTCGCCAAAGTTATGCACATCAAGGATGATGCAGGCGCCTAGCGAACGGGCGGTAGCGACGGTTTGTTCTATTCGTTGCACTTCCGCTTCATCCAGTGGACCGAATAATTGCGGCTGTATCCTTTCCCACAGGAACGGCAAGCGGAATGTGTTCATGCCCGCGGATTGAAAGTAACGCATGTCGTCGGGATCAGGATAGCCGTAGTCCTTGAAGACCGTTCCGGGCAATTTTTCGGCGGCGAACTCCGGCCCGCTCAGGTTGACGCCTGCCAGCCGCTTGCCGTCCAGGCAGCCGGCCACGGCCGCATGGCCGGACAGGAAGCCGGCAGCCAATAGCGCCAGACCGAGCATGCGTCGTACATGGCTGGCCAGGGCGGACCATTGCCAAGGGCACTTACGTGCCGTGATCGATAGGCGCTTTATCATCTGATCTCACTTTCGGTTGGCACAGCAGGGGGATCGTCCGCCAGCGCAAAAAATGGCAGGACTTTGTGCTGCAAGGTCTTCCCCGCGGATTTGATGAGCCGTGCTCCGGGGCGCTCGACGAAGCGATAGCTGAGCCAGGAAAACAGCAGGACCAGCGCGATAAACGGCGCCAGTAACAAGAGCTGCAGGGGGGATTGCAAGGATTCCGGATGCCACTGGCGAAACAGATAAATCACGGGCATGTGCAGCAGATAAATGGAAAAACTGCATTCCCCGCACAAGAGGATGAATTTGTTTTCAAAAACGATCGCCCCGAGTGCGGATGGAAACGACAGGCAAAACACGATCAAGGCACCGAAAACGGCGCCCAGAACGCTGTCATAGAAGGTGTTGTTGCTGGAAAAAGCCAGTGGCAGCCAGCCGCAGAGAATCAATATGGTCGAGACGGCCAGCACGGCATGCAGCAAGCTCAGTGAGGTGCGGTCTCGCTGCCGATCGGATCTGACGACCGAGCGGAGCATGCCGGCGCCGGCGCCGAACAGAAAATAATGCAGTTTCGAGCCGAGGAAGGTGCCTGGAAAAGAAGCCCGATACGACAACAAAATCAGACTGCACAGCACCAGCAGCAGTAGCGGGAGCAGCTCCCTCCGGCTCCGGTAGCGGCTGACAGCAGCCCAGAACAACACAAACAGGAAATAGAATTCAACCTCGGGCGTGATGCTCCAGAATACCGATACGTTGCCCGAGAAGAGCAGATGGCGCAGGATGTTTTGTTCAGATATGTTGTAGACAAAATGCGGATCAAGCTGTGTATAGATGAAAAAGGACGCCAGCAAAATGACCAGATAAGCCGGCGCAATTCTGGAAAATCTGTGGATGGCATATTCAGTGACTGTCTTGATCGAGAATTGCTTGTCCAGATAAAGATAGGCCATCAAAAAACCACTGAGCGAGAAGAAAATCATCACGCCGAGTTCTCCGGATAAATGGTTTTTCCATGGCAGTGCAAACCATTCCACGCTATGGCCATACACCACCAGCAGCGCGGCCATGCCGCGCAATCCCGTGATGGCGTCGATTCTGTCGTGATTTCCTGGCTGATCCATCGCTGCCACCATCAATTCAGCAAGGTTTGATAGACGTCGACATACTTGGTCGCGATACGCCGCCAGCTATAGCGTTCGACGAACGACTGCACTTGCGCGCGCCGGCGTGCGTAATCAGAGCTTGTTTCTTCGTGCAGTCTGGCTATTTGCGCGACCTTGGCCGCCACATTTTCTTGCGTCAGTACCAAACCGGCGGGAGCGTGTTCGAGCAGATGGCGAAACGGTGGAATATCGCTCAATATCGGAATCAGTCCGGCACTCATTGCTTCAATCGGCGCGATGCCGAAACCTTCGTGCCGGGACAGGCAGATGAAATAGCTGGATTGGCGGATCAAGGCCGCCAATTCATGATCAGAAGGGTTCGCAACAATCTGCACCGCCGCCGTCAAATGCTGTTGCACCACCAGGTCCCGCAATTGCTCCGCGCCGAGATCGTATTCGCGGCCGGCGATGATCAGTTTCCAGCCGGATTCGCGCGTGGCCAGTTGTTTGAACAGGTCCAGCATTTCCAGCAAGCCTTTGTTGGCCGACCAGCGGCCGAAATAGATCAGCGTCCGGGTCGATTCAACTGAGGAATGATCCCGGTATTTCTCGACATCGACGCCGTTCTCGATCACGCTCAGTTTCGGCGATTTGACAATGTCGCGGAAAATATCGCCGTCGTTGTCGCTGGTGGCGATGATCTTGTCGTAAGCCATGCAGGAAGCGCGCGTGATGGTATTGAAATAGAGTCGCTTGAGCCCGGATGCAAACTTGGTGTGAAAAAAGCCGCCATGCGTGGATGCCACCAGCGGCCGCTTGTGCAGTTTTTTAGTCGCGGCCAGGTAGTCAAAGAAGAAATCGATGCCATGCACATGTATTACATCGGCGTCTTCCAGATGCCCCAGAACTTGCGGGCAAAAGGGGTAGCGGCTGGTGCCGTGATACGGCAGGCGTACGACGCCGACGCCGTTGATCAAGGCTTCCGGTTCGAGCAGTTCGGCAGAGTTCCTGAACAGGCGATTGAGCGTAACTATCCTGGGAAGCTGTCCGTGCTGCTCGCGCTGCAGGCGGGCAATATTCTGAACCACATTTTCCATGCCACCGATGGACGGGGCATATTGGCGCACGATATGCGTGACTTTAATAGGCATGTCGATTTTCCTTTTCATCACTCTGGCGGCTTGCCATGCAGCCGATCAGAAACCATAAGATCCCGGCAGTTTTCAATGCAAAAAGAGACGTTCCGCTGACACATAGAATGAGTGAGATGTACACCGTGGCGGATGCGCGCAGACGTGCGCCGCGCGGGTCTTGCATGTTGATCATCCAGAACGCGGCCCACAGAAACAGGCAGAGCAGCAAGCCCAGTCGGGTGAGCAGGGAGGGATAGCCCATGTCGCCGTAATTGGTGTTGAAGCCATCCAGGCCGAAGATCATGGGCAGGTCCAGGCTCTGCAAGGTTCGGCCGCTGACATACAGGCGGCCGACGATGTTGTCGCCATACTGGGTGCCGAAATAAGTTGCCAGAAAAATCAGCAGGGCAACGCAGATCGCCGGCAAGAGCATCATCCATCCATGGTGTTTCCCCAGCGGCAGGCAACGCAGCAGCACCAGAAGCGCCACGGTAATCATGCCGTAGCGCGAATCACTCAAGGCGATCATGACGGCGGCCGCCAGCACGAAAAAAACTGCCTCCTTGATCTGCTCGCGGTTCTTGACCAGCCCCCAGGCGGCGACGATGACGGCAAAATTTCCCAACGATACCGGCTCCAGAAAAATGGACGAGATGCGATGGTTGCCGAGCAGGGATGGCAAGATGGTGCGGCCGATTCCTTCCGGCCGGATGCCGTTCAATCCCAATACGCTACCCGTGGCCCAGTTGGAACCTGCCGCCAGACCGCCCTGGCTCACGTAGTAGGAAAAGATATTGAAGATGCGGGAAAACCAGTCCAGTAAAAACAATTCGAAAAAACCGAACACCAGCACCAGTGCAATCAACCACTTCAGCACACGGTCGGCGTATGGCACGCTGCCCAGCTGCCGCCCCAGGCCATAAAACAGGATGGGAATCATCACATCCCGGAATCCCTTGGGGTCGAGCTGATTGCGCAAGATTGCCCACAGCAACAGATAGGCCGCGGTGAGACTGCCGATGACCAGCAGTTCGAGCTGGACGCGCCGCGCCAGTACGACGATGCAGGCGAGATAGATGACCGCTTCGGCCAGCGCGACATCGGTCATGGAGATGTTGTGCAGATTGGTGTGAATCGCGCACAGCAAGGCCTGATAAGTCAGCGCGCTCAGCAGTATCCAGAAAGCCGGCGTGGCCAGACGGAGCTGGGCCTGAGCCGGACTGCCGGCCATCTGCCCCGGCTGCCCCGGCTGCCCCGGCTGCATGATCTGGCTCCCATTCATCAGAAACTCACCATGACAGAACCGACGATTTCGGCGCCGCTGTGCCGCAACTGATCGCTGACGTTGGCAAGATCGCTGATCCGCGTATGATCTTTGCGGATCACCAGCAATACGCCACCGGCACGCGCGGCGACAGCCAAGGCATCGCCCGTGCTGAGCAACGCAGGGGTGTCGTACAAGACGACGTCGAAGCGTTCGCACAGGGTTTGATTGACCGCATTGAAGCTGGCGCGGTTGAGCAATTCCTGTGGATTGGGGGCGGGAGATCCGGCTGGCAACAGCGACAGATCGACAAATGAATCAATCATCTCGATCATGTTCAGGTCGCTGCGCCCAGCCAAGACATCGGCTAACCCGCTCTCGGTCGGCAGATTGAAGATATGATGCTGACGCGGCGCACGCAAATTCGCATCGACCACCAGCGTCTGCACTCCCAGTTGCGCAAAGACCACGGCCAGGTTGGCTGTCAGCAAGCTGGTGCCGTCACCGGAGTTGACACTGGTAACGGCGAGTTTCTTGCGGCTGGCGCTGAACCAGCGCGACATCAGCTGGCTGCGTATTGAACGCAACTCTTCGACCTCCACGCTGAACGGACGGTAAGCGGCGATCAGCGTCGAGGGAAAATTGCCGCTGCCATCTTGCAGGTAGGGATAGTCGAACTGACGCGACAACACTTGCTGGATATCATCTTCACAGATCAAGCCGAGACGTTTTGCCGCCTCGCCGAAACGCAGGCCCTCGCGTTTTTGCATCAGACGCACCGTTTCGACCTGCTGCAGTGTGAGCTTGCCTTGCTCAACCAGCATGTGGCCGATGTGAGAGTCCTTATATGATGATGCTGTGTTGGCGGCGCTCAGTATGGAATGCATAGGTTTGTTCATGTGGGCTCCCTGTCAAGCTGGTCTGGATGTCTGGCGATCAATGCGATAAAAAAAGATTTGAAAATCCAGACTTGCGTAGCGGTTTTCTCCAGGCGACGGCTCCCAGCACTGGCGCTTGCAATACCGTCAGCAAGTCATCGCTGGATCGCACGCGCCGGTTGGTCAGTTCAGCCAGGATCGCCAGCGCCAGGCCCAACGTGGCGCCAAGCAATACTGCCAGCACGGCATTGAGCGCGATATTCGGGCTGGCCGGTCGTCCCGGGATCACGGCTGGATTCAGCAGCACCACGTCGGATTGGTTGGCATTACCTTCCAGGTCGGTCTGGGCCAGCCGCTGCGCGGCAGCGTCATAGGCGTGCTGGGCGTTTTCCACATCCTTGCTGAGCACCGACAATTCATCGCGCGCCCGATTCATCTGCAGCAGCTTGGCAGTCTGTGCCTCCAAGGCTGCGCGTATTTCTGCTTCGCGCTGGCGCAAGATACGGCCGTTATTGGCCACGCTGTTATTGGTTGAACTGATGCTGTTGTTCAGTGCCGCCTGCAATCTGTCGACCTCGGCTTTGGCGGCCTGGTACTGAGGATGGTTGTGGTCCAGGTTTTGCGACAGCATCGCGAACTTCGCTTGCGCTTGCGCCAAAGACGCTTTCAGATTTTGGATCAGCATGTTGCTCGCCACATCCGGCGAGTCCCTGCCATCGCGGCCCATGGCCTGGCTGCCGCGCGAGGATGCTTCGATGGCCTGGCTCTGGGCCTGGACCAGTTGGGTCGACAATTCGTTCAGGCGTGCAGTGGCGACGTCGACACTGCTGTCCGTGCTGACGATACCGTGATCTTGCTGATATTTTGAGAGTTTGTTTTGCGCCTGTTCCAAAGCGCTGCGCAAGGTCTTGACTTGCGTCGAGAAATACTGCGAAGCCTGCTGCAAAGGGGCCAGCTTGATTTGCAAGTTGATCTGCTGATAGGCTGCGGCGAAGGCGTTGGCAACGCTGGCAACGAATTTCGGATCGCTGCCTTTGGCGCTGATTTCGATCACGCTGCTTTCCCTCGAAGGCGCCAGCTCTACCATCTTCAACAAGGAATCGGCTAACCAGTCGCGCATTGAGACGTTGCCATTGGCGACCTTCTGGTAGCGTTGTTGGGCATTGGGGTCGTCGGCCAGCCTCAGATTGTCAACCACTTTCAGCGCTACGCTCCTGCTGGTGACGATGTCCATTTGAGTCGCCATGTAGCCGGATACCTGTTGCGCCGCCAGAACGTGACCGGAGACGGGGTCGGTGCCCTTGTAGTTGAGCAGCAATGAGGTCGTTGCCCGATAGGTTTTTGGCAAGGCGAGACTCACCGCGACGGTCGCCGCTATCACGATCAGCAAGGTCGTCAGAATGAGTTTGTAGCGCGTGCGGACGATGGTCCGTATCTGAAAAAAAGTCATGGCAACTCCGTCCTGTTGCAGGCCGAAAAATGGCGGCGAAAGAATCGTTCGATAGCGGTGTGCATCAGAACAAACTCTCTTTCACATACACGATGTCATCTGCCTTCAGCACCGTATTGTTCTTTGCGTCGATCATTTGCAGATTGCCGCTGGCATCGCGTCGTTTGATCCGCAGGCCGCGTTCGGTGCCGCGTGGGGTCAATCCGCCGCCCACGGACAAGGCTTGCAGCACAGTCATGTCGGCTTCCAGCCGGTAGCCGCCGGGATGCTGCACTTCACCGTAGATATAGAATTTCGGCGCGCGATCGACATACACCGTGTCGCCGTTGCGCAATTCCAGATCCGGTGTCATCTCGGGTGAATGAACTATCTGAGCCAGATTGATCACTTGTTTGCTGGACTGGCCATTGCGCATGCCAATGACGGTGACGGTATCGCCGCCGTCGGGGCCGACGCCGCCGGCCATCGCCAGCATGTCCGTTACCTTGCGCTGGCCGCTGATGACATAGCGTCCGGGATGCAAGACCTGCCCGAGCACCGACACCATCTGGCTTTGCACCTTGGTGACGAGAATGTTGACTTGTGCCTTACGCAGGAAGCCTCCTTGCGTCAGCAGCGCGGAGATTTTCTTTTCGGCGTCGGCGACAGGCAAGCCGCCGACGCCGACATTGCCGATCAGCGGAAAGGTGATGTCGCCGGCATCGCTGACTTGCGTTTCCAGGTTCAGATCGGGATTGCCGAAGACCGAGATTTTCACGGTATCGCCGGCCCCTAATGGCGTATCCGCTGCGAACGCGGAAGTGCAGCAAAGAAGCAGCAACCAGATTGCCAGTATGGCTTGAGGGAATCGTGGTTTCATCATATTCATCCTGTACCTTATTTGGTGATTGCAACGATGGATTTGTCTTGGACAAAATGGCGGTCTGCATGCACGGCGGGGGCATTGGCGGCGGCAGTCTTTGGTTGGCCGGGCAAGGTCATGACTAAAGTCGATGTGTTCTCAACTATCAATGCAGCGGGTTTCTCGACGTATTCGATCTTCGCCGCAGACCGCAGCCGTGCAATTTCTGCCGCGGAGACTTCCTGCATTTTTTTGTTGAGCAGATAGCGCTCGATCTGCGGGTACGCGATTTCCTCTGTGACGGGGCTATCTTTCCACTCGGTCAACATGCACAACCGGTCTCGCTGCCCGTCTTTCAAGATAAAGAAACGGTTGTGCCTGAGCTTCTGAAGCCGTTCGGCAACGTCGGGCGGCAATTCGCCGCTGGTATAGGAAAGCTTGCCTTTGTCATAGGCAATGGCATGCTTTTTCAACCAGCTTTCGATCTGATCCAGGGAGCGGGCAGAATCCATCATCGTCTTGAGCGGCAAGCTCAGGTCGCGGTCAACAATACTCAACTGCTGGATATTAAAAATCTTCCGATTCGCAAACAGTTCCGGGTGCGCTTTGAAATAGGCATCGACTTCCGCCCTGGACGGTTTTACCCGGTTTGCCTCTATCGATTCCAGGTAGGCCTGGACAATCGCCTGGGTCTTGAAACGATTGACGACCTGTATCAATTTCGGATTGCGGTCGAGCTTGTTGCGCATGGCTTCGTCGAGCAGGATCTGGCGATCAATCAAGGCCTCCAGTGCCTGCCCGCGTACTGGCGGATGTTGCTCCATGCCTTTGGCGCCGCCGGCATACTTCAATTCGGTTTCCAGCTGAAACGCGGTGATCGGTTTGCCATCGACACGGGCCAGCACTTTGCCGGTATTTTTTTCCTTATCGCCGCAAGCCGACAAACTCACGACAGTCAGCAAGAGTGCAATGCCGACTGCCTTTCGTTGTGAAAAAGCAGTCGACATTTTCTCCATTGGATAAAGAGCCATGGTTAGCATGGAATCACGCAATCCTTGGCGCAGCCGATATCGATGTGGACGGGAAGCCGATCGAAGCCCGCATCGAGCGCGGCCGGATCTGATACAGCAAGAAGCCAATCCCTAGCAGAAACAGGCTCCAGCGTGCAGGTTTTTGTAGCGGCTGCGCCTGAAAATCCCGCAGGAAATAAAACAGGGAATCATCCGTAATATTCAGTGTGGAGGTCGTTGATGCCACTTCCATCGGACTGTTGAGGGCAGGTGAATAGCCCACCGCAAGCAACTGGCCGCCCAGGGACGCAGTATCGCGAGCGGCATCCGTTTCGCCAAAGACCACAGAAGCAGCGGAGACCAGCCCGGCGGAAGGCGTTGCACGGCTGCCTGGCAACGCCGGCAGTGGATTGATCACGCTGGCTGGATAAGCATCGACGGCCTGCACATACGTTCCCCTGTGCTGGTTTGTATCAATTTCAAAAAGCGGCGTGGCGGCGCTGGCAGCGTCGCAAGAAGTGGTAAATAAAACGGTCATCAACAACTTGGTTCTTTGCATGATGCTTCTCCAGATAAAAATTCATCACATCGGGATCGATCTCCAGCGCTGCATGCGATCGTGGCTATGTCTCCTGCCATCCTTTTTTGCTATGGATCAATCAGTAAGCGTTATCTTTTTTCAAGACTTCTTTGACGGTGCGAACGATGATCCATAAATCCAGCGTCAAGGACCAATTGCGCAGGTATTCAAGGTCGTATGCAATGCGCGAACGCATTTTGTCCAGGGTATCGGTCTCGCCGCGATAGCCGTTTACCTGGGCCCAGCCGGTAATGCCGGGCTTCACCTTGTGCCGCAACATATAGCCGCTGATGAGTTTTCGATAAAGCTCGTTATGTGCGACTGCGTGGGGGCGTGGACCGACGATACTCATACGCCCCTGCAGCACGTTAAAAAATTGCGGCAATTCGTCGAGCGAGGTGCGCCGTAAAAATCCGCCAAAACGGGTAACGCGAACGTCGTTCTTTTTGGCCTGATCGACTTTGTCGCCGTCTTCTGCGACCGTCATTGAACGAAATTTATAGACCACGATTTCTTCGCCATTCAGGCCATAACGGCGCTGAGCAAAGATGATTTTTCCGGGGGATGAAAGTTTGACGCCGCAGGCAATCACCAGCATGACGGGCAACAACATGAGCTGAATCATCAAGGCCAAAACAATGTCGCTGCCGCGCTTGACGACACCGCGCAGGCCGGTGAAGGGTGTTTCCCAGATGCCGATCACCGGCACACCGCCGACATGATCAAGGCGAGCTTGTATGAAACCATGGGTATAGATATCCGGCACCAGATAGACCGAGGCCGTGGTGTCGCGCAATTCTTCCATCAGCGCCAGAACTTTGTGTTGCTCCGTCATGGGCAGGCAGATAAAGATCGTTCTGATCTTGTGTTCCTGGACATACGCGCTGACATCGGCAATGGCGCCAAGGTGAGGGCTGGAAAAAGGCGCGTGCAGGTTCGCCAATTCATCCGGATTGGCAAAGAATCCGCGGATGTCGAGACTCTGACTTGCCTTGCCCTGCGATGCCAGACGGCTAAGCATGCCGCCCTCAGGGTCGTTGGTGCCGACGATCACCGCAGAGCGCACTTCCGGATGCTTGCCGAAGTGGAAGGCCAGCATGTACGCAGTCAACCGGCTCAGCAGCAATGCAACCGGCGCGCTGACAAACCAGATGGCGATGACCTTGTCGGAAAACTCATAGCGCAAGCCGGTACCTTGTCCAATGAGCGCCAGAAGGGTGATGATGATCGCCCATCCCAGAAAAATATCAACGGCATACGCATGTTGTTTGCCGACGTGCAAAGTGCGATACAGGTCGATCTGTTCGTAGATATAGGAGGATACGAAGAAGGCGATGATCATCAACACCAGATAGCTGCCCGTGAATACTTCGTCCTGTATCAAGATGCTCATGTACAAGGAGCCAAGAATAATCAGCGGGTCGAGCAGGCGTTTGAAGAATGAAACCAGGGGGATGTCATTTTCGGTCATGATCGGTCACCTCAAAACGTATAGCGTGTGGTGAGCATCACGCCGTTGCTTACGTAGCCACCCGCAGCATTCTGGAGGGTCTGGGTGCTACGCGTGCCAGACAGCTGGATGCGCCATTGCCGGGTCGGGTTATAGACCAGGCTCAGTGCCATGTCGCGCAACGTGTCGTTGGGATAGGCGGCGCCCAGCTCGGATGATTGGTTGAAATTTCTTTCTATATATCTGTATTGCGCCACCAGCCGGATCTGTTCAGAATATTGCCAACTCGATCCAATGCTGGCGCCGTGATTCAGCGAATACACGACGGAGACGTCATCGATCGCACCGATTTCCCGCCAGCCGGCGACGGACACTGCAATTTTTCCCGTGGCCAGCCAATCGGCGGAGACGCGCGTATTGATGCCGCTGAAATTGCGCGAAGAAAATTCATCCTGTTTGCGGCTCACCCAGCCGCCCAGAAAATGCAGCGTGGTCTTGCCGGTTAACAGCCAATCGACCTTGGCCTTGAGTTCGTCCTGGCTATAGCCGTTCAAGACCGCGATGGCGCCGTTCAATTCCGGATTGGGATAGTCGGCTTTGATATGACGCAGCTGCAGGCCGATGGTACTGCCGCTGGGAGCCAGATAATCCAATCCCAGTTCCTCTTGATTCTGGGTGTTGTTGCCTGGTTGTTGCGATGCGAGGTCGTACCATAACTTGCTGTGCACCAGTCCGCCCCGCAGACGCCAGCTGGGCCCTAGCAGCCAGCTGCCGTCTGCGTAAAACTTCTCGGTGGTGCGTAAATTACGTTCCAGTAAATGGAAGTCGATGAAAGGTGTCAGGCCTTGCGTATAGCTGGTGCCGACATTGCCCTGAAACTGTTGACCGGCATGCCAGTTCCAATTCAGCGCTGCATTTTTGTCGATATGATCGAGTTGGCTGAATCTGTCGTAATTGACTTTGGCGGCATTCAGATTGGCCGTGAGGTGTTGCTGACTGAAAGTCTTGTCCACCGTCAGGCCGAATAGTGCGCTGCGTGTGAAATCGGATAAATTGCTGCCGATCCCCATGGTTTGCGCAGACGCCGCACTTGGCAATCTCAGCAGATTACTGTCGTAGCTGATGCCGTAACCCACATACGGCGTGACGGCATCCGGTGTAGGAATGACGATGTCGGGCGGCGGAATATAGTCGGTCTGCACAGCATCCCCGGCAAAGGCCGGTGCTGCTGCGCAAGAGCACATCGGTATCAGGAGAACGCTTTTCCACGGTAAACCGCAAAACAGGACACGTCTTCCGACGAGGCTTTTTATTGGTCTGCTCATCAATGATCTTTCTGGCATAAAGAATGACGTACAAACGCGTAACTGCGCACCACAGACCGTTTTTACGACTGCTCATTACATGGCGAGCAGGCCGAAAAATAGTAAGGATGTACGCCGATAAGCCGCTTTGTGTTTTTCTAAGCGCGACGAGAGACCATTGCTCTGAATCGTTGGAGTGATTCAGGCAGGTGGCAATTGCATAAAAAAATCTGGTGTCGGCTGTGCACGTGCGTGCCGCCGCCTCGCAGTTATCGCTTTGCGTCAAGATGCACTAGCGGCAATCAGAACGCTTGTCACCGATAACCATAACCACGCGAGGAATTCTAAAGACTTGAATCGAAAAATAATGAACGGAATTGCACGGAGGTTTCGCAATGAACGCAATGGTTGGCATGGGCGTTTATCGCGACGGAACTATTCTTTAAGGCGGGGGCCAGGAGCTGCGAGGGAACGTTTGTTTGCATGGTCCTTCCTTTAACAAATTACTGAGCAAGCATGGCTGTGCCCATAAAGAAAATAAGTAGAGTCAGCTTGGTCATTTATTGACTGCCGTTCTAAAGCAATTCAAAGTCAACGGTCCTTTTGAAGTGCCTCGGGTGCGTTTTTCATGGCATGTTGCAGGACAACATTAAGACCGGGGAGGAACTGTGTAGGTTCAGATTAAAAACGAATTGTTACATCTTGCTTTTTAATAATTCACAAGATGCCAACTGTGATGTTGGGGTGCACCAAATTGGATTTCTGAAGAGCCCCAGATCTGGGAATTGGACGGGAATAACAAGCAAGGGAACTGTTCCGCTGAGACAGGTGAGCCGCTCGTGCGCATGGTGTGCAAGCTCATGGGCAGACTTTACCTAGACGGGCGTGCAGTGGAGTCCATTTGATCGCTGGCGCGTAGGCGGGCTTTCTTGTCCGTGCGTTGCAAAGCAGCGTAACAACGCTACTAATTTGCTATAATTATGCGATGTTGCATCGTCGCACGCTTAAAGTGCATGGTGTAATCATGTTTTTGCAGTATTCCCTATTCAGCATGTAAGAGCGAGAAAGGCAAACCGGTTATGACACCGCGAACTACCACCAAGGTCTCTACGCGACGCTAGTCGGGTTCTTTTTCGTCTCTGAAAAAGCGCGGCTGGTCCGCGTTTTTTTTCGTCCTTATTTTCCGCATTTATAAATCAAGCTTCGGCAAAATTTGCCGGGATGGAGTTCAAAATGGTTTCAGTTCGTCTCCCCGATGGTTCGCAGCGTCAATTCGATGCGCCCGTCACCGTGGCGCAGGTCGCCGCCAACATCGGCGCGGGTTTGGCCAAGGCGGCGCTGGCCGGCAAGGTCGACGGCAAGCTGGTCGATACTTCTTTCCTGATCGAAAAAGATTCCGATCTGGCGATCGTCACCGACAAGGATGCGGACGGTCTGGAAGTGATCCGCCACTCGACCGCCCACTTGCTGGCGTATGCCGTGAAAGAACTGTTCCCCGATGCGCAGGTGACGATCGGGCCGGTGATCGACAACGGCTTCTATTACGACTTCGCGTACAAGCGTCCATTCACGCCGGAAGACCTGGCCGCGATCGAAAAGAAAATGGCCGAGCTGGCCAAGAAGGACGAGCCCGTCACGCGCAAGGTGTTGCCGCGCGACGAAGCCGTGGCTTACTTCAAATCCATCGGCGAAGCCTACAAGGCCGAGATCATCGAATCCATCCCGCAAGACCAGGATGTGTCGCTCTATACCGAAGGCAGCTTCACCGACTTGTGCCGCGGTCCGCACGTGCCGTCGACCGGCAAGCTGAAGGTGTTCAAGCTGATGAAGCTGGCCGGCGCCTACTGGCGCGGCGACTCCAACAACGAGATGTTGCAGCGTGTCTACGGCACCGCCTGGGCCAAGAAGGAAGACCAGGAAAGCTACCTGCACATGCTGGAAGAGGCCGAAAAGCGCGATCACCGCAAGCTGGGCCGCGCGCTGGACTTTTTCCATTTTCAGGATGAAGCGCCAGGCCTGATTTTCTGGCATCCGAAGGGCTGGTCGATCTGGCAGCAGGTCGAGCAATACATGCGTCGCGTGTACCAGGACAGCGGCTATCAGGAAGTCAAGGCACCGCAAATCCTGGACCGCTCGCTGTGGGAAAAAACCGGCCACTGGGAAAACTATCGTGAAAACATGTTCACGACCGAGTCGGAAAACCGCGCTTATGCGTTGAAGCCGATGAACTGCCCGGGCCATATCCAGATCTACAACTCCGGCCTGCACAGCTACCGCGATCTGCCGCTGCGTTACGGCGAGTTCGGCCAATGCCACCGCAACGAGCCGTCCGGCGCGTTGCATGGCATGATGCGCGTGCGCGGCTTTACTCAGGATGACGGCCATATTTTCTGTACCGAAGACCAGATCCAGGACGAAGTCGCCGCCTTCAACAAGGTGGTGCGTGAAGTCTATGACAACTTCGGCTTTACCGACGTCGCCGTGAAGCTGGCGCTGCGTCCGGAAAAGCGTATCGGCGAAGAAGCCGTCTGGGACAAGGCCGAAAACGCCTTGCGTGAAGCCATCCGTGCTTCCGGCACAGAATGGGAAGAACTGCCGGGCGAGGGCGCATTCTACGGTCCGAAGATCGAATACCACCTGAAGGATTCGATCGGTCGTTCCTGGCAATGCGGCACGATGCAGGTCGATTTCTCCATGCCGGCGCGCCTGGGTGCGGAATATGTCACGGAAGACAATGATCGCAAGGTCCCGGTCATGCTGCACCGGGCGATTGTCGGCTCGCTGGAGCGTTTCATCGCGATTCTGATCGAAAATCACGCCGGTGCCATGCCGCTGTGGCTTGCTCCTGAGCAAGTTGTGATCCTGAATATTTCCGATGCGCAAGCCGATTATGTCAAAAACGTTGCTCAAACGCTGAAAAAACAAGGGTTTAGAGTGGTGACCGATTTGCGTAACGAGAAGATTACCTATAAAATACGGCAGCATTCTTTACAGAAGCCGCCCTATATTCTGGTGGTCGGCGATAAAGAGCGCGATACAAACACAGTGGCCGTGCGTGCGCGGGGCAATGTCGATCTGGGTGTCATGCCTATCGACGTCTTGGTGGAGCGCCTCAGAACCGAGGTGGAAACCAAAGCCTAAAGGAGCAAAGCTCCTTCCAGCGCAAGAGCACGGCTTAATTTATTGGACGTTAAAAGGAAACTGCAATAGCTACTGACAAGTCGCATCGCATCAACGGTGAAATTACTGCACCGGAATTGCGTTTATCCGGGGTCAATAACGAGCCGCTTGGCATCGTCAATTTGGCTGAAGCTTTCCGTCTGGCGGAAGAGGCTAATGTGGATCTGGTGGAAATCGCACCGACCGCACAACCTCCTGTTGCGCGCCTGATGGATTATGGCAAATTCAAATATCAGGAGCAGAAGAAAGCTCATGAAGCCAAGCTGAAGCAGAAAGTCATTCAGGTCAAGGAAGTCAAATTCCGCCCTGGCACGGATGACGGCGATTACAACATCAAGGTGCGTAACCTGACCAAGTTCCTGGAAGAAGGTGACAAGACCAAGATCACGCTGCGTTTCCGCGGCCGTGAGATGGCTCACCAGGAAATCGGCATGCGCGTGTTGGAGCGCTTGAAGGTTGACCTGGAGCCGTTTGGCCAGGTCGAGCAGTTTCCAAAGATGGAAGGACGCCAGATGATCATGGTCCTGGCGCCTAAAAAGAAGAAGTAATTGTAAGCAAGCAGAATTAAAGAAGAAGCAGCCATGCTTCTTCGCGCATCGCAGGATAAGTCTTTGCGATGCGTATTCCGGTCCAGCAAGCGATAGCTGTAGCGAAGCCGAGGATTTTGTCGGGAAGCAGTTGTTTTGTTTCTCGCAAAAGCAGCAATGAAAATTGCTGCCAATAAGTGAGAGCAGGCATCAAAGAGCAGCGTATTGCTGCCACCTGCAATCATCAAAAAATGGAGCTGTCCAATAAAGGACAGATAGTGTCATGCCAAAAATGAAGACGAAAAGCAGCGCCAAAAAGCGCTTTCGTGTACGTCCAGGTGGAACGATCAAATGTGGTCACGCTTTCAAGCGTCACATCTTGACCAAGAAAACCACAAAAGTTAAACGCCAGTTGCGCGGTATTACCAATGTCAATGCTGCAGACGTCGTATCAGTCATGCGCATGATGCCGAACGCTTAACCTCACTCATTACTAAGGAGCTACTATGCCTAGAGTTAAACGTGGGGTAACAGCACGTGCCCGTCATAAAAAAGTCCTGGCGCAAGCCAAGGGTTACCGTGGTCGCCGCAGCACCGTCTATCGTATCGCCAAGCAAGCAGTCATGCGTGCTGGTCAATACGCATACCGTGACCGCCGCAACAAGAAGCGTGTTTTCCGCGCATTGTGGATCGCCCGTATCAACGCTGCTGCTCGTGAGCATGGCGTGACATACAGCGTGTTCATGAACGGCCTGAAGCGTGCTTCGATCGAACTGGACCGTAAGGTTCTGGCCGATATGGCCGTGACTGACAAGCCAGCGTTCGCTGCGATTGTCAATCAGGTGAAGGCCAACATCGCTAAGTAATTGGCCGTGTTGATGCAGCCGTCGTCCGGTGCCGGACGGCGCTGCAAAAATCCTGCGGGGCAGAGGTGAAATACCTGTGCCCCGTAGTCGTTTCAGACGGCCGCTTTATCTTGCGTTCAATCTGTAATTTGCGGCAGTTTTGAAGCAGCTGTTTTCATTTCGATTTCACTTTCGATTTCATTTTTTCGACTTCGTCGTCAAAGCCGAACGGCTTTTGGATTACTCAGACTTCCATCTGAATGGAGCGAGACTTACCGCATGAATTCCCTAGAACAACTCGTTGCACAGGCCCAGGCCGATTTCGCCGGCGCACCTGACGCCGCCGCCCTGGAAAACGCCAAAGCCAAGTATCTCGGCAAGACCGGCCAGATCACCGAGCAGATGAAGGGCCTGGGCAAGCTGGCGCCGGAAGAGCGCAAAGTGCAGGGCGCCGTCATCAATGCCGCCAAGGAGCAGATCGAGAATGCGCTGACCGCGCGCCGTGACGCTCTCGCCAACGCGCAGATGCAAGAACGCCTGAACGCCGAAGCGATCGACGTTACCTTGCCAGGCCGCGGCCGCGCCAAGGGCGGCATCCATCCGGTGATGCGCTCGTGGGAACGGGTTGAAGAAATCTTCCGTTCGATCGGCTTCGACGTTGCCGACGGTCCGGAAATCGAAACCGACTGGACCAATTTCTCCGCACTGAACAGCCCGGAAAACCATCCCGCGCGTTCGATGCAGGACACCTTCTACATCGAAGGCAACGACACCCAGGGCAAGCCGCTGCTGCTGCGCACGCACACCAGCCCGATGCAGGTGCGTTACGCGCGCATGAACAAGCCGCCGATCAAGGTCATCGCCCCGGGCCGCACCTATCGCGTCGACAGCGATGCGACCCACTCGCCGATGTTCCACCAGGTCGAAGGCCTGTGGATCGCCGAAGACATCAGCTTCGCCGACCTCAAGGGCGTCTACCTCAACTTCGTCAAGGCCTTCTTCGAGACCGACGACCTGCAGGTGCGCTTCCGTCCTTCGTATTTCCCGTTCACCGAACCGTCGGCGGAAATCGACATCGCCTTCGGCAGCGGTCCGCTGAAAGGCCGCTGGCTGGAAGTTTCAGGCGCCGGCCAGGTGCATCCGAGCGTGGTGCGCAACATGGGTCTCGATCCCGAGCAATACATCGGCTTCGCGTTCGGCTCCGGCCTCGAGCGCCTGACGATGCTGCGCTACGGCATCAGCGACCTGCGCCTGTTCTACGAAGGCGATCTGCGTTTCCTGAAACAATTTAACTGACGCAATTCAATTGAACAATGTGATGCAGGGCCGGCGCGAACACCATCCGCGCTGCGCTGCAAACTGTGGACTGTCCGGACTTCCGGACCATAGCTGAAGGTTTGAATCATGCAATTCTCTGAAAACTGGTTGCGCACCATGGTCAATCCGAAGATGACTTCGGATGAGTTGTCGCACATGCTGACGATGTCGGGCCTGGAAGTGGAAGAAGTCGAAGCGGTCGCGCCGCCGTTCTCCAACGTGGTGGTCGGCGAAGTGCTGGAAGTCGCCAAGCATCCCAACGCCGATCGCCTGAACGTCTGCCAGGTCGACGTCAAGACCGGCACCATCCTCAACATCGTCTGCGGCGCGCCGAACGTGCGCGTCGGCATGAAGGTGCCTTGCGCGATGGCCGGCGCCGTGCTGCCTCCGGGCGCCGACGGCAAGCCGTTCGAGATCAAGGTCGGCCAGCTGCGCGGCGTCGAATCGCAAGGCATGCTGTGCTCCGCGCGCGAACTGAAGCTGTCGGAAGATCATGGCGGCCTGCTCGAGTTGCCTGACGATGCGCCGGTCGGCCAGAATTTCCGCGATTACTTCCTGCTCAACGACCTCAAGTTCACCATCAAGCTGACCCCGAACAAGGCCGATTGCCTGTCCGTGCTCGGCGTGGCGCGCGAAGTGTCGGCCTTGACCGATACCCCGCTGAAGCAACCGACGTTCCAGACGGTCGCCGTCAATCTCGACGAAAAACTGCCGGTCAGGATTTCCGCGCCGGATCTGTGCGGCCGTTTTGCCGGTCGCGTGATCCGCGGCCTGAACGCCAAGGCGGCAACGCCGCAATGGATGAAGCAGCGCCTTGAGCGCAGCGGTCAGCGTCCGATCTCGGCGCTGGTCGATATCTCCAACTACGTCATGCTGGAACTCGGTCGTCCGTCGCACGTGTTCGACCTCGACAAGATCCATGGCAGTCTCGATGTGCGCTGGGGCAAGAAGGGCGAACAGATCAAGCTCCTCAACGGCAACACCGTTGAAGTCGACGAATGGGTCGGTGTGATCGCCGACGACAAGGAACTCGAATCGCTGGCCGGCATCATGGGCGGCGACGCCACGTCAGTTTCGCTCGAGACCACGAATATTTATCTGGAAGCCGCATTCTGGTTCCCGCAAGCGATCCAGGGCCGTGCACGCCGCTACAACTTCTCGACCGATGCGGCGCATCGCTTCGAGCGCGGTGTTGATTTCGCCACCGTGGTTGAACACATCGAGCGCATCACCGCCTTGCTGATCGAAATCTGCGGCACGCCCGACACCAGGGTCGGCCCGGTCGACGACCAGATCGTCAACCTGCCCAAGCGCGAGCCGGTCAAGGTGCGTACTGCGCGCGCCACCAAGGTGATCGGCGTGGCCATCACCGACGATATGATCGCCGACATCTTCACCCGCCTCGGCCTGCAGTTCACGCAAGAGCCCGGCCTGTTCGCGGTGACGCCGCCGTCGTTCCGCTTCGACATCGAAATCGAAGAAGACCTGATCGAAGAAATCGCGCGCGTCTACGGCTTTGAAAACATCCCGGCCTTGCCACCGGTGGCCGCCAGCGAGATGAAGATCGCGCCGGAAAATATTCGTTCGCTGTTCGCCATCCGTCACCTGCTGGCCGACCTCGACTACCAGGAAGTGGTCAATTTCAGCTTCGTCGAGAGCGCGTGGGAAGCCGACTTTGCCGGCAACCAGGCGCCGATCAAGCTGCTTAATCCGATCGCCAGCCAGATGAACGTGATGCGCTCCTCGCTGATCGCCAGCCTGGTCGCCAATGTGCGCTACAACATCAACCGCAAGGCCAACCGCGTACGCGTGTTTGAAATCGGCGCGGTGTTCCATCGCGATGCGCAAGTGCAGGACGGCCCGCTGGAAGTGGCCGGTTATCATCAACCCAAGCGCGTCGCCGGCCTGGCCTATGGCCCGGTGGCTGACGAGCAATGGGGGCAGGACGCGCGCAATGTCGACTTCTTCGACGTCAAGGCGGATCTGGAAGTCTTGTTCGCTCCGCGCGTCCTGCGTTTCGCACGCATCGAGCATCCTTCGCTGCATCCGGGACGTTCGGCCCAGGTTGAGCTGGACGGCAAGAGCATCGGCCTGATCGGCGAACTGCATCCGCGTCTGCAACAGAAATACGACCTGCCGCTGGCGCCGGTCGTGTTCGAGATTGATGCGGCTGCGCTGCAGCAACGCGACGTGCCGGCCTACGTCGAAATCTCCAAATTCCCAGCCGTCACGCGCGACCTCGCACTGGTCGTCAAACAGGCGGTTCAGGTCCAGGAATTGCGTGATATTTTCGCTGCGGAACAGCAAGGCAACCCTGCTTGCGGAATCATCCAAGCCATTGTTTTATTTGATGAATATCAAGGAAAGGGCTTGGAAAACGACGAAAAAAGTCTTGCTTTCCGATTCACCTTGCAAGATACTCAAAACACACTCCAGGACGACACAGTTGATGCTGCAATGGCCGCTATCGTAGCCGCTGCGACAGGGAAACTTGCCGCCAAGTTGCGTGCTTGATAGTACATAAAGCAATAGATAGAACAAATAAATAAACAAAGAACCGGTAGAGAACAGGCCAATCACCCGTCATGAATAACGTGAATTCAAGCGAATTTCAATCTGTGCTCGATGCCGACTTGCAACGCGCCGTACTCGAATCCGAGGTGCGTTCGCAGGCAGAAAAAAATCTCCCGACGCTGACCAAGGCCGAACTTGCCGAACTTTTATTCGAGCAGGTCGGTCTCAACAAGCGCGAAGCGAAGGACATGGTTGAAACTTTCTTCGACGAAATTCGCAATGCGCTCGAACGCGGCGAAGCGGTGAAGCTTTCTGGATTCGGTAATTTCCAGTTGCGCGACAAGCCGCAGCGCCCCGGTCGCAATCCCAAGACGGGCGAAGAGATTCCGATTACTGCGCGCCGCGTCGTCACTTTCCACGCCAGCCAGAAGCTCAAGGAAATGGTCGAGGTGTCGAGCGGCCAGCCTCTCGCCCTTGCTGTGTAACGTAATTTCATTCCATGAACGAACGCGTCAATAAACCTGCGGTGATCGTATTGCCGCCGATTCCCGCCAAGCGCTATTTCACCATCGGTGAAGTCAGCGAGTTGTGCGGCGTCAAGCCGCACGTGCTGCGCTACTGGGAGCAGGAATTCACCCAGCTGAAGCCGGTCAAGCGGCGCGGCAACCGCCGCTATTACCAGCATCACGAAGTGCTGCTGATCCGCCGCATCCGCGAACTGCTGTACGAGCAAGGCTTTACCATCAGCGGCGCCCGCAACAAGCTGGACGGCCATATGGGCGAAGAGCGGCAGGAAGGGTTGCCGGAAGAGGTCGAAGTGTCAGTGTCGATGGATGCAGCCCAGATTGATGCGGTGCGTGTCGAATTGCTCGATATTCTCGAATTACTGCGACCGACGGCGCGTGCCTGATGGCTGTATGAACAAGAAAGCTGCCGCTGGCAGCTTTTTTCTTATCGAGACAAGCACCACGTAGCAGCGCGCACTTCGGTTGCTGCTTGAGGCATACTGAGCGCTCACAGTACGTTTCGTACGCCTGTTTCCCTTTTCCGAAATCACATAAATTATTGAGGCTATAGTGATCAAAGCCATTAAAGCTGCCTTGTCCAGATTGAAACACGATGTCGTTGATTCGCAACGGCTGTATGCTCAATGGGAACAGATCCAGCTGAAAAAACTGCTGCAATATCTGGATGTCGATGCTGTCTTCGATATCGGCGCGAACCAGGGGCAATATGCGGAGATGCTGCGTCGCGGCGGGTATCAAGGTCATATCTTTTCGTTCGAGCCGAATCCGCATGACGCCGCGGTCCTGCGCCAGCGTTCCGCGCGCGACGATAAATGGATCATCAGCGAACTGGCGATTTCGAATCAGGATGGCGTCGCCCAATTCAACGTCATGAAATCGAGCCAGTTCAGTTCGCTGAGCACTCCCAGCCATGAAGATGTGAATTTGTTTGTCAAATTGAATGCGGTCAGCGAAACGATCGAGGTCGAGACCGAACGCCTGGAGAAAACCTTGCGCCGGCTGCAGTCGGAATATGGTTTTGTCCGGCCCTTCCTAAAAATGGATACCCAGGGTTACGACGTCAACATCTTCAAGGGCTCGGCCAATATCGTGCAGGAGTTTGTCGGTCTGCAGAGCGAACTGGCGATTGCCAAACTGTATGCGGATTCGGTGGATTTCCGCGAGGCCCTTACCGTGTACGAAAGCCATGGCTTCACGCTGAGCGCTCTGGTGCCGAACAATGCCGGGCATTTCCCGCGCCTGGTAGAAGTCGATTGCATCATGATCCGCTCGGATCTGGTACCTGCGAAATAAGCTAGCCCCTGCTGCACGAGGAGCAGTTTGCCGCTTGCCATTGTGCACGGCAGACCGACGGGCTGCACATGGATGGCAGCCGGTCTTCAGACTTCACGGTGGTCGATCGTCGCTCTTGGTGCAGACGGACAGGGCTTATTTCTTGCCCAGCAGGGTCTTTTTCAGACGCGTCATTTGCCATTGCCGCAAGTAACGCCGGAATTCCATATTGTCATAGCTGGGCTGACGGCGTACCCAACACCAGAAGAACCCGACGATCATCAACAGGCCGCCAATGAACACGGGTTTTTCGCGCATGCGGTTGATGCCGGCGGCGATCGCATAAAGCGGATGGTAACCCATGTACCACATGGCCCGGCCCCAGCGCAGGCGGCCTTCATAGATATGCTTGTCGGATGAGCCCATGATCCGATGGTGCCATAGCCAGGCTTGCGGATCGTAAAAGCTGAAGGTTTTCCAGCCCTTCATCCAGGCGCTATGGACGTCAATGCCATCCCACGACAAGTGCTGCACAAAACCGCCGATGTCTTCAAATGCTTTGCGCTTGTAGAGCTTGAACTGGCCGGCGACCTGTTCGTCGATATGGGTTTCTTCGATATAGTGGCCATCTTCGTCGCGATACACTTTGCCGGATACGGCGGCCAGTTTGGGGTCGATCTCCAGGCGCTGAAACATGCGCTCCAGGTAGAGCGGGCCGAAGGACATATCGCCATCGAGTTTGGCGATGTATTGGTATTCGCTGTGCTGAATGTGTTCCTTGCCAAAATTGAAGGCGGCGATCACGCCACCGCCCAGTTTGCGGAACCCGCGGTCCTGGCGCGGCAGCAGGCGGATGAACGGATATTTTTCGGCATATTCGCGCACGATGTCAGGGGTGGCATCTACCGAACCGTCATCCACCAAAATCCACTCGATTGGGCGATAAGTCTGTGCCACCACCGAATCCAAGGTGCGGCGCAAGTACTTAGCTTCGTCGCGCACCGGAGAAATGATCACTAAAGGAACAACGTGAGGATTGACCGCCGGTGCGGCGGCTACCGGTTGCAGGGGAAGTTGTTCGGTATCGGGCATGGCTGTCCTGGAAGTTGGTTCATTGCAATTTTGACAAGTGTAAATGCGCTTGGCGTGTGCCGTAGTGTTGTTTATCCTGTGTCATCAGCGTGCAAAAAGCAAAAAATTATCAGGCAATGACCATCAAAAATTTGGGCGCCAGTAGAAAATTGTTAAAATAATATCAAATTGGCTTCGATCAAGCTAATGCATTGAGGTAAGTTGCTGGCATCCGGGTGAGGAAGAAATGAAAACAGGGGATTTTCCGACTTGTCGGATGTTTGGTATCGATATCTGTGTTGCCAGTTTTGATCAGGCCACACAACGTCTGATGCAACTGGCCGCCAGCCCTGCCGGGACACCGGCGATCGTCGTCACGCCGAATGTGGATCATGTGGTGCGGCTGGATGCAGATCCGCAGTTCCGCCAGCTGTATGTGCAGGCCGATTTCATTTTTGCCGACGGCATGCCTTTGGTGTGGGCCAGCCGTCTTACCGGGCAGCCCTTGCCTGAGCGGGTCACGGGGGCGGATTTGTTTGTCGCGCTGGCACGGGCTTGTGCCGCGCAACAGGTGCCGGTTTATGTGATCGGCGGCATGCCGGGGCAGGAGCAGGCCTTGCATGCGGCGTTTGCGCGTACCTATCCGGGCTTGCAAGTGGATCTGTTCTGCCCGTCGATGCAGTTCGATCCGCTCGGTGCGGAAGGATTGGAAGCGTTGCAGCGGGTCAATCAGGCCCGACCGGGAGTGGTATTCGTCTGTCTGGGCATGCCCAAGCAGGAGCGTTGGGCAATCGGGCTGCGTGATCAATTGCAGGCCGGGGTGGTAATGTGTGTGGGCGCGGCAATGGAGTTTGCGCTCGGTTTCAAGGTACGCGCGCCGCGCTGGATGCAGAAGTGCGGCCTGGAATGGACTTGGCGGCTGGCGTCCGAACCGCGCCGCCTGTGGCGTCGTTATATCGTGCAGGGCGCGCGCTTCGCTGGTCTGCTGCGGCGGAAGTGGTAGCTGCAATGCAGCGTAGACAAAAGGCAAAAAGCGAAGAAGGAGTGGGCATTGAGTTTTTATTCGGATAAGCGCAATCACCATGCGACTTTACTGGGACTCGTAGTGGGCGTGGCCTACGCCTTTACCATCATACTTACGCTGGAAGTCTGTGTCGCTTTCTACCAGTGGGCGAATTTCTTCACCTTCAACTTTGTCGCCGCAGTAGCCGGTGTCACCGGCTTTATCGTGTTCAGTGACCTGCGCAGCCATGCGGTCGAGAACACTTCCATGATGGTGCATCATTTCACCACGATAGTACGGCTGTGGGTCGGCACCTTCTTCGTGGTGGTGCTGGCGCTGTACCTGACCAAAAGCACTGCCGATTTTTCGCGGGTGGTGATGACGGCCTGGCTGATCATCACGCCGTTCACGCTGACTGCCACCTCTTTGCTGTGCCGCTGGTGGGCACTGCGTCTGTACACCGCCAAGGGGCAACGGCGCACCGCCGTGTTCGTCGGTTTCAGTGAAGATGCACAGCGTCTGTCGGAATCGTTCAAGACCTCCAAAATGCTGGGCATCAGTCCGCTCGGCTTCTTTGACAATCGCCAGGGAACCCAGCGGGTCGGTGCTGAACTGCCGCGTCTGGGTGGTCTGATGGATGCCATCAGCTGGATCGAGAAAAACCCGGTGGATGTGGTGTTCGTGGCGCTGGTGCATGCGCGTTCCAGCGATATCGCCCCGGTCGTGGATGCCTTGCATGATTCGGTGGCATCGGTGTATTTCGTACCGGATTCCAAGATGTTCGGGCTGGGTCACATGCAATATGCGGAAATGGCCGGCACGCCGGTGCTGGTGGCGTATGAAACGCCGTTTATCGGTGTCGCGCGCCTGTTGAAGCGCTTTGTCGATGTGGTGCTGTCGTTGATCATCCTGATCTTGCTGAGTCCGTTGCTGGTGTTCATCGCGCTGGGCGTGAAACTGTCGTCACCGGGACCGGTGATGTTTCGTCAGTTCCGTTATGGGGTCGGCGGACAACAGATCGTGGTGTCCAAATTCCGTTCGATGCGCAACGACCCCTTGCCCAGGGGGGAAGAGGTCAGGCAGGCCACCGTCGGCGACGTGCGCGTGACGCCGTTCGGACGTTTCCTGCGCAAGACCTCGCTGGACGAGTTGCCGCAGTTCTTTAACGTGCTCGAAGGATCGATGAGCATCGTCGGTCCGCGTCCGCATGCGGTCCAGCATAACGAGTTGTATCGCAAACAGGTCAAGGGCTACATGCTGCGCCACAAGGTCAAGCCGGGCATCACCGGCTGGGCGCAGATCAACGGCCTGCGCGGCGAAACCGATACGCTCGACAAGATGCAGCGCCGCGTCGAATACGATCTCTACTACATCCGCAACTGGTCGCTGACGCTGGATTTCAAGATCATCCTGCGCACCGTGCTGGTGGTGCTCAAAGACCGCAATGCCTATTGAATCTACTGAAGTCGCTGCGCCGCATGGTGAATATGTCGAATGAAGTTGCCCGACACCTGCTGAGCGAACTGGCGCCGGATATTGCCGGTCGCTTTGCCGCAGGGACGGCGGTGCGCATTCATTCCTCATTCGCACACGCCGAAATGCGCTGGCGCGCTGCGCAGGGTTCATGCGCGGCATACGGTTTTCAGGCTTATGACTGGCTGGCAACGTGGCAGCGCGAACTGGGCGAGCGACAAGGCTGGGAAGTGCATATCGTCGAACTCACCGATAGCGACGATCGCACACTGATGCTGTTGCCGCTCGGCCGTCAGCGCAAGCATGGGATACGTTTTGCGGGTTTCCTCGGTGGCGAGATCACCGACTATCATGCGCCGCTGTTGCATCCCGATTTCGACGCCTCGTCCTTTGCCGTGTTGTGGCCGGTCATCATCCGTCTGCTGGGCGGCGTCGACGTTTTCCGTGTACGGCGCATGCCGCAGCATGTCGAAGGCGTCGTCAATCCCTTGGTTGCGCTGGCGGGCATGCGCCACACTGAGCAGGCGCATGCGGCGACGCTGACGCCGACCTTTGCCGAATTCCAGAAAGTGCGCAGCGCCAAGATGTTTGCCGACACGCGCCGTCAGTTGCGGCGCCTCGGCGAACTCGGCACGGTGAAACTGCTGATCGATGTGCCGCCGGCTCAACGCGCCGCGGTGACCGCAGGCATGGCGCAGCAGAAAGCGCGACGCTGGCACGAAACCGGCAGCCGCGATCTGTTCGCCGAACCGGGCTATCTGGATTTCTATCAATGTCTTGCTGCGCAAGGCCTGTCAGGCGGCGAGATCGTCGTATCGGCCTTGTATGTCGATGACGATCTGGTTGCAACGCATTGGGGCATGCGCTACGGCAGCCGCTTTTACTGGCTCATGCCGGGTTATCAGGACGGCGAGTGGGCGCGCTATTCGGTGGGCCGGATCCTGCTCGATGCCGTGGTACGGCATTGCATCGCAGAAGCAGTGGCGGTGTTCGACCTGACCGTGGGCGACGAGGGCTACAAGATGCAATGGGCCGATCACATGTTGCCTCTGTATGCCGGCCAGCAGGGCCATAGCTTGCGTGGAAAAATCGTGGTGGCGTGCAGTGAGGCTTATCAGCAACTGCGTGCGCGGGCGCGCAACGATAAGCACCTGCGCAGCCTGGTCAGACGTCTGCGCGGGCTGCGTTCTTCTCGAAATAATCAATAGCCGAATTCACAGGCAACACCTTGCAGCCTGCGGCCAGCGCCGCAGCGACGGCATGTTCCAGCCGCTCCGGCGTATAGCCGAAGCGGCTCGGCGGACTTTCCACGTCATGCGTGTTGACGATCAGCCAGCCTTTGCTGCGCGCGGTGCGTTCCAGCAGCGTTTCATAGTTTTCCGTATCCACCGGCAGGTCGTACAGGCGATGGGTCTTGAGCGCGTTCAGGTCCGCGACGTGTTCATGCGTGCCGCCGCTGGTGACGCGGCTGGAGCGGAAGCGCCTGCTGCAGATGCGTTTGGCGTTATAAGCATAGGCGCCGAAAGGGTAGGCGAAATTCAGCGCGGCAATATCCACACCCAGTTCGGCGAGAAAGGCGGCGTTGCGGTCCAGTTCTTTTTCCAGCGCATCGGCGCTGAGGTTATCGCAGCGGATGTGTGAGTAGCTATGGCAGCCCAGTTCGTGGCCATTGGTCAGCAGGGTCTGCAGATGTTCGCGGGTGTGGCAGGGTATTCCTTCTTCCATGCCATCGGTCAGGCCGCCGGCGACGTAGAAGGTGCCGCGCACGCCGTGGTGTTCCAGCGCATGCGCACCTGCTTCGCATGCCGATGCCGGCGCGTCGTCGAAGGTGAAGCTGACCACGCCGGTCTCTGCCTGCAATGGCAAGAGGTTACGGAAGGCATGCTGCGACAGTCGGCGACTGATGCGCAGGGCAAGTTTGGAGGCGGAATCGGACATGAATTTTTCCGGCTGCGTTGGCGGTGATGTCAGCTCGTCAATCAAGTGTCGGTCACGTGCGCGCCGAAACGGCGGCGCCAACGCAGGAACGGCTTCTCCACAAAATTGTAGGACGACACGGCAAGTGCAAATGATAGCAGCACCGCAGTCAGTGCGAAGGCCGGGTAGGTCTGCCAGCCGATGCGCTGCGGCCCGATGCTGCCGGGACCCCACCAGATCTCCGCCAGAACGATGGCGACAGGGTGATACAGGTAGAGCGAATACGACCAGTTGCCGATGCGGCGCATGGGACTGGTTTCCAGCAGCTGGGTCAACGACGTCGTCGAAGTGGTGAAGCAAATTGCAGTTATCAGCGGCATCAGCGCCAACCCTTGCAGCGAGTAAGAAAGCGTGTCGCCAAAGCCGGGATGATGCACCACGAAGCTGGCCAGCAGCAGCAACAGGCACACCGCCTGCACCACACGGCTGGCCGAAAAGCGTCGCCAGTGCTTTTGCGTATCGTTGGCCAGGATCAGCGCCAGCCAGGCGCCGTACAGGATCGAATCGATGCGCGTGTCGGTCGCCATGTAGATGTAATCGCTGGTGCCGCCGCCGCTGTTGCCATAGTGATGCACGATCACGCGCCACGCCAGCACCAGCACGACGCTGCCCGCCAGCCCCCGGGAAAAACGGCGCAGGTCGGCGGTTCCCGCCAGCACAGCGACGCAAATAAAAGGGAAGACCAGATAGTATTGCTCCTCCACCGCCAGCGACCACAGGATACTGAAGGGATCGAAGCCGTCGCGTCCCTGGCCGAAGTGGGCATAGATGCCATAGTAATTTGCGTAGTAGAACAGGGCGGAAAACACCTTGCCCCAACTCATGATGCCGCCGGCGGCGCTGAACGTCAGCGCAGCCAGCGCGACCGCCACCAGCAGCGCCGGATACAGCCGGAACAAGCGCCGCACATAAAACCGTCCCACCGCGATGCGGCCGTTTTGCGCATGTTCCGCCAGTAGCAAGCGGGTAATCAGCAAGCCGCTGATGAAGAAAAACACCGTCACGCCGAAGCCGCCCGGGATCGCCGTGCTGAAACCCATATGTGCAACCAGCACCAGCAATACCGCGCAGGCACGCAAGCCATCGAGGCCGGATAGGTAATCGAATGATGGTCGGGCGCTTGCTGCCGTGCCGACAGTCGTGCTGAAGCTCATCGCAGGTCCTCAATTTGCTGACGCGCGCGGTTGTAGCCTTGCTGGTTGTCGAAGTTGAACGGCCCGGTGATGTTGTCGAAGGTGTAATTCAGACTGACTTGTACCGTGCTGCGCCGGTAGTCGATATTGCCTCCCGATTTGGAGGTGGTCTGTTCGCGTATGGCGTCTACACGCAGCGCCAGGCGACGCGTGATGTCGTAATCGTAGCGAAAGCCCAGGCGTAACTGCTGATCGTCGCCGCTGGTCGGCGTGCTGATCCGGGCGGTAGCGAAGTTCTGCGACTTTTGCGACTCCAGCGAGGCCAGCAGCGACACGCGCGTCTTCGGGGTGGCCTGCCATACCACGCGTCCCTGCACGCCTTTGGTAATCACATAGAGACGGCTGTCGGCTTCCTCGTTGGCTTGCGGGCGATCCCAGATGCGGCCGTAGAAGGTGGTCTTGGGCGAATAGTGCCAGTCGATCCCCAGCTCGCCCGACACCAGCCGGCTGTCGCGGTTGGGCAGCGTCTTGAAATGGCGCGCGATGGAGCCGAGATGGGCGATGAATATCGTGTTCTCGGTATAGCGCCAGGCGGTATCGGTGAAGAACTCGGTGTCGGTATAGCCGGAGTCGAAGTCGGCAATGTCCTGGGCCGTACGATTGGAAAAGCCTACCCGATTGCGGCGCACGCCCGCCGACAGCGTTGACTTGATGCCGGAGGTGTAGCGGATCGCTGCCTGGACCGCGTTGCTGTTCATGTTGTACATCTCGACCCGGCCCGGTACCGTGTAGCTCAGCGTTTGCTGGGTCCAGGTGAGCGGCACGTCGAAGCGGTTGGTGACGCGGTAGGCGACTTCGATCTCGTCTTCGCGGATATGCGGAAACTCCGGTTCGATGTTGGAGATGCCGCGTGGCGGTGTGGTGGTGCTGGGCGCGATTTCGCCGCCGAAGTAGTTGTACAGGCGATCATCGGTGCGATGGCGCACGCGGCCGCGCAGCAGGTCGCTGTATTCCCAGGTGTACATGCCCTGGAACTGCTTCTTGGCCTGATTCAGGTTGTAGGGACCATTGCCGTTGAGGTCGGTGTAGTTGCCGAATGAGCTGCCGTAGTGCATCTGCGACACCGACGCTGTCAACTGCAGGTTGGTGCGTTCGGTCGGCAGCGGCAGGAAGAGCGCGCCGCGGATGTCCGTTGACCAGGCCGAGTCGGAAGTCTTGAGCTTGTTGTCGCTGTTGCTGGGGAACATGAAGGGATTGTCGATGCGATACCAGCTCACGCCGCTTTGCAGGGCGTACTCGGCGGTGGCGCGTGCCGGAGCGGAGACGAGCGACAGGCCGAGCGCAGCGGATGCCAGCACGCTCAATGTACCGAACTGCACCGGCAGAAAGAGAGGACGTAGCGTTTGCTGGCGGTTATTCATCGGCGACTACCTCGTACCAGGGGCTGGCCTGCCCAATCTCGGCCTGGATATGGATGGTTGCCATGCCGTTGTTCAGACTGGCGCGGTTGCCGTCGAGCGCGGTCATGTGCTTGCCGCTGCCGTCCAGGGGATAGACGCTGATGCGCTTGGCCTGGGTGCGCAAGCTGATGCGCGCTTCATTGCGTTCCATCCAGACCGGCCCTTCGACGTCGCGCGGACCGGAGGGCTTGCTGTTCATGCCCGCGTCCTGTTCCAGCGTCCACCATTTGGCATCGCTTTTGTAACGGATCAATTCCTTCGGACGCGGCGGCATCGAACCGGACTGATTGCCCGTGACGGCGCTCGATGCGGAGATCAGGATGCGTCGCGACGAGACCAGCGGGCGGTTGTCCAGCGCGGTCAGCAGCACGCCGGTAAAACCGCGGCTCTTGCCGAGTAGTTCGATGGCGACGTTGTCATCGCCCACGCGGCGTTTCATCAAGAAGCCGAAGAAACCGCGCGCCTGCGGCGTGCGCAACTGGATGGTGCGTTGTTGCGCTTCAAATTCGAATTCGCCATTGGCCGCGCGCAGCGGCGTTGTTGCCGGCGGCGTTTGCTTGTCCAGCTTGCCGGCGCCGCTCAGGTCCATGCCCAGTCGCGCTTGCGTGGCCAGTTCCGGCGTGACGCCGTAGCGCACCGATAAATGCGTTTCAAAGGCGCTTGGATCGCGCACGGCGGCGACTGCCGCACGTGTTTCGGCGCCGAAAGGAATCGCCGTTTGCTTTTGCAGCGTGCCGACCAGTCCGTTGCGAAAGAGCATGGCGCTTTGGCCGGTGGCAGCATATTTGCTCCAGTCGCCGGCGAGTGTGAAGGCCGACGGTGTGGCGGCCCAGTTGTCGCCGTCCATGTAATCGAAGAAAAACAGGCCGTCCCAGTCCTGCGCCGCGCCGATGGCCGCCATCAGCGGCTGGATCTCGCTGCCTTGCTTGTTGGGGAAGGGCTGGTTGTATTCGCTGACGACGAAGGGCTTGCGGATGTCGCGGCGCAAGGACAGCGCCAGCAGCCGGTTCAGCTCGCCGTCGCTGGCGGCGCTGTTGCGGATGCGCCAGTCGTTGCGGTCCCAGGCCGGGCCGGGGAAGTCGGGATGGTCGATGTAGAAGTGCTCGTCGATGTAATCCATCTGCGCCTGCGAGTCGAAGTTGAGCACGCCGCCGTAGCCCATCTGGGTGCCGGTCACCGGCACCAGCGCGTCGGTCTCGCTCTGCACGACCTGGCGCAGGCGGTTGAAGTAGGCGCGGTCGGTATCCGCCAGGAACAACAGGAAGTCGCGCACGCGCAAGGCTTCGCCGGACGTATTGGGCGTGCCGGGATCGGTCGGACCCAGCACCTTTTCGGTCAATGATTTGAACTTGCCGTCGAGACGGTCGCGCCACTGGCCGATTTGCGAGGCATCGGTCGGCGTCAGCAACGGCACCACGGAACTGGATGACACGCAGGTATTCCATGTCGTGCAGGCTTTGGTAGTGGAGCCGTAGCGCCGGACCAGCCATTCCTGCCATTGCTTGCGTAGTTCCGCCTCATAGGCGCGGGGCACGGCTTCGGTCCATTCGCGCCGTTGCCAGGCCGCCAGCAGTGAAGATTCGTTGTTGATCTCCACCATTGCCAGCGCCGGGTTGTTGCGCAAGCCGAGCGCACGGATCAACTGGCGCGCGTAGTCTTCCTGCAGCGCCACCATACGCGGGTAATAGACGTGTATCGGTGCGCCCAGCGGCGTGGCTTCGGTTTTGCCATCCAGCGGCGGCAACTGGTCGACGGCGGGACGGAAGCGATAGCCCACGTGCAGGTTGAGATCGACGTAGATGCCTTGCTGCTTCAATGCATCGATGAAGTTGCGCAGACGGCTGACTGCAACAGGATTGAAGGTCGGATAGGGGCCGGGCGTGAGCAGGCTGCGCGGCGGATTGTCCTGGGTGCCGGGGCTGGTATCCATGTGATGCAGGCGCACGGCGTTGATGCCAAGCTTGCGCAGGCGTTGCGCCAGCCGCACGGCATCGGCGTCGGATGGGAAATTGGCGGAAAAGCTCAGGTTGATGCCGTACAGGCGCACGCGCGCATCGTCGGCCGTATTAGGTCGATTGTCGGGACCGACGCGATAAAAGTGGCCGTTGCGCACGAAGATGCGCGAGCCGGCATCGAGCGCTTGGTTCATGGCCGAGCGGTCAGGTGCGCCGCCCAGCTTGTCTTCGTCGATGGCGAAGTTGAAATACGCGATGCCGTTATCGCCGATGGTAAAGGCGGCGGGTGCCGTCTGTGCGATTGCCGACAGGGGAGTCACGGAGAGCGTCAGGTAGCCGACGGTCAGCGTCAGCGCGCACAGGCGCATGGTCTTGCTCAGAAGTTTGCTCATGATGCGGCTCCACGCAGGGCGTTTTCGGTTTGCTTTGCCAGTTCAGCCTGTTCCATGCGGTGCAAGGTCAGGCGCGCGGAAATCGCGGTCGACGAATAGATGAAGAAAATATTCTGGAACAGCACGCCGCGGAACACCTCGCTTTCCGACAGATTGCTGATAAGGATCAGGATCAGCATGGCCCAGTGGATGGCGGCTTCTTCGCGGTCGATGCGCGTGAGCTTGATCAGGTTGCGGATGTGGAAGACGAACACGCCGGCCATGATGGCCAGTCCGATGATGCCGAGCTCGTTGAGGATGTCGAGGTAGCCGTTGTGCGCCTGCAGCGGAATCCAGTGCAGGGCGTTGATGATCGTCTGCGACGGACTGCCTTCGCCGAGCCAGAAGGCGCCGTAACCGATGCCGAACACGGGATGGCGATCCACTTCCAGCAGGACCAGACGCCAGATGTCGGTGCGGCCGGTGAGGTCGGTGCTCTTGTTGAACACTGCGCCGAAGGGGGCGAACAGCTCGCTCCATTCAGGCAGGCGACCGTTGATCACGTAAAAGATATGGAACCCGAGCAGGATGACGACTGCCAGGCTGATCGTCAGTTTGCGGCCGTCGAATTCACCGTTCAGGTAGCGTCGCCGTACCAGCAGATAGATCCCGGTGCCCAGCGCCGCTACCAGGATGGCCGTGCTGCTCTTGGCCATCACCAGTATGAACAGGCTGAACAGGATGCCGAAATAACAGATCGAACGCGGAAACGTGGTGCCCAGGCTTTCCTTGATCCACAACACTACGCACAGGCCGGAGATGGCGCCCAGCGCATTTTTTTGCATCAGGATGCCACGCCAGGCGCCGCCCAATTCGTAATCGACGCCGATGCGCGGCAGCACCAGCGCCACGACGAACGAGCACGCCATCAGCGCCATCAGCGTGCCCAGCATGGTGCGGATCAGTTGCTGCTTGCCGCCGACCGGCGGCGAGATCGCGATGCCGACCAGCGTCAGGCCGATCAGCTGGATGCTGCGTTTGAGCGTGACGACAGGGTAGGGCGACCAGAGGATCGTGATCAGGCAATACAGAACGATGGCGATCAGCAGCGGATTCAGGTGTTGCACATGGCGCAGGCTCCAGCCGCGATTGCGCCAGGCCAGCCAGGCGCCGATCAGGAACACCGAGCCGAATTCCATTTGAAAGATGAGCGAGCCTTCCACATAGCTGCCTTGCGGAGCGGTGTTGCCCCAGTTGAAGCCGGGCGGCAGCAGCGAGAACGTGATGCTCATGACGATCAGCAGGCGCACGACAAACGGATCAATGTTGTCGAAGATGTTGGCCGGGCGCGAGGCGCCCAATTGGTCAGTTGCCGTATTCATGATAGCGATGGCCCGCAAGGGCGCTTAATTTGCCGCACTGTGCCAGCGTGGTGCGCAGCCAGCGAATGGACATGATGCGGGAAAAGGGCAGGGTCGCCAGCGCGACGCCGGCGGCAATCAGCAGCTGCAGCAGTGCGCGCAGGCCCAATTGGGTCGCACGCAGGAACCGCTGCACGCCGTGCAGGCGGGCGATTTCCGACAAGACGTAAGTTTGCCCGAGGCGGTAAGAGCGGCGCAGCAGCCAGTTCAGGTTGGCGCGCTGGGCCGGGACTTCTTCACTGACGGTGGCTTCGTCGCACCAGACGAACCTGGCGCCGTGCGCCAGCATGTCGCGAAACAGCATGGTGTCTTCTGCGCCGGTGCGGCCGAAGGCGGCGTCGAAAGGCCCGCCATCGGGAGCAGAGACGGCCATCAGTTTGCCGCGCCGGATCAATACGTTGCCGGTGCGGGCATCCTTGGTGGTAATGACGGTGCCGGTGGCGAAGCGGCGACGATTGAAGAAATCACCACTGCGTATCCACGCCGGCGTGTCGTCCCGGTAGCGCGGCAGCACGGGCGCAAACACGGCGTCGGCGTCGTAGCGGCGCTGGGCGGCGATCAGGTGGCGGATCCAGTCGGGATCGGGTGCTTCGTCATCATCGATGAACAGCACCCATTCCCCCTGCGCGGTATGCACCGCGGCGTTGCGCGCATTGGCGATGTTGGGCGTGTTTTCATGCACGGCATGCAGGGGCATGGGGAAGTGCGCTTGCCAGTCGCGCAGGACAGGCGCGGCCGAGCCGGCCGGGTCGTTGTCCACCACCACCACTTCCATGCGCAGGGCATCGATGGATTGTTCCGTCAGCGCAGCCAGCAACCGGTCCAGCAGTTCGGGACGGCGGAAGGTGCAGATGCAGATGCTGATGTCGATGGGCGCGCTCATCTTTGTCTGCGCCTCAGCATGGGCAGGAAGACGACCCAGATCAGCAGCAGGTCGAACACTTCCACGATGATCAGCGCCAGGATCGCGCCCCAGGTGCCGTACAGCGGGATGAATACTGCGGCCGAAATCAGCATGATGATCAGGCAGGCGACGCCGCTCAGCAGCAGCAGCTTGTACTGGTCGTTGCTGGTCAGCCAGGACGAGCCGATCCAGCGCGCCGCGTTGATGGCGAAATAGCCGCCCCAGGCCAGGACCATCGGTTCCAGTCCGTGGTATTTGGCGCCCAGCACGTGCGCCTGCAGCCACGGCAAGGCCAGCCACAGGGCGATGACGTAGACGATGGTGACGATTTCGACGCCGGCGATCGAGGCCCAGGCCAGGCGGTCGAGATGTTTCCAGTCGCGTGCCGCGAACAGGCGACTGACCATTGGCCGCGCCACGCGCGACCAGGCCAGCACCGACAACGAGATCGGCATGAGCAGCAGGCGCGAGGCATTCAGGTCGGCGGATGCGGCAACGCCGAGCACGGCCGCCGCCAGATACAGATAGCTGTAATTGGTGGCCCAGGCCACCAGCGCGCCCGGCAAGGCCCAGCGGCCGCGTTGCATGACTTCGCCGACGGCGGCGCGGTATTCCGTTTTATCGCGGGCCTGCATCGACGTTGGCGATGCCAGTCCGTGGTCGGTGCTGCGCCACATGCCGGCGATGTTGGCCAGTCCCAGCACCAGCAAGATCGCCGGTACGGTCAGGTAACCGACCAGCAGCAGGATGCCGACGCCCACCATCACGCCCAGCGCATAGGCTGCATCGGTGTGCAGCACGCGGCGAGGGCGGGCTTCGATGAAGCTGATGCTGCGATGGTATTCGCGCTGGGCGTTGGCCAGGATATAGATGGCGAAGGCAATGCCCAGCCAGACCGGATGCGCGTCGATCTTCGCGAGGGCCGCGATCACGCCGCTGCCGATGCCGAACAATACCGCCAGGACTATGCTGAGCTGCCACTGGAAACGCAGCAACAGCGTGGTCAGGCGCGCGCGTTCGGCGATCGTCTTGCCGGGCGCGATGGTAGTCAGCGGGCCGGTGATCAGCGCTTCGATGACAGTGGAGGCAAAGATGCCCGCGACATACATCTGCGAATAGACGCCGTAGGACTCTTTGGTCGCGAGGCGGATCAGCACCAGGCCCAGCGCAAAATTCAGCCCGCTCAACAGGGCCTGGTCGAGCAGCGACGCCAGTGAGTGCGTGAGCAGCTTCCTGCTACTGACGCCGCCTACCTGTTGAGTGGGCTGATCAGCCATTTGCGCAGACGGTGCCATAGTTTCTTGCCCTTGCCTTCGAGCTGATCGAACGCGTCGTTCTCGGCGAACTGGTTGTAGACCGTGCCGATGATTTGCGCGCCTGCGGTCTTCATTTGCGCTTGTGTCTGACGCAGGTCGTCCAAGCGGGAATGATGCTGCCGCACCACCAGCAGGCACATGCCGACTTGCTGCGAAATGGTCTGCGCGTCGGAGGAGGTCTGTGCGGCCGGCGTGTCGACGATGAAGACGTCGAAGTCATTGGCCAGTTGCCGCATCAGGTTGCTCAGCGCCGGCTGCAGCAGGATTTCCAGCGGATTCGGCGGTTGGGGGCCGGCGCTGAGGACACGCAGATGCGGGAAACCTTCGGCCAGGCCGCCGGCGGAAATCTCGGTGCGCCCGGCCAGCATGGTCGACAGGCCGGTTTTGTTTTCAAGTCCGAACAGGAGATGCTGCTTGGGCGCGCGCATGTCGGCGTCGATCAGCAGGGTGCGCTTGCCCATCTGCGAGAACGCCAGGGCCAGGCTGGCGGCGAGATAGGATTTGCCTTCGCCTTCGGCCGTGCTGACAATGGCGAGCGAGATTTTTTCCTGATCGCTCAGGCGGATCGACAACTCGGCGCGGATCTGGCGAATCGCTTCGGCTTCCATGCCGAACGGCGCCAGCGCGATGTCCAGCGACTTGTCCAGGCCTTCGGTCGAGGTCAGGGCGGTGGCGTAGTTGAACTGTTTGGACAGCACCGCCTGGACATCCTGTTCGGTCAGCAGTCCGAGGCGGACGGCAGCTTCGCCAAAGCGGATATGGGCGGAATTTTGCAACTCGACAACGCGTGCGACCTGTTCTTCGGTCAGCAGGCCCGCTTCCACGAAGCGAGCGCCCATCTTGTCGGCGGTCCCCATAGTGATGATCGGTGTGGTCGATGTGTTTTCTGTTGCCATGGTCATTGCAGCCTTAGCGGATACCGATGTTGCCGATGAGCGGGAGGTGGATGCCGCGCACCAGATCGTCTTCGCAGCGCACGCGACGTTGGCCGAGTTCGTACAGCAGGGCCAGGCAGAAGCCCAGCGCCAGGCCGACCACGATGCTGGCGGCGATGTTTTGCAGCAGCAGCGGCTTGGAATGCGTACTCGGCACTTCGGCCACGCGCAGGACGGTCAGGTCGAAGGTATTGATGTTGCTGGCCATGAGGATTTCATCGTACTTCGCCAGCGCGGTGTTGTAGACGCGCTCGACGCTGTCGAGCTGGCGCTGGTAAGAGGTGATGGTGTCGCGATGCTGTTTCTGCTCAAGCAGCTTGGCGCGCTGGGTGTCGACTTCCTTTTGCAGCGCCTGTTCCTGCATGGCCAGGCGGCGCGCGTCGATTTGCTGCGCGTCCAGCGAACTGCGCGCTTCGCGGGAGATGCGCGCAGCGATATCGTCGCGCTCGCTGATCAGCGCTACTGTCTTCGGATGGCGCGCGCCGAGTACCTCTTGTATATCAGCCAGGCGCTTGTTGACGTCGCTGAGTTTGGATTTCAGATCGTTGATGTTGGGACGCTGCGCGACGTCCGGCAATTCGTCGATGCGCAGGCCGTTGCGCACCAGGCTGTCGGTGGCGCTCTTGCGGGCCTGCGCTTCCTGTTGCTGGTTCTGAACGGCGATCAGCGAAGTCATCAGGTCGCCCAGCTGGCGCGATTGCAGGTCGTTGCGTTCGTTGGGATCGAGGATGCCGACTTCCTGCTGGTACTTGGTCAGTTTCTCTTGAATCGAATCGGCTTCCTTGCGCAGATGTTCCAGCTGCGCGTTGTACTGCTCGCGGCGGGAACGCGCCGAAGCGGAGGATATCTGCTGGTTCAGGTCGATGTAGGCGCGCACGACGGCATTGGTCAGGTCGCGCGATTGCTCGGCGGTGTCCGCGGCATATTCGACTTCGATCACGCGGCTGGAGCGGCGCGTCACCACCATGGTATGGTCGTTGATGCGCTTGACCAGCTGCGAGTGCGCGCGGGCTTCGCCGCTGCGTTCGACCGCTTCATGATAGGCGGCGGTACGTTCCAGGTCGAGCGCATCGATGACTTTTTCCGCCACGGCCTGGCTCTTGATCATGTCGAACTGGGTTTGCATGTAGCTCTCGTCCATCATCGGCGAGAACAGGCGTCCGTTGATGGGATCGTTGCCCTTGTAGTCGAGGTAGATGTCGGACGAGGCGGTATAGGTTTTCGGCAGCAACAGGGTCACGACGATCGTCGCCGCCACCGTCGCCAGCAGGGTCTTGAATATCGTGCTGCGCCGCGCCGAGATCATCGACGCCAGCTGTTTGGAGGATAAGCCGGTTTCGGGAGCCTGCAGGTTCACGTTATAGCCTTGATGTTTGTTCAGAATAGACTTTCATTGACGTACACGACGTCGCCCGGCAAGATCGGGTCCGTCAATTTTGCCTTGATTTCCTGTACACCCTTTTCAGGCATTTCCCTATTGATATAGATCCGGCGTTGCGATGCGCGCTGCGTCATGCCGCCCCCCAGCGAAATCGCACGCATGACGTTCATGTCTTGTTCCATGGGGTAGGAGCCCGGGCGATTGACTTCGCCGTGGATATAGAAAAGCTTCTTCTTGTTCACGTTGACGACGTCGCCGGCGTTGAGCTCGACATCGAGAGGAGTACGTCCGGTAGCGCTGGTTTCGCTCAGCAGGATAGGGATGCGGACATCGATTTCGGCGCTACTGCCGTTGTTATCGTTTTTCCTGCGCAGCAGCGTCACGGTCTGGTCGGCCTGCGCGGTGAGGCCGCCGGCGGTCGCCAGCAGTTCCAGCACGCTCATGTGGCCGGGAATCGGATAGCGGCCCGGACGGCTGACTTCACCCAGTACCGACACCATCTGGCTGCGCAGCTGGACGACTTCCACCGATACTTCGGGATTCTTGAGGTACTGCCCCTTGCGCAGGCCATCCGCGACTTTGGCGGAGATTTCGCTGGTGGTCAGGCCGTTGACGTCGATACCACCGATCAGCGGCAACGTCAGGAAGCCTTTGTCGTTGACGCCGACTTCTGCGGACAGGTCGGGTTGACCAAACACAGTCACGCGCAATACGTCGCCGGAGCCCACGCGGGTATTCGTCACAGTGGAGGAGGGCAGCGCCAGCGTGGACAGAGTGCCGGGTGGCGCGGACATCAGTTCACCGGTCCTGGTCGGATCGGTAGGCACCTGCGCCAGAGCGGAAAAGCTCGTCAGGAGGGAGATGATGGTGGCAATGAATAAAGCGAATCGGCGCAAACTTAACTCCCGTGACTGATGACAAAACGATTGCTTGTGCGGCACGCGGCACGTCGTTGTGTGGGCAATGAAACGTGAATCAGGAGGCAAAGTTTTGTAAATATGACAACTTAAGTCGTGCATATTAATCGAAAACAGACGTATTTCAAAAAAATTTCAATGATGCCTACAAATCTTTGCAATTTTGAGTCGCCTTGCGACGATGTTTCTGCAAGGTAATTTTACCTGTTTTTATTCTTGCCGATGGATCGTTCCGATGCACGGAAGTTCTTTCAATTGCATCGATATGGCGTTGCAACTTCGGCTGTGCGACCAGTTAAGCATAGATATTGTGCGATATCAATTCAATATTGCAGCTTTAAAACGCATCGCACGCGCTGCGCCGGGACTCGTCGGACGTCACGCCGAAATCTGTCCGCAGAAAACTGTTTTCGCGATTTCGTCTATCCTTGGCGGATTGTTTTCAGCTCCTTGCGCCATGTCAGTTGCAACCGCTATTTCTTCTACTTCGCCCCTGCGCATCAGCGTGCTCGACCAAGCCCCGGTTTCCGAGGGAATGAGCAGCGCGCAGGCGCTTCGGAATTCACTCGATCTGGCCGTGCTGGCCGATCGCCTGGGTTATTACCGCTATTGGGTGGCCGAACATCACGGCACCCAATCGCTGGCTTGCGCCAGCCCGGAGGTGCTGATCGGGCCGATTGCCGCTGCCACTTCGCGTCTGCGCGTGGGCAGCGGCGGCGTGATGTTGCCGCATTACAGTCCGCTCAAGGTGGCAGAGTCTTTCAGCATGCTGAGCGGCTTGTATCCGGGGCGCATCGACCTTGGGCTGGGGCGTGCGCCGGGCAGTGATTCGCTGACGGCGTCGGCATTGCAGCGTGACCGGCGTCAGCGTCCACAGGACGATTTCCCCGATCAATTGAATGAGCTGCTGGCTTACCTGTGGGACGAGCTGCCCGGAGATCATCCGTTCGCGCGTTTGCCGCCCATGCCCGGCAGCCCCGAGCTGCTGCAGCCGTGGATGCTGGGCTCCTCGGCGCAAAGCGGCATCTGGGCAGCCGAACTGGGCATGCCTTACATGTTTGCAGATTTCATCCAGGCGGCGGGCGAAACCGTGGCGGCGCGTTACCGGCGCGATTTCGTGCCGTCGCCGCATTGGCCCGAAGCATGCCAGGGCGTTGCGCTGCAGGTGATTTGCGCCGAGACGGATGAGGAGGCGAAGTTGCTGGCGACCAGCTACGGCATGCGCCTGATCCACATGCATAGCGGGCGCCGTCTGGACAAGATTCCGTCGGTGGAGACGGCATTGCGCTTCTTTGAGGAACATGACTTGCCTTCGTCCACCTTGCCGTCGGGCCGGCGCGCCGTAATCGGTTCACCGGCGCGGGTGCGCGAGCAGATCGAGACGCTGGCGCAGGCCTACGGCGCGGACGAAGTCATGATCGTCAGCATCATTTACGATCATGAAGCACGCAAGCGTTCGTATGAGTTGATTGCGCGGGAGTTTGCGCTGGTTTGATCGTCAGAGGCGGAATGCGCGAAAATGCATCCACTTTTAGCAATCCAATAAATTCTTTTAAAATCAATCGGATAGCAAGAACTCCTCAAGGTTATCCACAAAATTATCCCCAGTTTTTGTGAGTAGCCATCCTGTTTCAATCAACGTCCGGACAGCCACAGGCGCGTCATCTGTTCGGCACTGTCCCTGAGTAATCCGGCGGCATCTGCGATGGCCTTGTCCAGCGTGGTCGGTCCGAACGTGATCGAGAAGCAGCCCGAGAAGCTGGTCTGCAGCCGGCCCAGCGCGGAGCGATCGATGCCGCCGGACAACAATGAAGTCTGCACGCCGGCCTGGCGCGCGCGCTGGGCGGCGATGAAAGGCGCCTTGCCGTGCAGCGTCTGGGCGTCGCTGCGGCCTTCGCCGGTGATCAGCCAGTCGGCGTCCTTGAGCGCCGCATCGAGTCCGATGTAGTCCGCCACCGTCTGCGCCCCGGATTGGAATTCGGCGCCGAGCATCAGCAATGCATATCCCAATCCACCTGCCGCGCCGGCTCCCGGCAAGTTGGCCGCACTGCGGCCGCTGGCCTGTTCGAACAGACTGGCGAAGTGACCGAGCAGGGCGTCAAGCGGCTTGATCTGTTCGGCAGTCACGCCTTTTTGCGGGCCGAAGACTGCCGTCGCGCCCTTGTCGCCGCACAGCGGATTGTCGACGTCGGACATGGCAACGATGTGAATATCCTTCAGACGCGGATCGAGGCCGCCGACATCGACACGCGCCAACCTGGCGAGTTGCGACGGCAGCGGTTCCAGTTCCTTGCCGGCGGCGTCATACAGCTTCAGACCCAGCGCAACCAGCATGCCGATGCCGCCGTCATTGGTGCTGCTGCCGCCCAGCGCAATCAGGAAGCGTCGCGCGCCGCTGTCGAGCAGCCCCAGCAGGGCGTCGCCGATGCCGAGTGTAGAGCGGTTTTCAACGGCGACTGCGGTGCCTGCGCTGTCGGTCAGTCCGACGATTTCGGCGGATTCAATAACGGCGCTGCCGTCGCTGAGGATGCCGGCGGCGGCGTCGCGCAAGGCACCTGCCGCGCCGCGCACTTGCAGTCGCTGAACTTCGCCGCCTGCGTGCAGCAGGGCGTCGAGCGTGCCTTCACCGCCGTCAGCGATCGGGCACAGGCGGACAATTGCGTTCGGCGCGGCGGAGTGGACGCCGGCGCCGATGGCTTCGGCGACTTCTTGCGCGCTGAGCGAGCCTTTGAAGGAGTCGGGGGCAATGACGACAACGGGGGCGGAAGCGGTGGTCATGAAGGCTTTTCGGTAATTGAAGTTCGGCAAGGCGGCGGACGTGCAGGGTATTGCGGCGCGGGCTTGCTTGTCTCCTGGAATGATCGGTTATTTTTTTATGTTCAGTGAGTCATCGTGACGGATGAACTCGGAGATTATATAAGCAAGCATCCATGTTTCCCGCAGGTACGCGAGGTAACAAAAGGTAATGGCACTGGTACGCTGGTCGCCGCCGGGGCATGATGACTGTGGAATATTCCCGGCAGGAGGGCATCATGAGACGTTTGCTATGGATCATCCCGGCGCTGATGCTGGGCGGTTGCGTGGCGGTTCCCTACGACCCCTATCCCTATTACGGTCAGCCTGCGCCGGTCTACGTCGTGCCGTCCGCATCGGTGTACTACGGTTATGGCTGGGGCGGCGGTTATCGCGGCGGTTGGGGTGGTCGCGGACACTGGCGCCATTGAGGATGGTTTCCAGGTTTAGGCGGTTTGCATTCTGCGATTCAAGGCAGTAGCATTGCGAATCAATGGTCCGGACTGATGCGTGGCATCAGGTATGATGAGCGCTGAAAAACTGGACGCTATTGGTTGTTGCTGCATGGTATGGCGATTTTTACGACACTTTCCCGAACCTCCCCCAAAACACGCACTCGCAACAGAACCATCGTCGGCGTCAGCCTGTCGGTTCTGATTCACGTGCTGCTGTTTTTTGTTTTGCGGCCGAGCCTGCTGCAAAAAATCGAACCCCAGGCACGTTCTTCCAATGAACCGCTTGAGGTGACGTTCGTCCCGAGTCCGCCGAAGCCCGCTGTCAGGCAACCGACGCCGCCCGAAAAAGCCAAGCCCGTCAAAAAGCCGACGCCGCAGCCCAGACAGATTGCGCGCGCCAAACCCAGCTCGTCCGCGCCGACGCGGCCGGCGCTGCCCCTTTCCAATTCACCGACCGCCATCACCCAGGCGCCGCCGGAAATGGACATGTCCACCATGCTCAACGCCGCACGCGAACGGCGGCGCTCCAGCGAGGATTCAGCCGCACGCGAAAACGCCGCCGCACGTGCGGCCGAGCAGGGGCCTTCTGCCAATGAAATCGCCCAGGCGAATATCGACTTTCAGGCGCGCAAGGCCCGCGGACCGAGCAACGGCATGTTCGAGATCATCAGCAAGGGACCGCGTATCTCCCAATACCTGTTCTACGGATGGACCAAGGACGCGCGCAACAAATCGCGACGCACCATTACCGTGGATGCCGGCTTGAATGGCGATATGGACAAGGCGATCGTGGACAGCATGATCGCCATCATCCGGCAGAATGTGACGGGCGACTTTACGTTTGACTCCCAAAAGCTGGGCAGGGTCGTCACTTTGTCTGCCAGGGTGGAGGACAACGCTGGCTTGCAGGCTTTCCTGCTGCGCGAATTCTTCGGCTGATTCAGCCTTCCTTTAAGGGCAAAACCTTTGCCCGCATGCCTTCCCGCCTTTCAATCCAGGCTGCTTTTCCATAGCGGGAAAGAGCGTTTTGCAGTACCTGACAAGATTACTCAAGTTTGCTATACTTGACGTAAATATTCGGGAATTCAGGGAGTGGGACTGAAAACTGTTCTGGAGTCGAGAGTTCATGCGATTAACTACTAAAGGCCGTTTTGCGGTGACAGCAATGATTGACTTGGCGTTGCGCCACGGCAATGGCCCCGTCACGTTGTCCGCCATCAGCGAGAGACAGGAAATTTCTTTATCATATCTTGAGCAGTTGTTCGGCAAATTGCGGCGCCATCAGATCGTCGAGTCCGTGCGCGGACCCGGCGGCGGCTATAACCTGGCGCGCAAGGCGGCGGACGTATCGGTCGCCGACATCATCATCGCGGTCGACGAACCCCTGGATGCAACCCAATGCGGCGGCAAGGAAAATTGCCACAGCGTGACCCATCCCGGCGGCACTCGCTGCATGACGCATGACCTCTGGTCGACGCTCAATGAAAAGATGGTCGAATATCTCGACTCGGTCTCCTTGCAAGACCTGGTCAACCAGCAGCACACCAAAGAACAGAAGCATCCGGAACACAGAACCCTCGGTACCGAACAAAGCGTGGTTGTCATGCACCGCCCTCACGCAGCGGTTTGATTGGAGCTAGAACAAATGAACGCACCCCTGGAAAAAAGCCTGTTGGACACCCTCAAGGCGCCGCATTTTCCAATTTACCTGGATTATTCGGCAACCACGCCGGTCGACCCGCGCGTGGCCGACAAGATGATTCCCTACCTGCGCGAGCAGTTCGGTAATCCTGCGTCGCGCAGCCACATGTACGGCTGGACCGCAGAGAAGGCCGTGGAAGATGCACGTGAAGAAGTCGCCAAGCTGGTCAACGCGGATTCACGCGAAATCATCTGGACTTCCGGCGCGACCGAGAGCAACAACCTGGCCATCAAGGGCGCCGCGCAGTTCTACAAGACCAAGGGCAAGCACATCATCACGGTCAAGACCGAGCACAAGGCCGTGCTGGATACTTTCCGTGAACTCGAGCGTCAAGGTTTCGAAGCGACTTACCTGCAGCCGCAGGACAATGGCCTGGTGACCGTCGAGCAGATCGCCGCCGCCGTGCGTCCCGACACCATCCTGATCTCTGTCATGCTGGTCAACAATGAAATCGGCGTGATCCAGCCGGTTCCCGAGATCGGCGAATTCTGCCGCTCCAAGGGCATCATTTTCCATTGCGATGCAGCGCAGGCGACCGGCAAGGTTGCCATCGATCTGGAAAGCTGGAAAGTCGATCTGATGAGTTTCTCGGCCCACAAGACTTATGGTCCAAAGGGCATCGGCGCGCTGTACGTTCGCCGCAAACCACGCGTGCGTATTGAAGCGCAGATCCACGGCGGCGGTCACGAGCGCGGCCTGCGCTCCGGCACGCTGGCGACGCACCAGATCGTCGGCATGGGCGAAGCCTTCCGCATCGCCCGCGAAGAGATGGAATCCGAACTGGCCCACATCCGCGCCATGCGCGATCGCCTGGCGAAGGGCTTGCAAGAGATCGAAGAAACTTACATCAACGGCGACATGGACCATCGGGTGCCGCACAACCTGAACGTCAGTTTCAACTACGTCGAAGGCGAATCCCTGATCATGGCGATCAAGGACATTGCGGTGTCGTCCGGTTCGGCGTGCACCTCGGCCAGCCTGGAACCGTCCTACGTGCTGCGCGCGCTGGGCCGCAGCGACGAACTGGCGCACAGCTCGATTCGCTTCACGATCGGTCGCTTCACGACCGAAGAAGACATCGACTTCACCATTGATCTGATCAAGAGCAAGGTCGGCAAGCTGCGTGAACTGTCGCCGCTGTGGGATATGTACAAGGACGGGATCGACATCAGCACGATCCAATGGGCAGCACACTAAACATCGCAAAAATGAAAACCGCCCCCATATGAATGGCGTGGCGATCTCATCAAGGAGCATCAAATGTCTTACTCGGAAAAAGTACTCGATCACTACGAAAACCCACGTAACGTCGGCGCCTTCGAAAAGGGCGACGAGACCGTAGGCACTGGTATGGTCGGCGCGCCCGCTTGCGGCGACGTCATGAAGTTGCAGATCAAGGTCGGCGCCGACGGCGTGATCCTGGATGCCAAGTTCAAAACTTACGGCTGCGGTTCGGCCATTGCCTCATCATCGCTGGTGACCGAATGGGTCAAGGGCAAGACGCTGGATCAGGCCCTGTCGATCAAGAACACCCAGATCGCTGAAGAACTGGCGTTGCCGCCGGTGAAGATCCACTGCTCGATCCTGGCGGAAGACGCCATCAAGGCTGCAGTGCAAGACTACAAGGCCAAGCACGGCAGCGTTGAACAAAAGGTTGCGGCCTAATTCAAGAAGTAAGCAAGAAGCACGCGAAGGGCAAGCATCATGGCAATCACACTGACTGAAAAAGCGGCAAAGCACATCAGCCGCTATATGGAACGCCGCGGCAAAGGCCTGGGCCTGCGCCTTGGCGTGCGCACGACCGGCTGCTCCGGCCTGGCCTACAAGCTGGAGTATGTGGACGAGGAAACGCCTGAAGATCAGGTGTTCGAATCGCGCGGCATTCGCGTTTTTGTCGATCCCAAGAGCTTGCCTTACATTGACGGCACCGAACTCGACTTCGCTCGCGAAGGCCTCAACGAAGGCTTCAAGTTCCAGAATCCGAACATGAAGGATGAGTGCGGCTGCGGTGAAAGCTTCCGTATCTGATCGGGATTGAGTTTGCATGTCGAGGCGCCGGGATCGGCATCCTCGGCGAAAACATCTGAACAGGTCTGCGAACCAATTGATGTGCAAATGTAGTGCCGTGCTTAGCCAGAATAGTCGTAGCGATAGCCTCTGAAGCGTTGTTCTGCCAAGCCTGTTGAAGTCCGAACAGGCTTTTTATTTTTACCCATCCGCTCCCCGGTTGCACAACGTATGCAAAATCATTTCGCACTTTTCCAATTGCCGCAACGCTTTGCCGTCGATCTGACTGCGCTGGAAAAGGCGTACCACGGAGTGCAGAACCAGGCCCATCCAGACAAGTTCGCCCATGCGACTGGCGCAGAAAAGCGCGTCGCCATGCAATGGGCCACGCGCGCCAACGAAGCCTACCAGACCCTCAGGAATCCCCTCAAGCGCGCCACCTACTTGTGTGAGCTCAACGGCGTCGATCTCGAAACCGAATCCAACACCGCCATGCCGCCCGCATTCCTGATGCAGCAAATGGAGTGGCGCGAAGAACTTGATGATGCACGCGCAGGCAAGAATATCGACGCCCTTGAGCAGCTCGACGGCGCCTTGCGCGGTGCAAAAAAAGATACCATCGCCCGCATCGAAACACTACTCGACGCCGACGACTTTGCCGGCGCCGCGCAGCTGGTGCGCCAGTTGATGTTCCTTGAAAAATTCGGCGAAGAGATCGGCAACGCTTTCGCCCTGATCGAAGGTTGATGCGCCATGCCTGACGTATTCCTGTTTCTTGCCGCCGCGATGATGCTGACCCTGGCGCCGGGGCCTGACAATATTTACGTGCTCACGCGCGGCATCGCGCAGGGCAGGAAGGCCGGGTTGGTGGCCGCACTCGGTTTCTCTTCCGGATTGTTCTTCCATACCTTGCTGGCGGTGCTGGGTTTCGCTGCCATCATCAAGGCATACCCGGCCGCCTATCACGCCTTGCAATATGCCGGCGCCGCCTATCTGGTGTATCTCGGCATCCGCACCTTGCGCTCGGCTGCCTCGATGTCGATGGACGCGACCATGACGCCGGTCAGCCTTGGCCTGTCGCGCATTTACTGGCAAAGCGTGATCGCCAACATCCTCAATCCCAAGGTGACGCTGTTTTTCATCGCCTTCCTGCCGCAATTCGTCAACGTGCAAGCCGGTCATGTGGCCTGGCAGATGCTGTTGCTGGCGGTGGTGTTCATTCTCCAGGCGCTGGCGATCTTCAGCGCGATTGCATTTTTCTCCGGCATCGTCGGCGCCTATTTCAAGCGTCAGGCGCGTGCCGCTCTCTATTTGAACAGGCTTGCCGGCTGTGCGTTTGTGGGACTCGGTATCCGCATCGCCTTGCCGGAATAAATCGACTATGGCTCTTCTCCAAATCTCCGAACCGGGCATGTCCACCGCGCCGCACCAGCATCGGCTGGCGGTCGGCATCGATCTCGGCACTACCAATTCGCTGGTCGCCACCGTGCGCAACAGCATCCCCGAAGTCCTCAGCGATGAAGAAGGCCGCAGCCTGTTGCCGTCGGTGGTGCGTTACCTGCCCAACGGTCACGCCAACATCGGCTACAAGGCGCAAGCCGCGCAGACCATCGACCCGAAGAACACCATCGTATCGGTGAAGCGCTTCATGGGCCGCGGCCTGAAAGACATCGCTTACGTCGAAAACCTGCCTTACGATTTCCAGGATGCGCCGGGCATGGTGCAACTGAAAACCGTGGCCGGCGTGAAGAGCCCGGTCGAGATTTCTGCGCAGATCCTCGCGACCTTGCGCCAGACCGCGGAAGACGCGCTGGGCGACGATCTGGTCGGCGCCGTGATCACCGTGCCGGCATACTTCGACGATGCGCAACGCCAGGCCACCAAGGATGCCGCCCAACTGGCCGGCCTCAACGTGCTGCGCCTGCTCAACGAGCCCACGGCTGCAGCGATTGCCTACGGCCTCGACAACGGGTCCGAAGGCATCTTCGCGGTCTACGATCTTGGCGGCGGCACCTTCGACATCTCGATCCTGAAACTCACCAAGGGCGTGTTTGAAGTCCTGTCGACCGGCGGCGATTCAGCGCTGGGCGGCGATGATTTCGACCAGCGCCTGTTCTGCTGGATCTGTGAGCAATCGCAACTGGCCCCATTGTCGGACGAAGACACGCGCATCCTGCTGGTCAAGGCCCGCGAGGTAAAGGAGTTGCTCTCGTCCAAGGCTTACACGCAAATCGACGCCGTGCTCAATTCCGGCGAAGAAGTGCATCTGTCGATTACCGCCGAAGAGTTCGTGGCGCTGACCCAGCATCTGGTCGCCAAGACCATCACGCCTAGCCGCAAGGCCTTGCGCGATGCCGGTTTGTCCGTCGACGACGTCGATGGCGTCGTGCTGGTCGGCGGCGCTACGCGCATGCCGCACGTGCGCAAGGCGGTCGGTGAATTCTTCCAGACCACGCCATTGGCGAACATCGATCCGGACAAAGTGGTGGCGCTGGGCGCCGCCGTGCAAGCCAACCTGCTGGCCGGCAACCGCGCCGCCGGCGACGACTGGTTGCTGCTCGACGTGATTCCTTTGTCGCTCGGCATCGAAACCATGGGTGGGCTGGCGGAAAAAGTCATCCCGCGCAATTCCACGATTCCGTGTGCGCGCGCGCAAGAGTTCACGACGTTCAAGGACGGCCAGACTGCGCTGGCAGTGCATGTGGTGCAGGGCGAGCGCGAGCTGGTGACCGACTGCCGTTCGCTGGCGCGCTTCGAGCTGCGCGGTATTCCACCGATGGCCGCCGGCGCTGCGCGTATCCGCGTAACGTATCAGGTCGACGCCGACGGCTTGCTGTCGGTGTCGGCGCGTGAAATGACCTCAGGAGTGGAAGCGGCGATCACGGTCAAACCTTCCTACGGCCTGGCCGACGACGACGTCGCACGCATGCTGCAGGATTCCTTCCAGTCAGCCGATGAAGACATGAAACGCCGCGCCCTGCGCGAAGAGCAGGTCGAGGCCGAGCGCATCATCCTGGCGACGCAATCGGCGCTGGATGCCGACAGCGCATTGCTCACCGAACAAGAGCGTATCGACATTGCCGCGCTGATCGAGATCGTGCGCGAGAAGGCGCAAAGTGACGATCACCTGGCAATCAAGGCGTCGGTGGAAGCGCTTGCGCATGGCACCGAAGAATTCGCCGCCCGCCGCATGGATCGTAGCGTCCATGCCGCGCTGGCAGGCAAGAAATTGGATGAAGTTTCGTAAAAGACAAAGTCATTAAAGGTAAATACCGTGCCACAAATCGTCATACTTCCACACCCCACGTTTTGCCCTGACGGCGCCGTCATCGACGCACCGGCCGGCAAGAGTCTGTGCGACGCCATGCTCGACAGCAATGTCGATATCGAACACGCCTGCGAAAAATCGTGCGCCTGTACCACTTGCCACGTGGTGATCCGCGAAGGTTTCGATACCCTGGATGACCCGACCGACAAGGAAGAGGATTTGCTCGACATGGCCTGGGGCCTGGAAGCGAATTCACGCCTGTCTTGCCAGGTGGTGCTGGGCGACGACGATCTGGTCGTTGAAATTCCGAAATACACCATCAACCACGCCAGCGAGAATCACTGATTCTGTCTGGTAGTGTGCGACCTACGTTAGCGAGGCAGCCATGAAATGGACCGACATTCAGCATATCGCTGAAGAACTCAACGATAAATTTCCCGACATCGATCCCAAGACCATTCGTTTCACCGACCTGCATCGCTGGGTGATGGAACTGGATGGTTTTGACGACGATGCCAATCGCTCGGGCGAGAAAATTCTCGAAGCGATCCAAACGGCATGGATCGAGGAAGCGGAATAATTCAGCGACGGCATGACAACAAAAAAGGAGCGTAATCGCTCCTTTTTTGTTGTCCGATGCCCGCTCCACGCCTGCCTTTTACACCAGGATGTTCGACACATGCTGCATGCCCATCGCGTATTGCGGAAAAATCTCTTGCAAGGCGTTGTCCGGAATGCGCATGTGCTTCTCTGCCAGCGTCGACATCACCGCGCGGAAGTCGGTGGTGATCGCAAGGTCGCGTCCCTCATTGAGCTCGTTCTTGTTCAACCCCGGCCACTGGCCGTAAATCGTCCTGCCGCGCACGTTGCCGCCCAGCAGCCACATGACGTTGCCGTGGCCGTGGTCGGTGCCGCCGTTGCCGTTTTCACGGAAGGTGCGGCCGAACTCGGATATCGCCACGATCACCGTATCGTTGAATGCCGGGCCCAGTTCCTGCGCCAGCGTCGCCAATCCGGTCGCCAGCGGGGCCAGGCGTCCGGCCAGTTGCCCCGCGCCGTTGCCCTGGTTGGCATGCGTATCCCAACCGCCTACCGCCAGGAAGCCCAGGCGTATCTTCGGATCGCCGCGCATCAGGCGACCCAGCCGCGCCGCATCGATGGCCATGCCGTTCGGCAGCGGCGCGCCATTGTTGGCCATGCGCTGCTCATTGCTGCTCAGTTCCGCCATCAATTCCCTGCGCGCGGCGATGCCGTCGCGATAGGCCTTGCCGAGCGCATCGTTGCCTGCATACATGGCACCGTAGGCCTGGCTGATTTTCGGTTGGTCGATCAAGGTAGGGCGTGCCGCATCGCGCCCGGTCGGCATGTTGGCGACCACTTGCCGGCCGCTCAGGATGCGCGGAATCGATTCGCCCAGCGTGAGCGCCTGCACCGGCGATTCGGAGGGCGGCAAGCGGCCTTGCAGTCGATTCATCCAGCCGTCGCGCGTGTTGTGCTGACCGGGCGTGCCGGTCTCCATATAGTCCTGCGCTTCGAAATGGGAGCGGGAGCCGTCGGGGGAGCCGGAGGCATGCACAAAGGCCAGTTGGCCGCTGTCCCAATACGGCATCAGCGGACGCAGGGACGGATGCAGGCCGAAGTAGCCGGTCAGGTCGATGACGCCGTTGTTCTGACCGGGATGCGCGACGGCAATGCCCGGACGCGCCTGATAGTACTCGCGGTCGCCGTGCGGTACGACGACGTTGAGACCATCGACGGCGCCGCGCAGGAACACCACCACCATGCGCGGCGTGCCGTCGCCGTCAGCATGCGCGCGCTGGCGTGGAGTACCGTAGGCCAATGGCGCGTTGCCATTGGTATTTGCATGGGCGGCAATCTGTTTGCCGGCGGGCGCCACCGCGCAGCCGGACAGTCCGACCGGCAGCAGGATCGCGCCGCTGCCGGCCAGGCCCATATAGCGAATGAAGTCCCGACGTTTCATTGCGGCTCCGATGCTCTTAACGTTTCATGAAGGCAGGTCCGCCCAGGATCAGGCCGACCTGCAAGTTGGGCGGCGCCCCCGCGATTGCGGTCACGGCGTTCTGGTCCAGCAGCGGCGACAGCGTCTGGATCAGTCGCACCGGATCGACGGCTTCCGCATTGGCTGCCGGTTGCGTATTTTCGGCGCGGGCAATCGGAGATTTGCCATTGCTCAGACCGTTGGCGAAATTGATCCGGCGCAGCAGCGCGTCGGGATTGAGCCAGGCCTCTTCGGAGAACTTGTAACCTTCCGGCGTCAGCCAACCGTACAGGGGCATGCCGAACTGGCTGAGCACGCCGCTCACGGGCTTGGCGTTGACGACCGGCGTAGCGGTGGCGCGCAGGCTGGAGACGACGTATTGATAGGGCGTCTTGAACTGGCTTTGGTAGTTCCGGCGCGACCAGAATTGCGGACTGTCGAACAAGGTGCGCAGCACGGTTTTGATGTCGCCGTCGCTGGCGAGGAAGCGCTGCGCCAGTTTCTCGACCAGCGCCGGATCGGCCTGGTCGGAAACGAAGTATTGCACCAGTTTGGTCGAGATGAAGCGCGCCGTCGCCGGATTGCGCGCCAGCATGTCGAGCGCCTGTTCGCCTTCCTGCTGGCCGCCTGGCGCAATCGTGCGACCGAGGAATTGCTTGGCCGCGCCGTCATGGCGTTGTGGATTGAAAGCGAAGCCGGCGCTGTTGACGCTGTCGGCTCCTTGTTTCATGTTCGCTTCATCTATGGTCCAGCCGCTCAGGATGCGCGCCAGCGAAATGACATCGGCCTGCGTGTAGCCGCCGTCGACGCCAAGTGTGTGCAACTCCATCAGCTCGCGCGCATAGTTTTCGTTGAGGCCTTTGAAACGTCCTTTGGCTTGCGGTGTACCGGCGCCGCTGCTGAGCCAGTTGTCGAGGTAATAGAGCATCGCCGGATGATGGGCGACCGCGCCCAGCAACTGGCGAAAATTGCCGAGTGCCTTGGGCCGGATGGCGTTCTTTTCGTAATCGGCGCTCCAATAGCGCACCCATTCCTTGCCTTCGAAGACATTGAAATGATTGAACCAGAATTCGGTCATCACTTCCTGCAACTGGCGCGGACTTTCGGTGGCAAGCCACAATCGCGCGGCATGGCTTTGCGGGGTGATTTCCTTCGCGGCGCGCTGGCGTGCAGCGTTCTTGTCGTCGGTGCTGGCGCTGTTGGGCGGGAAGGATGGCGGACCGTAGGCGATGTAGAGTTGCGAGGTGGTGAGCTGGTATGTCGCCAGGCCGTCGAGACGGCTTTGCAGATCGGGCGGAAGAGGTATGCGTTCCGGATTGAGTTGCTCGTCGATGTAGCGTTTTACGCCGATTTTTTCAACGGCGGCGACATCGCCCGGACGCGGCCCGTAGGCCAGGCGATTGAGCACATGCAACGCCTGCTCCTGCGAATTCAGCGCTTGCGCGAACGCCTGACCGCAAGCACTGGCCAAGCCTAGTGCAAGCAATCCGATCACACCATATCTACGAGGGATTTGCATGACGCCGCGTGTAGGAAAGAGAATGCTTAAAGTATCGCATCCTCACCGAACGTCGCTGTAATAAAGTGTAAAAGCTTTGTTCTTGCTGAAACGTCGTCAGCAGTCCTTCAGCTATTCGTCAGTTTTCCACGAGCTCGAAGCTGCCGCTGCTGCGCCATGTGGTGCGGTCGGCAACCCGGCTGGCCGTGCCGGAGACGCTGGTGTTGATTTCCACCTGTACCGAGAAACTGGCGCCCTTGAGCGTGCGTTCATCCTGCACCGGCACAACGCCCACGCCGGGCGACAGCAGGGCGGTTTCCATCATGTTGTCGGGTTGCTGGCCGGTGACTTTGACGTTGCCGAGCTTGACGCGTTTGCCGTCCAGTTGCGCGAGCGACAGATTCAGCACGAAGTTGCCGGCGTTGCCGAAACGGTAGCCGTTACCGTCACCGGCGGCGCCGCGAAAGTAGATGGTCATCAGCGACGGCTGACGGCAGTTCACAGAGAGCGTCATGGTCTGCTTGCCCAATGCGAAAGCGGTCGGCGACACCTGGCGGCCGAGCAGTTCGGCGCGCGTGACCTCGCCGTAGTCGATCACCGTATTGCTGATCTGCATCTGGCAATTGTCGTTGGGAGCAGCTTGTGTCGACGACGGCGACGACAGCGACGACAATGCGATCACCGCAGCAACGACGGCATGGCGGTTCATGGAGCTGCCTGCGAGGGATTTACGATTGAGCATGGGATGCTTTCCGTATCTGTAGTTGTACTTGCAGAGCCGGACCGCAGCGCGCCTCGGCAGTTTCAAAGAACATATTGGGATCCGCCCTGGACGGCAATTCAAATTGCAATGAACATTGCCTGCCGTCCGGAAGCGAGACCTCCAGTTTGGAATTGGGTACGCCGTTGATCAGGAAAATCTGGCCGTCGTCGACTACCGTCGTGACGAACTGGCCTTCGGCGTCCAGCACGAACGCGCCCTTGGGCAGAGGATTGCCGTCGGCACCTTTGGTGTTGAGCAGGATGCGCCGCACCTTGATGGTGTCGAAGGTGACGAAGTTGACTGAACCGCGTCCCGGCTCGACGAGCTTGTAACCGTTCTTGATGTCGACATTGCGCGGCAGGCTCTTGGTGGCGATTTCCAGCCGGCTGCTGGCGTACGGCGCCATCTGTGAAATCACCGCCTGTCCCCATGGGTCCGTCCACACCGGGCCATAGGGAGTGCTGACGCGGATGCCGGACTCGTCGCCCACCGACAGGATGCCGAAGGTGTCCTGGATCGGATAGGGCGACAGCGTCAGGCCGTTCTGATGCAACACCATGCCGCCGCGCAGACCGCCATTCATGGAAGTCGCTCCCGATCCTGCACGCGAATAACCGAGGTTGACCTGGGTATAGCGCGGCAGTATCGACGCCTGCGTCGAGAGATCGGTTTCCTGGTTCTGGGTGTTGCGCTCTGCGGAAACAGTGTAGTTGGCGTATTCGTTGATCGTCTCGTTGTATGAGGCGCCGTAGCGTTTGTAGCCGCTGCTGTTGTTGACGTAGGTGCGCACGTTGCGCTGCCCGAGCGGAATGCTCAGCGTGAGATAGAAAGTATTGATGGGCACGGTGTTGCTGCTGTTGGCGTCGGTGTTGCCGCTGGTGCCGAGATTGTGTTCGAGGTTGAACGATATCGTGCCGAATGAGAAGGTCTGACCCCATGAGCCGGTCACGCGCTGGGTCGAGACGCCGCTGAACAGCGAGGAGCGCGAATAGGCGACATTGAACGAGCCCAGTGTTGCATTGCTCCAGCTCAGCGATGCGGTGTACTGGCCGCGATAGCGATTGTGCTGCAAGTCGCCGGCGTTGGCGGGCGTGTCGACGATGGTGTCGGCGAGGTCGCGATAACCGAGCGTTTGCTGTGTCGCCGAAAAACTGCCCGAGAATGAGGTCGATAGCAGGCTGCTGCTGGACAGGCTGACCTGGGTTCCGCGCACGCCTTCGCCGGTCGCGTTGGACAGGCGCTGTTGCAGGCTGATGCTGGTGCTGTTGAACACGCGTGTGTCCATTCCCCAAGCCCCGGCCTGATACGAGGTCGCCGCCATGAGACCGGCGTTGGCGTTGCTGTCCTTGCCGATTTTCCAGCCGCCCGAACCGGTCACGATCCACGGCTGGCGCGCGGTGCTGCCGCCGAGACTGCGCTGACGACCGACGGCAAATGAATAGCCGCGCTGGCTGCCAAGCGAGCCGCTGTGCAACGACGCGGCCGGCACGATGAAGCGACGTTGCGCACCGGTGGCTTCCACCACGGTGACTTCCAGATCACTGCCCGAGTTCAGCAGCGGCAGGTCGGATAACGCGAACGGCCCGGCAGGAACAACGGTGGTGTAGATCAGCGCGCCGGCCTGGCGCACTTCCACGCGCGCTTGCCACTGCGCGATGCCTTCCACCATGACGTTGTTGCGATTGAGGCTCATCAGCGCACCTTCCGGAATCATTTGCGCCCCGGTAATGGCGCCGCCTGAGACCGCCGAATTGGCAATGTTGATCTGACCGGCCTGCAAGATGGATTTGAAATCCATCAGCGTTTTTTGGGCGTAGGCGTAGACATGCTGGCGCTGCGATTTTCCATCCTGGGCGGTATAGACCTCGCGGCTGCGCACGATCCAATCCTTGACGTTGAATCCCAGTTCGGCGTTACCCGACATGAAACGGCTGCCGCCACCGGAGAATTTGCTGTTCACGCCGAGTATTTCGTAGTTCAGCATCGCAGCAGTCCCGCCGCTGCTATAGCCGGCGAAGTCGTCCTCGGTGGGCCGCAAAGCATCGGTGGGCACCACCAGCGCCACCTCTTCCTTGCCGGGGCGCAGTTCGACCCGGGTTTGCGGGAAGGCTTCCTTGTAGTCGAAGCAGTCCGGCGACGCAGCCGTCGTAGCCTGTGCCGCAGGCGTCCCTGGCGTCGATGTGGGCTTGTCGGCCTTTTTCAACTGCGGCGGCACGATCAATCCGCCTTTGTCGAGCAGGCCGATGTCAAAACACAGATCGCCTTTGGTATTGAAGCGTGCATCGGCGCGTCCACGCTTGCTGCCGTTGACGAACAGCGTCACAACCTGCATACCGGGACGAAAGCGCGCAGCCTCGCGAAAATAATCCGCGAGCTGAGGATCGATGCCGCGCTCTTTCAGCATGTTCAGATCGAATCCGCTGGCATCGGCAGCATGCAACGGCACAGCCGCCATTCCCCCCGCTACGGCAGACAAGGCAATGAGGCAATGCTTCAGGCGAACGTCGGGCGGCGGGCGCGGGTCGAGGAAAGCCCCATGTTTCCTGCGGATTTTGTTATTCATTTTCCCTGGTTGCGAGGGAGAAAAAAGCGGGACTTACCTGGTAAGCGCAGCGTCGTAACTGTCCACCGAGAAGCCATATACCGTCGCGGGCGCCAGGCGTACCGTGGTCGATGCCGCGCCAGTTGCCGGGACCGCTACGCTGATGGTTTCACCCGGCAGGAAATAGGTCTTGCCGAGATCAAGCTCGGCGTTGCCCGGCAACAGCGTCACTGTCTGCGCCAGCCGCACGACATAGGCGCTGTCGTTCTTGGCGACAAGGTTGCCGTTGCGTACCGACCAGGTCAGCAATTTCCAGGGTTCCCGGTTGGGCGCGAGACCTTTGGGATGGATGATGACCGGCAGATTCTGGCGCACGTTCATCGTCACCTTGACGCCGCCGTCTTTGGATTGCTGCGGGATGCCTTCGAAAATGACGCGCTTGAATCGTTGCGTCTTGAGCGGTTCCTTGCTTTGCAGGATGAAGCGCACCAACTGGGTTTCATCCGGCTCGACGCGCGCGACGGGCGGGGTGACGATCAGGAGGTTTTCCTTGTCTTCCGGGAGGTTTTGAATCGAGGTGTACAGCAAGGTGGCATTAGCGTCGGTGTTCTTGACGTTCATGCTGGCTTCGCCGTCGGCTTCGTTGATGATGACCACCGAGGTCTCCGGAAGCATGCCGCTGGCGTATGCGGTGACAGGCATGACGGCGTTGGAGAGAAAACAGGCAACAGCAAGAAAAAGCAATTTCTTAAAATTGGTGCACATTTCATTTACCCCCCGGTTGTTATAGATAACGATTGCAACAGCTCCGATGCCAGATTTAAGAGTATTTGAGAATATTCTCAAAATTCAGAACGATTTAAAGCGTTGAACAGGGATGCCAAATGACGTCGCGACAACTCTTAAAGATAGGAAAGCTCCAGCGTCGCCGAACCGTCCAGCAAAATTTCTTGCGATAGGGAAAGGCTTTCAGGCTTGTTGATATACGGTTGCACGGTCACCGTGCCGGAGATCGTGCGTAAAGACGAGACATGGCTACTGCCCTGCGCGCCCCAGCCAAAGCTGCGGTTCTTGGCGACATAGCCTGTCGTTGACGGTTGCCAGGTCGTACCGCTGTCGGTGGAGTACAACAATTGGGTTTGCTGGTAGTCACCGGTATAGGACGCCGGCTGGAACACGATGGCGTAACCGCCGATGCTTTTACCGGCGGCAGTGCCGAGGCCGAAGTTGAAACTGTCGTTGAGATTACCGTCGCCGGAGCCGGCCGCGATGATGCCGACGATGACCGAGTTGGTGCGGTTGTCGATGGCCCTGATGCTCACTTTGGCGGCGGCATCGCAATTGATGCTGAACGACAGCGACTTCGACGGCAGCGGCGTCACCGTGCCGGGCTTCAACGAGCGCGCCGGAATGATGCCGTAATCGGCAACGCCGCCGCCCGACAGCATCGGTGTACAGGCAGCGGGCGTGATGACGCTCACTACCTGCATTTCCACCATGTTGGCAGCGCACGAGAGCGTGGTTGCGGCGAGGCAGAAAATGCCCAGGGCCATCCTCGCCATCCCGGATCCGGTGGCGATTGTAATGTGCTTCACAGGTGCGCTTCTTTCAGGTCGGAAGATCGTCGGCATTGCTTATAAATACAAGAGTTCAAAAGTGGCCGAGCCATTCAACGGAGCATCTTCTTTTTCCCGTGTATTGTCGGCGCTGTCGATGACGGCCTGGATGCTGAGTTTTGCCTCGAAGTTCAGGGTGCCGCCGGGATGGATCTTGTGTTCGGCGTCCCAGGCGTAAAGCACGTTCTTGCGGATGGTGTTGTCGCTGCTCAGTATCCACTGCGTGGCATTGATGCCGGTGGCGGACTCCAGCATGGCGGGAGGCGTCGCCTTCGGATGTGCAGGTTCGAACGACACGATATAGGCGCCGGCGTTTTGTCCGCTTCCCGCACCCAATCCGAACAGATGTTTGTTGCTGCGGTTGCGCATCGCCACCGCCTGCATTTGTGGTATCGGCGCGCTGTCACGATTGTCTATCAGGCGTAATGCAAGACGTGAGGGAAGGGCACAGGAAACGGAGAGCGTGAAAATTTTTTTGGCGAGGATTTTTGCTGCACCGCGTTCGGATGAAATCGGTCCGTAATCCACCACCCCCGCATCCGAAAAGACTGGCAGACAGGCGTCGGGAACGATCTTCCCGGTGACGCGCAATTCCGTCGCGCCGGCGGCGGATGCACCCGCCAGCAGAGAGAGGCCGACGCCATGCAACAGCATCGCCGATACGACGTTTTTCATGGATCTTCCCCAGATTGCAGAATATTGTGATTTGATCAGGCAAGGATAACGTTGCCAAGATGGTCATCCAACCAAAATCTGGGAAACAGATGAAAAAACACTTCCACTGTGGCGAACTCGTCGTTTTTCGACTAATTGCCAGCAAATAAGCGGGGCTGAATTGAGATCATTCTCATATACGGATGTGTGCAAGATGATCAGAATTGCAGCTGGTCAATCAAAGTCTATGCCGCAGTTGCGGTGCACATCTCGCTTGGGGTAAAGATGAAAACAGTCGCGAATCTTTCTGTTCTGGTAGTTGAAGACGAGCCATTGCAAAAAATATTTGCAGTCGAAAAGTTGCGAGAGCTCGGTTGCGTCAACGTGGTCGAGGCCGCCGACGGCATGGAGGCGATGGAGCGCTTGTCCGAGCGCCGCATCGATTTGATCTTTTGCGATATCGGCATGCCCAACATGGACGGCTCGCAGTTCGTGCTGGCGCAAGACCGGTCGGTGCAATCCGCGGGCAAGGAATTGCCGATGCTGGTGTGGATGAGCGTGCACGCCGAAGATGTGCGTGAATCGCACCTGCAACTGGCGTATTCCGCGGGCTTTCCCTTTGTCGATGCGATTGCCAAGCCACTGACGTTGCCGACGCTGCAAAGCATTCTCGCCACGGCGCTGACAATGATGAATGCGATCAAACCTGCGCCTGCCAAGGGCGGAAAAACAATATCGGCGACCGCGGACGGCGCCATTGGCGATGACGATATCTTGCGCGCCATCTGCGACACCAGTGAATTCGAAGTGTGGTATCAGCCGCAGATATCTTTGAAAACCAAGGCTATTATCGGCGCCGACGCCATGGTGCGTTGGAGCCACCCCAAATTCAGCTATCTGGCGCCGGAACAATTCATGACGCTGATTGAACGGCAGGGGCTGGGTCTCATGCTGTTTTATCGAACCGTCAACCATGTTCTGAAAACGCAACAGAAACTGGAGCACATCGGTTGCAGCCTTCCCATTTGCATCAAGGCTTCCGCATCGACGCTGGAAACCCCGGAAATTGCCGACTATCTTCATGAGCGTTCGCAGCGCTACGGCATATCTTCGCACCTGGTCACCGTCGGCATTTCGGAGGAGGAGCCGTCGCAACATGCGCTGAAGCTGGCCGCGTCCCTCAATCGTTTGCGCCTGCGCGGGTTCGGTTTGTCGATTGATGATTTCGGTTCCGGCATTTCGACCATGAAGCTGTTGTCGCAAATGCCCTTCACCGAAATCCGCATCGATCGCCACTTCGTGCGTCAGTTCCTGCGCCAGCCGCAATGCCGCGTCATCGTCGAATCGATCATCGGCATCGCCAAGCGCCTGCAGCTTGCCGTCATTGCGGAAGGGATCGAAAACGCCCGCCAGATGGAAGTCCTCGCCGCCATGGGATGCGGACGCGGGCAGGGTTTTATTGCAGCGCCCATGCGTCAGGACGACTTTCTGAGCAAGGTCGGCGCCAATCAATTGTTTAATAATGGCCTCATAAATGCCTGAGTTTTCTATTGTATTTTTACTATTTTTGATACACTCGACCATAATTCGACTGGTCGGCAGCCCTGCCTTTTTCGATCGCATCCAGGCGAAACGAGCATCGATTCCGATGCCTAGCGGTTTTCTGCGTGAATGACCGTCTGCGAAAGGACGCGATGATGACCTGGACTGCGACAAAGGCAATTCGTATTGCATTGCTGGACGATCATGCCGTGGTCCGGCATGGACTCGCGGCACGACTCACTGAAGAATCGGATTTCGAGGTGGTCGGCGCCTATGCCGCCAGCAAGGACATGATGTCCGCCTTGCGCGCTTTGCCGGCCGATATTCTGCTGATCGACTATTCTCTCGGGGCCAACGATATCGATGGCCTCAACCTGATCCGGGCACTCAAGGTGCGTTTCCCCGACAGTAAAATCCTCGTCTCGTCTTCACACTACAATCCTGCTACGGTCGCGCTGGCGATGCGCGCGGGCGCACGCGGTTTCGTGGGGAAGGAGCAGGAATTGTCCGAGCTTATTGCCGCAGTGCGTTCGGTGGCTGTGGGGCGTGTGCACCTGAACCCGTTCATGGCGGCGGAAATCTCCTCCATGCTGTCCAGTAACGGATCGGACGAAGAGTCGCCAAACGGCGATTCACTCACCGACAACGTTGAATTGTCGCCGCGCGAACGTGAAGTGCTGCGCTGTTGCCTGGAAGGGCTGAGCGTCACGCAGATCGCAGAAAAATTCGCGCGCAGCGTCAAGACCATCAGCGGACAAAAGCAGGCGGCCTTCCGCAAGTTGGGGGTGCGCAACGACAATGAACTGTTCAAGATCCAGCATCAACTCCAAGATATATAGGACGTACCATGAATACGATTGCTACGGCTCCTTCGCTCCAGATTCTTGTCGTCGACGATTCTGCAACCAGCCGCGTCGTCATTGAGAAACAACTGAAGAAACTGGGTTGCGACGTAGCGACGGCGCAGGATGGCAACTCCGGTCTTGCTGCAATGCAGGACGGCGAGTTTGACCTGGTGCTGCTGGATTGCCAGATGCCTGACATGAGCGGTTACGACGTGGCGAAAATATTCCGCCGGCGCGAACGCGAGGAAGAGTTGGCGCACACGCCCATCATCGCGATCTCGGCCGAGACCGATACCGCGCACATGCAGCTTTGCCTCGACAGCGGCATGGACGGCGTACTCGGCAAGCCCTTGCCGGTCGATGATCTGAAAAAAATGCTGTCGCTGTGGTGCGATGTCGACGTCTCTGCGGTAGCGCCGATGAACATCGACGACATGCGCAGCGTGGATCTGACGACGCTGTTTCGCACCACGTCGCTTGAGGATTTTGCAGTCCTGCAGACGGCCATGGCTGAGGCGGATATGGCCTCGGTCGGAAGGCTGGCGCATCGGATGAAGGGTGCCGCACTCACGATAGCTGCAGTCGACATCGTCGCGACGCTGGAACGCATCGAAGCGATCGCGGTGAGTCGCATGCCGTCGGCCGATCTGGCGGCTGAGGTTGCGGCGCTGGGACGGCAATTGCAGTCCCTCTGAATCCGGGTTTGTCACAGCAATCGGCTCGCATCAGCGGCCCGATTCACTTCAACTCAAGCCCCCATCCACGGCAGTCCCGCTTTGCACCATCCTTCGATGGTCTTGCGATGACCTGCGCTGTCCTTGTTTCCTTCGAAACCTTCGAGAATGTCATAGCAGCGCGTATAGCCGTTTTCAGTCGCCAGTTTTGCGGCATGGCGGGAGCGTACGCCCGAACGGCACAGAAACAGCAAGATTGTCTGCTTGTCCGCGAGGGCATCGAGCTGTTCGAGAAATTGTGGATTCGGCACGCTCTCCGGGTAGAGATTCCATTGCACCGCCAGATGCTGGTCCGCCGGAATCACAACCTGGCCGACCCAATCGCGTTCCGCCTTGGTGCGCACGTCAACCAGTTTGACGGCCGGATCGCCCTGCAGCAGGGCAAACGCCTCTTGCGGCGTGACCGCCCCCGCATACGGAAACTGACCAGTTTGCGCACGTTGGCCGGCAATCGAAAGAATGTCGTTGGAAGTTGTCATCAAGGTCCCTTTGATAATTGCTGAAAAGATACATAAATCATTATCCCAACGCCAAGGCAGGCAAATATCTGCACCAAAATAAAGCGAAGAGGAAAATATGCTTTTTAATGGTGCGAAAAATACATTTCGCACCATAATTGATCATTATTCGTGTTGCCGTGCACTGCTCGGAAACGCCCGCCAGCCAATAACTCCCTAAAATATGCCATAAGCATCAACGCAAGGCAGTTGGTGGCATGGAATCTGCTATCATTCCCGCCTGAGTTCTGGCGCACTATCTGTTGTATTTGCTGCACACATCAAGTCGCACGTAGTCGGCTCATCACCCAAATTGTACAAATTTATACTACTTCCTCGTTTTAGGAGATTCGCATGGCAAGGACGGCCGCAGAGGTTTTGAAGTTGGTGAAAGACAATGAAGTCAAGTTTGTTGATTTCCGTTTTGCCGACACCCGGGGTAAAGAGCAACACGTAACTGTTCCCGTTTCCCACTTCGACATCGACAAGTTCGAATCGGGTCACGCATTCGACGGTTCCTCGATCGCCGGCTGGAAGGGTATCGAAGCTTCGGACATGTTGCTGATTCCTGATCCAAACACCGCCAACATCGACCCGTTCATGGAAGAAACCACATTGTTCATGCAATGTGACGTGATCGAGCCATCCGATGGCAAGGGTTACGACCGTGACCCGCGTTCCATCGCCAAGCGCGCTGAAGCGTACCTGAAGTCCTCGGGCCTGGGCGATACCGCCTACTTCGGTCCTGAGCCAGAATTCTTCATCTTCGACGGCGTGCGTTGGGGTGCGGACATGTCCGGTTCCTTCGTCAAGATCGAATCCGAAGAAGCATCGTGGAGCTCCGGCGCCAAGCTCGAAGGCGGCAACACCGGCCATCGTCCGGTCGTCAAGGGCGGCTACTTCCCAGTGCCTCCAGTCGACAGCTTCCAGGACATGCGTTCGGAAATGTCCCTGATCCTCGAATCCCTGGGCATTCCAGTTGAAGTGCACCACCACGAAGTGGCCGGCGCAGGTCAAAACGAACTGGGCACCAGGTTCTCGACACTGGTTGAGCGCGCTGACTGGACACAAACACTGAAGTATGTGATCTGGAACGTTGCTCACACCTACGGCAAGACAGCGACCTTCATGCCCAAGCCACTGGTCGGCGACAACGGCTCCGGCATGCACGTTCACCAATCGGTCTGGAAAGACGGCAAGAATCTGTTCGCAGGCGACGGCTATGCCGGTCTGTCCGAATTCGCGTTGTTCTACATCGGCGGTATCATCAAGCACGCCAAGGCACTGAACGCGATCACCAACCCAGGCACCAACTCGTACAAGCGTCTGGTTCCAGGTTTCGAAGCACCGGTCAAGCTGGCTTACTCGGCACGCAACCGTTCCGCATCGATCCGTATTCCACACGTTGCGAACCCGAAGGGTCGTCGTATCGAAACACGTTTCCCGGATCCGCTGGCGAACCCATACCTGTGCTTCTCGGCTCTGCTGATGGCCGGTCTGGACGGCGTGCAAAACAAGATCCATCCAGGCGAAGCTGCTTCGAAGGATCTGTACCATCTGCCACCGGAAGAAGACAAGCTGATCCCGACAGTGTGCGCATCGCTGGAAGAAGCGCTGGATGCACTGAACGCCGATCGCGAGTTCCTGACACGCGGCGGCGTCTTCACCGACAGCATGATCGACGCCTACCTGGACCTGAAGGGCCAGGAAGTGCAACGCTATCGCATGACGACACACCCAATCGAATTCGACATGTACTACTCGCTGTAATCGTCGATTTTGCATTGATAAAAAAGGGAAGCTTGCTTCCCTTTTTTTATGCGCGAGGCTTATTGCGTTGGTGTCCGACGGGCTGCGTTTGTTCCTCGCCGGGTCTTGTCATACACTTGGTTTCATCGCATTTTTCAGGCCTGGACCAATGAAATTTTCCGTACTTGCCGCATTGTCAGGCCTGGCCTGCGCGGCCATCGTGCAAGCGGCCCCGACGTCAGATGACGTCTATGTCTGCATCGGTCAGAACGGCGTCGCGGAATATCGCAATACCGGCATCGGCAAAGGATGCCGCAAACTGGATATCCCGGCTGCGAGCGCCCCGGCGCCGACCAAACGTGCTGCACCGGGCAAGCCGGCAGCGACGACGGGGCCGGCTGTGACCGCAAGCGCTTTTCCCAAGGCCGACGGCCAGGTGCAGAAAGCGCGCGACAGCGACCGCAAACTGATATTGCAGGACGAACTCAGGCAGGAAGAGGGCAAACTGGCGAGCCTGAAGGCGGACTACAACAACGGCGAGCCCGAGCGGCGCGGCGATGAGCGCAACTATGCAAAATACCAGGAACGCGCTGCCGCCATGAAGGACGACATTGCCCGTTCGGAGCGCAATGTGGACGCGCTCAGGCGCGAAGTGGGCAAGCTGCGTTAATCCGTAAAAGCGGCGCGCAAGCCGGGAAGTCAGTGGCGCTGCAGCCTTGCCCAAATCTTGCTTTGCTGAGAGGAAGCTGACAAATCTGTGCGCACGGCCACAAGCCGCGACGACCTACTTGATGCGGCATTACTACAGGTACTTACGGAACGCATGAAAACAACTTTACCTTCACTCGACGGTCTTGACCTGCTGGCATCAGCAGTCATCATTCTCGACGCCAACGGCGGCATCGTATACGCCAACGCCGCTGCTGAAAACCTGCTGGAGAGCTCCTTCAAGGTCCTGTCCCAGCAAAAGCTCAGCGAACTGTTCCTCAACGGCAAAGAGCTGGCCACCTTGTTCTACCAGGCGGTTGAACATCAATTCGCCGACAAGCGCCTCGATCTCGTGCTGGAGCGCATCGGCCGCGAGCCGCTGCAGGTCCATACCATCGTCACCGCGCTCGACAACGCCGACACGCCGGTGCTGCTGGAGCTGCGGGAAAACGTCCAGCAACTCAAGCTCGATCGCGAAGAGCGCCTGCTCGACCAGAGCCAGGCCAACAAGGAACTGATCCGCAATCTCGCGCATGAAATCAAGAATCCGCTCGGCGGCATTCGCGGCGCGGCGCAACTGCTGGAACTGGAGCTGCCCGAGCGCCATCTGAAAGAGCTGCGCGAATATACCCAGGTCATCATCAAGGAAGCCGATCGCCTGCAAACGCTGGTCGATCGCCTGCTGGCGCCGCACCGGCGGCCGCACATCGTCGGCGACGTCAACATCCATGAAGTCTGCGAACGCGTGCGCAGTCTGATCCTGGCCGAGTTTCCCAACGGCCTGACCATCAAGCGCGATTACGACCTGTCGATTCCTGAATTCCGCGGCGACAAGGAGCAGTTGATCCAGGCCTTGCTGAACATCGTCCACAACGCTGCACAAGCACTCGCCGAACGCATCCGCACCGGCGACGGCGAACTGATTTTGCAGACGCGCGTGATGCGGCAAGTGACGCTGGCCAAGGTCCGATATCGGCTGGCACTAGACTTGCATATCATCGACAACGGCCCCGGTATTTCACCGGATATCCAGGACCGTATTTTTTACCCGCTGGTATCCGGTCGTGAGGGAGGCAGCGGTTTGGGATTGACGTTGGCGCAAACATTCGTTCAGCAGCACATGGGGGTGATCGAATGCGAAAGCCGGCCGGGATGTACGGATTTCAGGATATTGATTCCGCTTCCCTGATGGTAGTTCATCGGGTGAGCAGGGATCGGGCAGGGCAACATTGGCGCGAGCCTTTTACGCGACTTACACACGCTACTACACGCTATTACACGCAACGATAAGCAAGAAAAGATAACACTATGAAACCGATCTGGATTGTTGACGACGACGAATCGATACGCTGGGTATTGGAAAAAGCCCTCGCGCGAGAAAATCTCGCCACGCAAAGCTTTTCCAGCGCACGCGACGCCATGCAGGCACTGGAGAGCGGCACGCCGCAAGTACTGGTTTCCGATATCCGCATGCCCGGCGCTTCCGGCCTGGAGCTGTTGCAGACCATCAAGGCCAAGCATCCCGGCATTCCGGTCATCATCATCACCGCATTCTCCGATCTCGATTCGGCGGTCTCGGCATTCCAGGGCGGCGCCTTCGAATACCTGGCCAAGCCCTTCGACGTCGACAAGGCCGTCGAGCTGATCCGCCGTGCATTGGAAGAGAGCCTGCGCGAAACCGATGTCGAGCAATCGTCGGCCAACGCGCCGGAGATTCTCGGCCAGGCGCCGGCCATGCAGGATGTGTTCCGCGCCATCGGCCGCTTGTCGCAATCCAACGTGACCGTGCTGATCACCGGCGAATCCGGCTCCGGCAAGGAACTGGTCGCACGCGCCTTGCACAAGCACAGCCCGCGCGCCGCGCAGCCCTTCGTCGCATTGAACACCGCAGCGATCCCCAAGGACCTGCTCGAGTCCGAACTGTTCGGCCATGAGCGCGGCGCCTTCACCGGCGCGCAGGCGATGCGTCGCGGTCGCTTTGAACAAGCCGAAGGCGGCACGCTGTTCCTCGATGAAATCGGCGACATGCCGCTCGACCTGCAAACGCGTTTGTTGCGCGTGCTGTCGGACGGCCACTTCTATCGCGTCGGCGGCCATCAGTCGCTCAAGGCCAACGTGCGCGTCATTGCCGCTACTCACCAAAACCTCGAACACCGCGTGCGCGAGGGCCTGTTCCGTGAAGACTTGTACCACCGCCTCAACGTCATCCGCCTGCGTCTGCCAAGCCTGCGCGAGCGCAGCGAAGACATCCCGATCCTGGCGCGCCATTTCCTGACGCAAAGCGCGCGTCAGCTTGGTGTCGAAGCCAAGCGCCTGTCGCCGCAGGCGATGCAGTTCCTGTCGCAACTGGAACTGCCCGGCAACGTACGCCAGCTGGAAAACCTGTGCAACTGGATCACCGTCATGGCGCCCGGCCAGACCGTGGAAGTGAAGGATTTGCCGCAGGATCTGATCGAAGAGCGCAGCAGCAATTTCCAGCCGACGCACACACACACGCACACAACCTCATCGGCCGCGCCTGCCGAAGCACATGGCGGCGCCGGCGGGGGAGCGAGCTACGACGGCGATGGCGGCGCCGAGCGCAGCTGGATCAGCCTGCTGGAAACCGAAGCGGCGCAAATGCTCGCCGAAGAGCGTCCGGAAGTCATGGATATCCTCGGTCGCCAGTTCGAAGCGACGCTGATCAAGATCGCGCTCAAGCATACTCATGGCCGCAAGAACGATGCAGCCGTGCGCCTGGGCATCGGCCGCAACACGATCACGCGCAAGATCCAGGAACTCGGCATCGGCGGCGCCGAAGACGACTGAACGGAAGAATGCAAGAAGGGGTTTGAGGAAAAGAGGGAACAGAACAAGCTGCAGTGCAGGGACAACATCTGCATATGCGATGCGGATTAATAACACCAAAAACATCAGGGCCGGTTTCAGCGATGAAACCGGCCCTTTTTTTCGATCCGCTTTTCCTTCACGCCGACCGGCTGGACCGGTCATGCGCGAAGTCGATCATCAACGCACGCGCAGGACGTAGCGCGCCGCCGTCGACGCGATCAAGCTCAAGGCCGCGCCGAAGATCACGAAGAAGCTCACCGACAGCTTGTTGCCGGTGAACTGGATCAGCCAGGTGATGATCAGGCCGGCGAAACCGCCGAACAGCATCACGGCGATGTTATAGCTCAGCGACATGCCGGTGCCGCGCGTCTGCACCGGGAACACATCGGCCAGCAATGCCGGCATGGAAGCGAAGTACATCGTCATCAGCACGCCGATCACGATCTGCAGCAACAGCAGGTTGACGAAGCTCGGCGCACTCGTCAGGAACACGAACATCGGATACGTGAACACCACGAACGCCAGGCTGCTGCCGATCATGAATGGCGTGCGGCCGTACTTGTCGGACAGCTCGCCCACCAGCGGTGAGAACACCATCATGATCAGCCCGGAGACGATCGTCGCCGCGTACGACGACCATGCCGGCATGCCCAGTTGCTTGATCGCATACGTCGGCATGTACAGCGCGAGGTAGACCGAAACGGTCGCCATGATCACGCTGCCGGTGCCGATCAGCAGACGCATTTTCTGGCTGGAGAAGGTATCGCGCAGCGGTGTTTCAGTGCGCTCAGCGGCGGCGAATTCCGGCGACTCATCGAGATGGCGGCGGATGTAGTAACCGGCAGGGCCGATCAGCAGGCCGAACAGGAACGGCAGACGCCAGCCCCAGGAATACAGCTGCTCAGGCGTCAGCAAACCGTTCAGTCCGGCGCCGAAAACCGCCGCCATCAGCAGGCTTAGCCCCTGGCTGGCGACTTGCCAGCTCGAGAAGAAGCCGCGGCGATGCGGTGCGTGTTCCACCAGGAACGCGGTCGAACTGCCGAACTCGCCGCCGGCCGAAAAGCCCTGGATCAGGCGCGCCAGCACGATACCGGCAGGCGCCCACAAACCGATGCTGGCGTAGGTCGGCATGAAGGCAATCATCGCGGTGCCGATGGTCATCAGCACGATCGACAGCGACAGCGCCGCCTTGCGGCCGACGCGATCGGAATACGCGCCGAGCACGACCGCGCCGAGCGGGCGCATGAAGAACGACACGCCGAAGGTGGCGAAGGTCACCAGCAACGATACGGTCTCGTTCTCGGTAGGAAAAAACAGTTTGGCGATGATCACGGCGAAGGCGCCGTAGATCAGCACATCGAACCATTCCAGCGCGTTGCCGATCGATGATGAAATGACCGCGCGCCAGGTTTGTGGATGTAACTTGACCGACTTGGCGTCGCCCGTGTTGGATGAACTGATGGCGTTCATGTGGCTCCCGGAGTGAGTGATTGAGATGATTTTTTTATGGTGAGGCATCGCACCACAAGGTGTTCACCGTCATGTTGTTTACACATGAACAATGCGTAAACAGTATGCCGTTGAGAGGTGCGATCGGCTGAGAATACGTGCATGCGCGCGCGACTGTCAATCAGGTTTCGCGCTTGAAGAAAAGTGTTTGCAGAAGCGTGTCGGCAGCGATTCCCGAAGAGTGGGAATCGCTGCCGACACGCTTCACAGGTGAATCAACATCGGGGAGGTGTAAAGAGCGCCGTCACACCGCAGGAAGTGTATTGACGCTTCAGTTTTTCTCGCCAAGACGACGCCACAGCGTTGTGCGGCTGATGCCCAGATAACTTGCCGCAGCGGCACGGTTGCCGTCGAAGCGCGCCAGCACATCCTGCAATGATTCGTCGGCGTCGGCATGCGCTGCAGGCAAAACGGACGCCACGGGCGCCGTCGTTGTCGATGCGTCATCACGCAAGATTTCCGGCGCGATGCGGCCGATCAGATTCGGCGTCAACGCCTGCAACGGTTCGGCTGCCAGAAACAGCGCCAGCCGCTCCATCATGTTGCGCAGCTCGCGTACGTTGCCGGGCCAGCCATAGCGCGCCAGCAGGGGCGTGCAACGCAAGATCTCGGCATGCAGGTTGGCGTGCGGGCGGATATCCATCGCCGCCAGCGCATTCTTCAGGCACCACTCCGCCAGCGGTGCAAGGTCGTCCGGCCGCTCGCGCAGCGGCGGCAGCGTCATGCGCAAGACGCTCAGGCGGTAAAACAGATCGGCGCGGAAGCGGCCGTCGCGTACGCGCGCATCGAGGTCGCAATGCGTGGCGCTGATGATGCGCACGTTGACCGGTATCGGCCGGGTGCCGCCCACGCGCACCACTTCGCGTTCTTCCAGCACACGCAGCAAGCGCGTTTGCAATGGCAGCGGCATCTCGCCGATTTCATCGAGCAAGAGGGTGCCGCGATGCGCGGCTTCAAACAGCCCGGCGCGACCGCCGCGGCGCGAGCCGGTGAAGGCGCCTTCTTCATAGCCGAACAATTCGGATTCCAGCAACGACTCCGCCAGTGCGCCGCAGTTGACGGCAACGAAGGGATGATGCGCCTGCACCTTGCCTTGCATTTGCGGATGCGCGCGATGGATCGCTTGCGCGGCGAGTTCCTTGCCGGTGCCGGTTTCACCCTGGATCAATACCGTCGCCGGCGACTTGGCGAACAGGGTGATCGATTGCCGCACGCTTTCCATCGCCGCCGAATCGCCGCGCAGGTCGTTAAGATGATGCCGCGCGCGCAAGGTGTCGGCCACGGGAAGGATGCGTCCGCGCGTTGATTCCAGTTGCGTCAGGCGCGCCAGTTCCAGCGCGTCGTCGAACGCCTGGCGGATGCTGGCGGCGGAGTAGACGAAGATGCCGGCCAATCCCGCTTCCTGGGCCAGCCCCGTGATCAGGCCGGCGCCGACGACGGCCTTGATGCCGGCCGCTTTCAGTTCGTTGATTTGCGAGCGAGCGTCTTCTTCGGTGGCGTAAGTGCGCTGCACGATGTTGAGGCCGAAGGTGTTCTGGAATTCGACCAGCGACGGCATGGTTTCCTGATAGGTGATCATGCCGATGTCGGGAGAAATCTTGCGCGCTTTCGCCAGCGCCTGCATGACATCGAAGCCGCTGGCCTTGGCAATGATCACGGGGACTGACAGGCGACTCTTGAGATAGGCGCCATTGGATCCTGCCGCGATCACGGCGTCGCAGTGTTCTGTCGCGAGGCGCTCACGGATATGCCGTACCGCATCTTCAAAGCCCAGCGGGATCGGCTCGATGTCCGCGCGATCATCGAACTCCAGCGTGATGTCGCGAAACAGTTCGACCAGGCGCGACACCGAAACTGTCCAGATGACCGGCTTGTCCGGGTTATCCCGAGAAGAGAAGGGAGGGCGTTTCATGTTTCATTTTGAATGTTTCAAACGTTTCAAATGTAACACATTCCCGGCGGGAGTGTCGTCGAAGCAGGGATGCGCTCCCGAGGAGGAAAAGACATAAGTCGTTGATTTCACACGGGCTTGCGATGAAACATCGATTTCTTCCGCGATGCAACATCCGGTGGCGGCCAGCATGGCACGCGCATTGCAACAAGCACCGGCATTCACCTCGCTGAAACACGCAACGACAGACGCAACGACAGACGCAACTTCAAGGACTCCGTATGACCAACCTTTCTCAAACCACCAAACAAATTCTGCGCGACAAGGTCAATGCACGCAAAGGGCTGCTGGTCCCCGGCGCCTTCAATGCGCTGTCGGCGCGTGTGATTGCCGATCTCGGTTTCGAGGCTCTTTACATTACCGGCGCCGGCGTGACCAACATGTATTTCGGCATGCCGGATCAGGGCTTCATCGGCCTCAATGAATTGGCCGACCACACCGCGCGCATTCGCGATGCGGTGGAGATTCCGCTGATCGTCGATGCCGACACCGGCTTTGGCAACGCCCTCAACGTGCGCCACACCATCCGTACGCTGGAACGCGCCGGCGCCGATGCGGTGCAGTTGGAAGACCAGGTTTCGCCCAAGCGCTGCGGTCACTTCAGCGGCAAGGAAGTCATCTCCTGCGCAGAAATGGTCGGCAAGATCCACGCCGCCGTCGATGCACGCAGCAATGACGGCATGCTGATCATGGCGCGCACCGATGCGTGCAGCGTCCACGGTTTCGAAGATGCGTTGGAACGCGCGGCCCGCTACAGCGAAGCCGGCGCCGACATCCTGTTCGTGGAAGCGATCGAGACCGCGGACGAAATCCGTCGTCTGCCACAAGCACTGGACAAGCCGCAACTGGTGAATCTGGTGATCGGCGGCAAGACGCCGATCTTCAACGCCGACGAGCTGGGCGAGCTGGGCTACGGCATCGTGCTGTACGCCAACGCCGCGTTGCAAGGCGCCGTGGCCGGCATGCAAAAGGCATTGACCGTGTTGCGCGACAACCATCGCCTCGACGAAGACCCGAATTTCGTGACGCCGTTTGCCGAACGCCAGCGCCTGGTCAACAAGCCGATGTTCGATCTGCTGGAAAAGAAATACGCGGAAAAATAATCCGGATTTACTACAAGAATTCATACCTCAATACATCATTCAGGAGATACGCATGAGCGAACCACAAGCACCGGCAACCGGCTTCAAACCGAAAAAATCCGTGGCGCTGTCCGGCGTCACTGCCGGCAACACCGCGCTGTGCACCGTCGGCAAGACCGGCAACGATTTGCACTATCGCGGTTACGACATCCTCGACGTCGCCGACAGCTGCGAGTTTGAAGAGATCGCCCACTTGCTGGTGCACGGCAAGCTGCCGACCGCGGCCGAGCTGAAGGCCTACAAGGCCAAGCTGAAAGCGCTGCGCGGTCTGCCGGCCAACGTCAAGGCGGCGCTGGAATGGCTGCCTGCAGCATCGCACCCGATGGACGTGATGCGCACCGGCGTGTCGGCATTGGGCTGCGTGCTGCCGGAAAAAGATGACCACAACACGCCGGGCGCGCGCGACATCGCGGATCGCCTGATGGCCTCGCTGGGTTCGATGCTGCTGTACTGGTATCACTACAGCCAGAACGGCAAGCGCATCGAAGTCGAAACCGACGACGAATCCATCGGCGGCCACTTCCTGCACCTTCTGCACGGCGAAAAGCCATCCGAGCTGTGGGAAAAGGCGATGCACACTTCGCTGATCCTGTACGCCGAACACGAATTCAACGCCTCCACCTTCGCCAGCCGCGTCATCGCCGGCACCGGCTCCGACATGTACTCGGCCATCACCGGCGGCATCGGCGCATTGCGCGGTCCGAAGCACGGCGGCGCCAATGAAGTCGCGTTTGAAATCCAGAAGCGCTACGACAACCCTGACGAAGCGGAAGCCGACATCAAGCGCCGCGTCGAGAACAAGGAAGTCGTGATCGGCTTCGGCCATCCGGTCTACACCATCTCGGACCCACGCAACAAGGTCATCAAGGAAGTCGCGCGCAAGCTGTCCAAGGACGCCGGTTCGGTCAAGATGTTCGACATCGCCGAGCGCCTCGAAACCGTCATGTGGGACATCAAGAAGATGTTCCCCAATCTCGACTGGTTCTCGGCCGTGTCGTACCACATGATGGGCGTGCCGACGGCGATGTTCACGCCGCTGTTCGTGATCGCACGCACCTCCGGCTGGGCTGCGCACATCATCGAGCAACGCATCGACAACAAGATCATTCGTCCATCGGCGAACTATGTCGGTCCGGAAGATCTGAAGTTCGTGCCGATCGGCAAGCGCAAGTAAGTCGTACCCTTGGCAGTACATCAGCAACATCTGCAGCCTGTTGCGCCGACATAGACCGGCGCGCAGGCTGCCACTCTTACCTAAAGTTTTTCTCGGGATCGAGCCATGAATACCGCACACCGCAAACCTCTGCCCGGCACCAAGCTGGATTACTTCGACGCGCGCGGCGCAGTGGAGGCAATCAAGCCGGGCGCCTGGAACACGCTGCCTTACACCTCCCGCGTGCACGCCGAAAACCTGGTTCGCCGCTGCGACCCGGCCATCCTCAATGACTACCTGAAGCAGATCATCGAATGCAAGCGGGACCTGGATTTTCCCTGGTTCCCGGCGCGCGTGGTCTGCCACGACATCCTCGGCCAGACCGCGCTGGTCGACCTCGCGGGCCTGCGCGACGCCATCGCCGATCAGGGCGGCGATCCGGCCAAGGTCAATCCGGTGGTGCCGGTGCAACTGATCGTCGACCATTCGCTGGCGGTGGAATGCGGCGGCTTCGATCCGCAGGCGTTTGAAAAGAATCGCGCCATCGAAGATCGACGCAACGAAGACCGCTTCCACTTCATCAACTGGACCAAGCGCGCATTCAAGAACATCAACGTGATCCAGCCCGGCAACGGCATCATGCACCAGATCAATCTGGAAAAAATGTCGCCGGTCATTCATAACGACAACGGCCTGGCGTATCCGGACACCTGCGTCGGCACCGACAGCCACACGCCGCACGTCGACGCGCTGGGCGTGATCGCCGTCGGCGTCGGCGGCCTCGAAGCCGAGAACGTCATGCTGGGCCGCGCCTCATGGATGCGCCTGCCTGAAATCATCGGCGTCGAACTTTCCGGCAAGCCGCTGCCGGGCATCACCGCGACCGACGTCGTGCTGTCGCTGACCGAATTCCTGCGCAAGGAAAAAGTGGTCGGGGCTTACCTGGAATTCCGCGGCGAGGGCGCCTCTGCATTGACGCTGGGCGACCGCGCCACGATCTCCAACATGGCGCCGGAATACGGCGCGACCGCGGCGATGTTCTTCATCGACCAGCAGACCATCGATTACCTCAAGCTCACCGGCCGTGAAGACGAACAGGTCAAGCTGGTCGAGACCTACGCCAAGGAAGCCGGCCTGTGGGCCGACAGCCTGGCCACGGCGCAGTATGAACGCACGCTCGGATTCGATCTGTCGACCGTGGTGCGCACGCTGGCCGGCCCGTCCAATCCGCATCGCCGCCTGCCGGTGTCGGCGCTGGCCGAACGCGGCATCGCCGTCGATCTCGACAAGGCGCAGGCGCAGGAAGCCGAAGGCCTGATGCCGGACGGCGCCGTGATCATCGCCGCCATCACCAGTTGCACCAACACCAGCAATCCGCGCAACGTCATCGCCGCCGGCCTGCTGGCGCGCAATGCCAACAAGCTCGGCCTGACCCGCAAGCCGTGGGTGAAGTCGTCGCTGGCGCCGGGCTCCAAGACCGTGGAGCTGTATCTCGACGAAGCGGGCCTGAGCACCGAACTGCAAAAGCTCGGCTTCGGCATCGTCGCCTTCGCCTGCACCACCTGCAACGGCATGTCGGGGGCGCTCGATCCGGTGATCCAGAAAGAGATCATCGAGCGCGACCTGTACGCCACCGCAGTCCTGTCCGGCAACCGCAACTTCGACGGCCGCATCCATCCCTACGCCAAGCAAGCCTTCCTGGCGTCGCCGCCGCTGGTGGTGGCGTACGCGATTGCCGGCACCATCCGCTTCGACATCGAGAAGGATGTGCTGGCCATTGTCGACGGCAAGGAAATTCGCCTGAAGGACATCTGGCCGAGCGACGAAGAGATCGACGCCGTGGTCAAGTCCTCGGTCAAGCCCGAGCAGTTCCGCAACGTCTACACGCCGATGTTCGCCGTACAGGTGGACAAGGGCGAAGCAGCCGCACCGCTGTACGACTGGCGCCCGATGAGCACCTACATCCGCCGTCCGCCGTACTGGGAGGGCGCGCTCGCCGGCGAACGCACGATGACCGGCATGCGCGCGCTGGCGGTGCTGCCCGACAACATCACCACCGATCACCTGTCGCCGTCCAACGCCATCATGGCCGATTCGGCTGCCGGTGAATACCTGGCCAAGATGGGCTTGCCGGAAGAAGACTTCAACTCCTACGCCACGCATCGCGGCGACCACCTGACGGCATTGCGCGCCACCTTTGCGAATCCGCAGCTGGTCAATGAAATGGCGGTGGTCGACGGCGAGGTCAGGAAGGGCTCGCTGGCGCGCGTGGAACCAGACGGCAAGGTCATGCGCATGTGGGAAGCGATCGAAACCTACCTCAACCGCAAGCAGCCGCTGATCATCGTCGCCGGCGCCGATTACGGCCAGGGCTCGTCGCGCGACTGGGCGGCCAAGGGCGTACGTCTGGCGGGCGTGGAAGTGATCGCGGCCGAAGGCTTTGAACGCATCCACCGCACCAACCTGATCGGCATGGGCGTGCTGCCGCTGGAATTCAAACCTGGGACCACCCGCAAGACGCTGGGCATCGACGGCACCGAGACCTTCGACGTGATCGGCAAGCGCACTCCGCGCGCCGACCTGACGCTGGTGATCATCCGCAAGAACGGCGAACGCGTTGAAGTGCCGATGACCTGCCGCCTCGACACCGGAGAAGAAGTCTCGATCTACGAAGCCGGCGGCGTGCTGCAGCGTTTTGCGCAGGACTTCCTGGCATCGACTGTCAAGGCCGCCTGAGCGGCAGGATCGTCCAGATAATTACGAAAGCATGCATATGACCCACGTACCCCAAATCAAGATTCCGGCCACCTACATGCGCGGCGGCACCAGCAAGGGCGTGTTCTTCCGCCTGCAGGATTTGCCGGCCACGGCGCAAGCGCCGGGACCCGCGCGCGACGCCTTGCTGATGCGCGTGATCGGCAGCCCCGACCCGTACGGCAAGCAGATCGACGGCATGGGCGGCGCCACCTCGAGCACCAGCAAGACGGTGATCCTGTCCAAGTCCACCCGGGCCGGGCATGACGTCGACTATCTGTTCGGCCAGGTTTCCATCGACACGGCGTTCGTCGACTGGAGCGGCAATTGCGGCAACCTGTCGGCGGCGGTCGGTCCGTTCGCCATCAGCAACGGCCTGGTCAATCCCGATCGGATTCCGGTCAACGGCGTTTGCATCGTACGCATCTGGCAGGCCAACATCGGCAAGACCATCATTGCGCACGTGCCGATCACCGACGGCCAGGTGCAGGAGACCGGCGATTTCGAACTCGACGGCGTGACTTTCCCAGCCGCCGAAGTGCAGCTCGAATTCATGGATCCTGCAGCGGAAGAAGAGGGCGCCGGCGGCGCCATGTTCCCGACCGGCAATCTGGTGGACGACCTGGAAGTGCCGGGTATCGGCACCTTCAAGGCGACCATGATCAACGCCGGCATCCCGGCGATTTTCCTCAACGCGGAAGACATCGGTTACACCGGCGTCGAATTGCAGGACGCCATCAACGGCGATCCCAAGGCCTTGGCGCGCTTCGAGACCATCCGCGCACACGGCGCCGTACGCATGGGCCTGATCAAGCACATCGACGAAGCCGTCAAGCGCCAGCACACGCCCAAGGTTGCCTTCGTCGCCAAGCCGCGCGACTACACCGCATCCAGCGGCAAGAAGGTTGCCGCCGCCGACGTCGACCTGCTGGTGCGCGCCATGTCCATGGGCAAGCTGCACCACGCCATGATGGGCACGGCGGCGGTCGCCATCGGCGTGGCTGCGGCGATTCCCGGCACGCTGGTGAATCTTGCCGCCGGCGGCGGTGAACGTACGGCGGTGCGCTTCGGTCATCCGTCCGGCACCTTGCGCGTCGGTGCGCAGGCGCAACAGGCCAATGGCGAATGGAGCGTGACCAAGGCCATCATGAGCCGCAGCGCACGGGTGCTGATGGAAGGTACGGTGCGCGTGCCGGGCGACGCATTCTGATCGGATCGATCAGGGCGCAACTTCGGATGCTGCGCCGCGGCGCGACAAAACCGGAGTTGCGGAACGAAAGTTGGTAAGATGCCGTCCACATTCTTTTTTCATCCCGGCATTGGACCAAAACATGACTTTCTTGCAACGTGCTTCCGTACTGACCCTGACCATCCTGCTGGCTGCCTGCGCTGAAACGGTGCCGCTGACCGAAACCAAGCCGGTGCCGGCGCCGTTGCAACCGGTGGCCGCCGCCGTCAATCCGGCCTGGGCCGGCCGCCTGGCGACCGGCAGCTTCTCCTGCGAGATGGGCAACAAGGTCGAAGTCAAGCTCGACGGCAACAGCAACGTGAGCCTGGTGTGGAAGGGCAGCACCTACAAGATGACGCCGGTATCGACCTCCACCGGCGCGCTGCGTTTCGAAGACAAGGGCGACGGCCTGGTCTGGATCCAGATCCCGTCGAAGTCGATGCTGCTGAATTCGAAGATCGGTCAGCAACTCGCGAACGATTGCAAGAATCGATAACACCTTTTTGTTTTTTGAACGGCAAAAAAGGATGCGTCGATGCATCCTTTTTTTTCGCGTTCCGCAGATTTTTCGTCACGGTTTTTTTCAAAAAAACTGAAGCAGATTAAGCTGCACGTAAGCATGTTCTGCGACAGTAAAGCGCAACACACAACAAGCAGATGAATGCCGCGCAAAGACGCAGCACACCGCTCGCAGCGATACCCTGACAAGGTCGGTGCGCATCCGATTGCCATGAGGAGACATCATGAGTTACGCATCGTTTTACCAGCAGTCCATCGACGACCCGGATACCTTCTGGGCCAATGAAGCCAGGCGCATCGACTGGCATGCACCGTTCACCAAAACACGCGATTACACACGCCCGCCGTTCGCGCGCTGGTTCATCGGCGGCGAGACCAATCTGTGCCACAACGCCGTTGATCGTCATCTGGCGCAACGCGCCGATCAGGCCGCGCTGATTGCAGTGTCGACCGAAACCAATACCGAAAAGACCTACACCTTCCGCGAGCTGCATCGCGAAGTCAGCGCAATGGCGGCGATCATGCTGTCGCTTGGCGTCAAGCGCGGCGACCGCGTGCTGATCTACATGCCGATGATTGCCGAGGCGGTGTTCGCAATGCTGGCGTGTGCACGCATCGGCGCGGTGCATTCGGTGGTATTCGGCGGTTTTGCGTCAACCAGTCTGGCGACGCGCATCGACGATGCGCAGCCGACGCTGATCGTGTCGGCCGATGCCGGCTCGCGCGGCGGCAGGGTGGTGGCGTACAAGGGTTTGCTCGACGAGGCGATACGGCTGGCGCAACACAAGCCGGCCCATGTGTTGCTGACCGATCGCGGACTGGCCGAGATGCCGCGCACCACCGGACGCGACGTCGATTACACCAGCCTGCGCGCGCAATACCTCGATGCCGATGTGCCGGTCGCCTGGCTGGAATCGAACGAGCCGTCCTACATCCTCTACACCTCCGGCACCACCGGCAAGCCGAAGGGAGTGCAACGCGACGTCGGCGGTTATGCAGTGGCGCTGGCGGCGTCGATGTCCTACATATTCTGCGGTAATCCCGGCGAGACTTATTTCTGCACCTCCGACATCGGCTGGGTGGTCGGCCATTCCTACATCGTCTACGGTCCGCTGATGGCCGGCATGGCAACCATCCTGTACGAAGGCCTGCCGGTGCTGGCGGGCGACAAGCCGGACGGCGGCATCTGGTGGAGCCTGGTGGAGAAGTACAAGGTCACGCGCATGTTCTCGTCGCCGACCGCCATCCGCGTGCTAAAGAAGCAGCCGGCCGAATGCATGACGCGGTATGACTTGTCATCGCTCAAGAGTCTCTATCTGGCCGGCGAGCCGCTGGACGAGACCACCTCGAACTGGATTTCGGGTGCGCTCGGCGTGCCGGTGATCGACAACTACTGGCAGACCGAAAGCGGCTGGCCCATCCTGTCCATCGCCAAGGGCGTGGACGACAAACCGACCCGGCTGGGCAGTCCGGGCGTGCCCCTGTACGGCTACAAGATGCACATCATGAACGAGTCCACCGGCGAACTGTGCGGCGTCAACGAGAAGGGCGTGGTGGTGATCGAAGGGCCGTTGCCGCCGGGCTGCATGCAGACCGTGTATCGCGACGACGAGCGCTTCGTCAATACCTACTGGTCCAACTTCAGGACGCAGGTGTATTCGACCTTCGACTGGGGCATCCGCGATGAAGACGGGTACTACTTCATCCTCGGCCGCACCGACGACGTCATCAACGTCGCCGGTCATCGCCTCGGCACGCGCGAGATCGAAGAAAGTATTTCCAGCCATGCCAACGTGTCCGAGGTGGCCGTGGTCGGCGTCGACGACAAGCTCAAGGGCCAGGTCGCCATCGCCTTCGTGATCCCCAGGCAGGCCGACGCCGTCGCCACGGCGGAAGGTCGCCAGGCGCTTGAGGCAGAAATCATGCGCGTGGTCGACAAGCAGATCGGCGCCGTCGGCCGGCCGTCGCGCGTGCATTTCGTCAGCCTGCTGCCGAAGACGCGTTCGGGCAAGCTGCTGCGCCGTTCCATCCAGGCCATCTGCGAGGGACGCGATCCGGGCGACCTGACCACCATCGAAGATCCGACCTCGCTGCAGCAGATCAAAGCGGCCTTGCAAGCCTAGAAATAGGCTGGAGCGGCAGCGACGACGTCCGGCCCCTGCGCCGGACGTCGTCATTTTGGGTACACTACGTGTTACCGCACTTTCTTCCCAGCTTTCATGACTACCTCGATACGCCCGGCCACGACGGCCGATGCCGCCGCCATTTGCGAGATCTACAACCACTACGTTCTGACGACGACCATCAGTTTTGAACTGGAAGCCGTTTCCACCGAGGAAATGGCGCAGCGCATCGTCGAGGTGTCTGCCATGTTTCCATGGCTGGTGTATGAAGAAGACGGCCGTATCCTCGGCTATGCATACGCCACCAAATGGAAAGCGCGCAAGGCCTATCAGCAGTCCGTCGAGAGTTCTGTCTACATGGCCAGGGACAGCGGCGGCAAGGGCGTCGGCACGAAGTTGTACCGCGCCTTGTTTGTCGAACTGAAGGCGCGCGGCGTCCATGCCGTCATGGGCGGCATTGCCCAGCCGAATCCCGGCAGCATCGCCCTGCACGAAAAAATGGGCTTCGTGAAAGTCGCCCATTTCGCACAGGTCGGCAGGAAATTCGATCAATGGATTGACGTCGCCTATTGGCAGCTGATCCTCTAAGGAGTACACATGGCCAGATCGACCAGAGCAACCGGCGCCATCGAGCGCCTCAACACGCGTGCAGGTACCAGGCAGTATTCCATGGGCCGCACCTCGGCCGAGCTGTTTTACCTGCTCCAGCGCACACCCGACAATCCGGCTGAAAAACTCTGCGAACCATTGCCGCTGGATGAGTTCGTCGCCTTCGTCAATGCCTACGGACCGCAAAAGCCGAAGCGCATCAGCAAGCTTGACGTCGCGTTTGAAAAACAGCTCGCCAAGAAACGCGAAGAGTAAATCACTGTGGCCCCGCTCCGCCCCCGCCCGCAAAAGCGCAAGGACTGGATACTGCGGTCGCAGTCGTCCGGCATGGAGCGCATCGAGGCATTTTTCCACGGACGCGGCTACGCCATGCATCGCCACGACACCTACGCCATCGGCATCACGCTGGGTGGGGTGCAGTCATTCCAGTACAAGAAGTCGATGCGCCACAGCCTGCCCGGCAACACCATGGCGCTGTACCCCGACGAGCCGCATGACGGCCAGGCCGGCAGCGAAGCGGGTTTCCGCTATCGCATGCTGTACATCGAACCGTCCTTGCTGCAGGACGCACTCGGCGGTGTCGCATTGCCGTTCATCGAAGGCGGCATCTCGACCGATCCATGCCTGTTCGGCGCCGTGCGCAATTTGTTGCTGCACATGGACGACGAGGTGGAGCCCCTGCAGCAGGACGACGGCATCTTCGAGCTGGCGCGTGCGCTGGATGCGGTATCCGGCAAACGGCCGCGGCGCCATGCCGCCGACTTCGGGGCAGCCCGGCTGGCGCGCGAATACATTCACGGCGCGCTCGACCGTACACTCACGCTCGACGAGCTGGCGCAAGCCAGCGGCCGCGATCGCTGGAGCCTGACGCGCGACTTTCGCAGCTTCTTCGGCACCAGTCCCTATCGCTACCTCAGCATGCGCCGGCTCGACATGGCGCGTCGCCTGATGGCGCAGGGCCTGCCGCTGGCGGACGCCGCCGCCATGTCCGGCTTTGCCGACCAGAGCCACATGACGCGCTTGTTCACCAAGACCTACGGTATTGCACCGGCGCACTGGCTGCGCATCATGCGGCACGGAACCTGATCCCCCGGTTGCCGCGCAAGTTGCACGATCGTTCAAGACCGCGGCGTTTCGCTCGCGTAGGCTTGCCTCCGTTACTTACCTACGGAGCCAGCATGTCAGCCGCCATCAACCTGCGCGAATACCGCGCCATCAATTTCACCGACAAGCTTTCGCTGTTCAGCGAGCACTGGTCGCAACGCGTCATCGCCGAAATGAACGACTACCAGTTCAAGCTGGCGAAAGTGAAGGGCGACTTCATCTGGCACGACCACGCCGATACCGATGAAGTCTTTATCGTGATCGATGGCAGATTGCGTATCGACTTCCGCGACGGCGCGGTGCATCTGAAAGCGGGCGAGATGTTCGTGATCCCCAAGGGTGTCGAGCACAAGCCGTATTCCGAAGAAGAGGCCAGCATCCTGCTGGTCGAGCCGCGCGGCGTGGTCAATACCGGTGCCGAAGAAAGCGAGCGTACGCGCGCCAACGACGTGTGGATTTGAGCAAGCATTCGGATTCTGTCGCTGGTAGCTTTGACCAAAGTCCGGCTGATTTCAGCATCCCGAGTGCACGGTGCGGCTGACATGAAGTTGTCACATTGACATGTTAATCTCAGGCAGCACTTAAAAAATGGGCGCCTGCGAAAAACGCAGCGGGGAGGGAATTGTGCTTGCACGTTCCACTAACCCGTCCGTACTTTTGTACGATTTATTGAGGCGTTTCCATGTCAATGCTGAACCGTTTTTTTCGATTTGTTCGACTTGCCTTGCTCTTGCTGGTCACAGGCCTGACTCAGGCCACACCGCTTGTTTCCCGGCTCACGCCGCCGTCCGAGCTTTTCAGCACCGGTCGCGATTACCCGATGATTGCTCGTTTTTTGTCTGACCAGCGTTTCGATTTGCAGGCGACAGTTCAACCTGATCCAGGTCAGACGATTACGCGTTTTGAATTTGCCGTCGACGGCGTGCCGATCCTGGTGCCGGCCGCACGGACTAGCCTCGTCACACAGGGCCTGGTCAAAGGAATGCCCCGGGACACCGCCGTTGTTTCGCTGCGCGCTTACAGCAATAATCAACCCGGCAAACATATCCTCAGCGTGACCGCAACCCAGTCCGACGGTAAACAGGCGCGCGCAAAAGGGAGTTTTGAAGTGGTGCCGCTGTTGACCGGCGACGGCAGACCGGCCCGCAATGTCATTCTGCTGCTGGGCGATGGCATGGGAATCACGCATCGCACGGCGGCGCGCATTGTGGCGAAAGGCTATAGCCAGGGCAAGGCGAACCAGCCGCTGGCGATGGACACCTTTCCCTATACCGGTCTTTTGATGACCTCGTCCCTCAATTCCATCGTGACCGATTCCGCGCCCGGCATGTCGAACTACGTGACGGGCAACAAAGCCGCAAATGCCCAGGAGGGCGTATGGCCGGATGAGACGCTGGATGCATTCGACAATCCGCGTGTTGAATATCTGTCGGAATATCTGCATCGCAAGTTCGGCAAGGCGTTGGGCATCGTGACAACTGCCGATGTTTCCGATGCCACCCCGGCGGCCAATGCGGTTCATACGGCCAACCGCAGTGCGGGCACCGGTATCGTGGATCAGTTTCTGGATGATCGCGAGCTGACGGGCTTGACTGTGTTAATGGGCGGAGGGCGAAAATGGTTTCTGCCGAACAGGGATGACAGTATCAATCCGCAGCCGGTAAATGGATCGCAACGGCTCTCCGGAAGCGATGCGATCTTGCCTGACGACGTCGTCGCCGGCTGGGGCGTGGCTAAGGGCGACAGAGATGCGGGGCGCGATTTGATTGCCGATTTTCAGCGGGCGGGATTTGGCTACGCGCCGGACGCGGCGAGCATGACCGCAGTTGCCGCCCGATCAGGCAAGTTGCTTGGTCTTTTTTCGTACGGCAATATGAACGTTGCGTATGACAAAATTGCAGGCCGACGCGGCGCCGGCCAGGTCGTCAATGATTTCGGTTTTCCCGATCAGCCCATGCTCGACGAAATGGCAAGAGCCGCGCTGACGGTGCTGGCCAAACAACCCAACGGCTTTTACATGATGATCGAGGGCGCTTCGATCGACAAGCAGGCCCATGCAATGGATTCTGATCGCTGGATTCTGGAGACGCTCGAATTCGACCGCGCCGTGGAAGTTGCTCAGAACTTCGCCCGCCAGCATACCGATACCTTGGTGCTGGTTACTGCGGATCATGAAACGGCAGGCGCTTCCATCATTGGTAGCGCCAATTCAAGCGATCATGCCTACGACGGGACTGCGACCAGCAAAGATCGCGATCAGATCGTCCATGTGTACGATTCAGCGGGCTTTCCGCAATACCAGATCATGCCTGACGGTTACCCCCAAACGACCGACATTGCCAACAAAATCCTGATCGGCTACGGTTCGAATGCAGATCGACGCGAGACGTGGCGGTCAAACGAAAAACCTGTGATGGATGACCAGCCGTTTGCCGCTCATGTGCCGCTCAATACTTATCCTGCCAACGCCGGCGCGCGCAATCAAGGTCAAGGATTTTCCATTACCGGCCAGATCGGTGGCCACTCGGCATCGCATACCGCGACGGATATTCCGCTGTCTGCCTTTGGTCGCGGCTCACGGCTGTTTACGGGGGTGTTTGACAACACCGAGGTGTTTTTCAAAATTGGCCAGGCGGTCACCGGAGGCGCGAGTCCCCTCCAGAACGACTAGCAGCATCGAGCTGCGCGGTTCTCGAAAACGTACCCGCCAACTGGTCGGGTACGTCGTCAGCGGTCAGGAAAAATCGAGCGTCGCCACCACCGGCGCGTGATCCGACGGCTGCTCCCACTTGCGCGGCACCTTGTCGATTACGCACGCCGTGCATTGCGCCGCCAGCGGCGCGGTCAGCAGGATATGGTCGATGCGCAATCCCCTGTTGAGACGGAAGCCCATCTGGCGGTAGTCCCACCAGCTGAAGAGTTTTTCCGGCTGCTCGAATTTGCGGAAGGCGTCGGTGAAACCCATTTTTTCCAGATGGAAGAAGGCGGCGCGTTCCGGTTCCGACACCAGGTTCTGGCCGACCCAGGCGGCCGGATCATGCACGTCGCGGTCTTCCGGCGCGATGTTGTAATCGCCCAGCAGCGCCAGTTTTTCGTGTTGCTGCTGCTCTTGCGCGAGCCATGTATGCAGGGCTGCCAACCACTTCAGCTTGTATTGATACTTCTCCGAATCCGGCGCCTGGCCGTTGGGAATGTAGGCGCAGACATAACGCACGCCTTCGATGGTGGCGGCGATGATGCGTTGCTGTTCATCCTCGAACAGCGGATTGTTCTTGACCACGTCGGCGATCGGATGGCGCGACAGGATCGCCACGCCGTTGTAGGTTTTTTGCCCGCTGAAGACGACCTCGTAACCAGCGGCGTTGATTTCAGCCTGCGGGAATTTGTCGTCGGTGAGCTTGGTTTCCTGCAGGCACAGCACATCGACCGGATTGTCGCCCAGCCATTGCAGTACCTGGGGCAGGCGGACCTTGAGGGAGTTGACGTTCCAGGTGGCGATTTTTTTCATTGGAGCAGTGGCCTTTGCGTGGTGCGCCCGGCAAGTCCGGCACGCGAGAAATAAGAAGTCGCATATTACAGGAACTCATTTCATGCGGCCTCGCGCGCTCGGTTCTGGCCGCACAGCCGGCGTTGTCCATGTTGGCGAATAAGTTCTGTTTTGCCGGCGTAAATATTTCGTTCTTTGCGTTGTCGATTTCGAAAAACTCCATCGATTTGCGCTGTCCCTTGGGAAGTGTTGTCGTCACACAAAAATGTAACGAGTCTGACATGTTGCTTCAATAGCATACGCCTGGTTGTGCCCGCTGCTGTCTGAGGCCGGGTGGCATCCGATGCAATTCCTGTCCACTTGTTATCTCTTGGTGTCCCATGACAAAAAAATGTGCCGTTGCGGCGCTCTTGGCGAGCGTCCTGATGTTTTCCGGAGTGACGTCCGCGCAGGGCGCTTCGTCAGGCGGTTCGGCGACGATATATGGCGTGATCGACGTCGGCATGGAGTATTTCAATAACGCCGGCCGTCGCGGCGGCAGCCTGCTGCGACTGCAATCGGGCGGCGCCAGCACCTCGCGTATCGGCTTCAAGGGCATCGAGGACCTGGGCGGGGGCATGCAGAGCTTCTTTCAGCTGGAAGGCGGTTTCCTGGCCGACAGCGGCGACCGCTCGGATCCCCACAGCTTCTTTAACCGGCAGGCCAATGTCGGCTTGGCGGGGTCTTACGGCAAGGTGCTGATCGGAAGAAGCGAAAGCACGACCGGCGACTTTTCGATCAACGATCCTCTCAGCAACCACTATTCGTGGTCCGGGGCCAGTACGCACATGCGCGGAGATCGCAAGGACGGCATCCTGGGCCGCATCTCCAACGTGGTGAAATATGAAGGCAAGTTCGGCGCTTACCGTCTCGGCGGGAGCTACGGCCTGGGCGAGTCGGCCGGCAGCCATGCCAGCAATGCCAGGTATTCGGCGGGGGTGCAGTATCTCGGCGGCAGCGTGACCGGCGTGCTGACATTCGATCGGCAGAACAGCAAGTTGGCCTTCCCCGGCTACGACCAGGCCTCGAACATCCAAGTGTCCGGCTCCTATGCGCAAGCGCTCGCCAAATTCTTTGCCGGTTATCGTCGATATGCCAGGCACGCTCTCACCGCAAGCAAGGACGTGCGCAGCGACTTTGTGTGGATTGGCGCAAGTTACCTGATGTGGCCGGCGACCACGGTGAGCGGCGCGGTCTATCACGTCGACCTGCGCAATGATCCCAAGGGCAACAACGGCACTCCGACCATGTATGCCATGCGCCTCAGCTACGCCATGTCGGCGCACACCACGTTTTACGCCACGGGCGCTTATGCCGCTGCCAGCAACAGCCAGCCGGTCGGCGTGTCGAACGCTGTCAATTCCTACTCGGAAAGCGGCGCGCAGGCAGGGATCAACATCGGTGCAACGCATCGCTTCTGAAGTCATCGGCCGGGGCGCAATGGCGGATTCAGAGGCGACGAGCAAGCTCGTCCGACGCGTGCCGGATTATTTGAAGTGATAGTTGATCGCCACCAGCCCCATGTTCTCGGTGCTGTGGTTGACGATCGGGCTGTTGGCGATGCCGTTGCCCAGCCATTTGCGGCGGAAGGTGACGTTGGCGACCCAGTTCTCGGCCACCGGCATTTCGATGGTCAGGCCCAGCATCGGTGTGGTCGAGGCGCCGGCATGGTATTCGCGGAAACCGCTGGCAGTCGATTCCTGGCCGGTAACGCCGTAAAAGTAATTGTTGTAGCTGCTGCTGCGACGCTCAATGCCGACTTGCGGGTAGAAGCTGGCGCGGCCGAGGTCGAATTGCGCCGCGTAGACGGCTTCCAGCAGCGTGCCGTGCGACTTGTTGACGTCGTAGAAGGCGTTCAGGAAGAACGCGCCGAAACGGGTTTCCTGCAAGGTGCCGATGCCGAGCGGCACGGAGTTGGAGCGACGGTTCAGGCCGCGCTCGGCGTCCATGTGATCAAAGTTGACGCGCGCCGCCAGTTCCAGATAGCCCGCGCCAAACTTCACGGTCTTGACGCCGAAGGTATCCAGGCGCGCGAAGAAGCGGCCGTAGTCGAAATAAGCGTACGGCAGGACCTGGGTAACGTCGCTCTTGCCGAGAATGTTGCGTTCAAGGCGGAACACGCCCGGGCCGATGTCGCCGCGCAGGTGGTCGGGGAAGTCGGCTTCCGCAGCTTGCTGGGCCGCGGCGTGGCCGGCGAACGACAGGAGCAGGGCGCACAGCAGGGTTTTGTTCATGTTGGCTTTCGATGGGTGGAATGTAGGTGAAATGTAGGTGAACGGTGGAAGAGGCGGAGTGCAGCGGCAAGGCCGCCAGTGTCATTGGGTGGCATCTTGCACGAATAATGGTCCCGGCATCAAGCCCGGGCTTTTCTTTTGACGAAGGCATTTTCCGGTTTGAGCGGTTTGCCCTCGCAGGTGTGCAATGTGATTTTCGGGATCGGCTTGCCGCTGTCGCGGTCGACCATCGGAGCGATGGATTCGCCCTTCTTGAACAGATGGCCTTCACCCCACTGGCGCAGGCCCAGCACCACCGTGAACAGTCCCTTGCCCTTGGCGGTGAGGAGGTATTCCTGATACGCGCTGCCGTCGGAGGCCGGGGCGACGTCGAGGATGCCGGCATCGACCAGGTCGCGCAGCCGTGCCGACAGGATGTTCTTGGCCACGCCCAGGCTCTTCTGGAACTCGCCGAAGCGGCGCATGCCGTCGAAGGCGTCGCGAATGATCAGCAGCGCCCAGCGGTCGCCGACCACGTCAATCGACCGCGCTACCGGGCAGGGATCGCTCATGAGACTTTTCCGCTTGGCCATCGTATTGCCGCTTCCTCGTGCATGTCTGATGGTTGCATTTTAAAACTCGCTCGCCTACACTTCAACTGGTTTTAATTTGAAACCACTTGCAGCGGTAAATGACGACAGTGAAAAGGAGCGGGGCAATGGCGCAAAACGAGGGCGGAGCGGGTGCGTGCCGATTCGAAGAGGCTGGCCCGGAGCGTGCATCCGCCGTGATGCCGCGCGCCATGGTGTTGTTGTTTGCGATGGCCTGCGGCGTCAGCGTCGCCAACGTCTACTATGCCCAGCCGCTGCTGGATGCATTGGCGGCGGAGTTTGGTTTCAGCCAGGCGGCGGTCGGCGTGGTGGTGACGGCAACCCAGCTCGGTTCCGCGCTGGCCCTGGTGCTGGTGGTGCCGCTCGGCGATTTGCTGGACCGGCGTCGTCTGACGCTGGCGCAGTTGCTGCTGTTGTTTGCCGCGCTGGTCGCGGTCGGGCTGGCATCGTCGCCGGCCTGGCTGCTGATCGGCATGCTGGCCGTAGGCATGCTCGGCACTGCCATGACGCAGGGATTGATTTCCTACGCGGCGGCGTTGGCGGCGCCGCACGAGCGCGGCCGCGTGGTCGGCACGGCGCAGGCAGGCGTGGTGATCGGACTGCTGTTGGCGCGCACCTTGGCCGGGATGATCGCCGACGTTGCCGGCTGGCGCATGGTGTACGCGGTGTCGGCGGTACTGGCCCTGCTGATGCTGGCGCTGTTGCATGGCCGCCTGCCGCACCGTCCTGCGGATGGCGGCGCCGCTCGCTTGTCGTATGGGCAACTGCTGGCGTCAATGGCCACGCTGATGCTGCATGACCGCGTTCTGCAAATTCGCGGCGTCATCGCGATGCTGATGTTTGCCGTGCTGAACATTTTCTGGAGCGCGCTGGTGTTGCCTCTGCGCGCGCCGCCGTATTCCTTGTCGCATGCGGCGATCGGCGCCTTCGGCCTGATTGGCGTGGTCGGCACGCTGGGCGCGGCCAAGGCTGGCAGTTGGGCCGACCGCGGGCGCGGTCAGTGGACCAGCGGCGTGGCGCTGGCGTTGCTGGCGACTGCCTGGCTGCCTTTGTCGCTGCTGTCGTGGAGCCTGTGGGCGCTGGCGGCGGGCGTGCTGCTGCTGGACCTGGCGGCGCAGGCGATCCATGTCACGAATCAGAGCATGATTTTTCGCGCGAGTGCTACCGCGCATAGCCGATTGGTGGCTTGCTACATGATTTTCTATGCGGTGGGCAGTGGCGCTGGGGCGGTGTCGTCGACTGCGGCGTTCGCTGCGTGGGGATGGGCCGGCGTGTGTATGCTGGGGGCCGGCGTCAGTGTGCTCGGCTTGCTGTTCTGGGGCTGGAGCCTGAGGCACATGCCGCGCGCCTGAGTGCAGCCGGGATTCAGAACCGCGCGCTGGCGAGCACGATGACGCGTCCCAGCAAAATGCAGTCGGGCTGATCGAATTCAAGGCGAGGGTAGCGCTTGCCGGCGCTGTTGTCGGAGGTCATGAACCAGCGCCCGAGGTCCAGCGCCAGGCGTTTGATGATGGCTTCGCCGCGGTAGTTGATCAGGTAGACCGCGCCATCCTGCAAAGCGGTGTCGCCGCCGTTGACCACGACGACGTCGCCTTCATGCAGACGCGGCGCCATGCCGGCGCCGGTTACGGCGACAGCGAACAATTCATCGGCACGCAGGCCGTGCGCCTTGAGCCAGCTTTTTGGAAATTTCCACTGGCACAGCGTCGGCGCGATCTCCTGCCTGCCTGTGCTGGAGGAGCCTGCGGTCAGCTTCAGTACCACCTGCCGGATGGTGACGGCGTCGTCGGCTTCCGTTTTGGACGTCTGGCGCACGAGATAGGGCGGCGCCATCTCGCCGACGGCAAACTGGTCGAAATACAGGGTGCCGAGGTGCAGGCGCTCTTCCAGCGCGCGGGCGGCTTTCTCGCCGAAGCCCCGGCCGTGCCGGTAACGCGACGAGAGCAATTGCGCCAGGCGCGACTCGCTCATGCCGCTGTCGTCGCAAATCCGTCGGCGGTCGCTGCCATAGCGATCCGCGATCAACGCAAGCAAACGTTTCCGTCGATGTTCATGCATGTCCATGCCTGCATTTGAACGCAAATTTAGCATTTGGTAAATTAGCTTTTGCTTGACTTGTCTGTAGCAGATGCTAAATTGTCGTTATGACATTGATTGAATATCTCAATTCCGTTCCGATGGACAGGCGCGCCGCACTTGCCGCGTATTGTGAGACCTCGTTCGACTACCTGCGCCAGATCGGCTATGGCAATCGCTCGTGTTCACCGCGGATTGCGGTTTGTCTGGAAAGCGCGTCGCAGGGATTGATCACCCCTAAAGACCTTTTCCCCGACGACTGGGCCAGGCTGTGGCCGGAGTTGGACGAAAAAAACGACTGAATCCCCGCCTACCAGGATATCCATGCCACCGTTCAAAACATCGTTGTGCCGGACGCCCGGCGGATTTTTCACGCTGCCGAATTTCTTCGGGATGGAGACGGCCGTGAGCGCCTACACCACCGGCGTCGCGCAGTTTTTGTTGATGGGAGTGCTGTGTGCGGTGCTGCCTGCAATGCTGTATTGGCAGTATCGCCGTCGTCGCTGGTGGACGGGGGCGGCCGGGTTGGTTGCGTTCATTCTGGCGCTCGACCATCTCATGCTTAAAGACCGCGGCAGCCTGTGGCACACGCTGGCGGCGACGACGATCCTGTGCGGCCCGCCGTATCTTGCTTCGGTGGGATTCCGGGCTGCGATGCGCAGGCTCGGAAGTGCGGTGAGTGGCGATGCCCCGGCGGCATTGTCGTGGTCCAGTCGCGCTGCGCTGGCGACGCTGACGGTCGTTGCGCACCTGCTGTTCTTCATTGTCGCCACGATTGCCGATATCGCAAGCCCGGCGTTGTTAGGCGTGGTCGGCGATGCGGTCAACTGTCTGTACCATCTGGCGCGACCGGTTGATTTCCGATCCTATGGCGAACAATTGAACATGCTGTTGGCGGCGTTGCCAACGCTGGTGCTGGCGACGTTGCTGCAAGGCTGGCTGCGCCGACGCCCAACGATCGGCTTGCGAGCACCGTTGCTGCTCTCACGCTAGCGATGCGCCGATAAAAAAGCCGTCATCTTGCGGATGACGGCTTGATTGCGGAGCGTGAAAAATTACGCGCGCGCTTTTTGCGACTTCTTCGCTTCATTCAGCAGGAAGGTCGTCAGCAGCGGTACGGGACGGCCGCTGGCGCCCTTGGTCGCGCCGCCGCGCCATGCGGTGCCGGCGATGTCCAGATGCGCCCAGGTGTATTTCTTGGTGAAGCGCTCAAGGAAGCACGCCGCCGTCACGCTGCCCGCCGGCTGACCGCCGATGTTGGCGATGTCGGCGAAGTTCGACTTCAGCTGTTCCTGATAGACGTCCTGCACCGGCATGCGCCATGCGGTGTCGCCGCTGGCCTTGCCGGCTGCCAGCAGGTCGTTGGCAAGCTGATCGTGGGCATCGTCTTCACGCGTGAACAGGCCGGTGTTGTGATGACCCAAAGCCACCACGCAAGCGCCGGTCAGCGTCGCGATGTCGACCACGGCCGCAGGCTTGAAGCGTTCAACGTAAGTCAGCGCGTCGCACAGGATCAGGCGGCCTTCGGCGTCGGTGTTGAGTACTTCGATGGTCTGGCCCGACATCGAGGTGACGATGTCGCCCGGCTTGGTGGCGCGGCCCGACGGCATGTTTTCGCAGGTCGGGATGACGCCGATGACGTTGAGCTTCAGTTGCAGCTCGGCGATGGCGCGGAAGGTGCCGAGCACCGAGGCGGCGCCGCACATGTCGTATTTCATTTCATCCATGCCGGCGCCCGGCTTGAGCGATATGCCGCCGGTGTCGAAGGTGATGCCCTTGCCGACCAAGACGATCGGTGCATCCTTGGATTTGCCGCCGAGATGCTTGAGGACGATGAATTTCGGCGGCTCGTCGCTGCCGTTGGTGACGGACAGGAAGCTGCCCATCTTGAGCGCTTCGAGTTGTTTGCGGTCCAGCACTTCGACGCCGAGCTTGTATTCCTTGGCCAGTTTCCTGGCGCTGTTGGCGAGGTAGGTCGGGGTGCAGACATTGCCCGGCAGGTTGGCCAGGTCCTTGCTCAGTTCCATGCCGTTGGCCAGCGCCACGGCTTCGGCCAGGCCGGTCTTGGCGGCGACAGCGGCGGCGGTGGAGACCGCGACGGCAATCTTCTTCACACCGGTCGGGGCGGGATCTTTTTTGCTCTTCAGGACGTCAGAGCGGTAATTGTTGTCGCGTGCGGCCAGCACCAGCGCGCGGATGGCCCAGGCAATATCTTTCCCCTCGCGGCCCTTGATCTTGCCCAGCGGCAGCGCCACCAGCGCATCGGCGGCGCCGACGGTGCTCAGTGCGCGTACGGCGCCTTGTGTTGCGGAGGAGAAACTCTTGTCGGTGATTTCTTCATCGGCGCCCAAGCCAACCAGCAGCACGCGTTCGGCGGCGACGCCGGCCAGACCGCGCAGCAGCAGCGTGGAACCGGGCTTGCCGGTGATGTCGCCGGATTTCAGCGCATCGCTGATCGCGCCCGATTTGTCCAGGGCTTGCGCAGCTTGCGTCAGTTTGCGGTTTTCAAAAACGCCAACGACGAGCACGCCGGTCTTGGCGGCGTTGACAGAGGTTTTTGCGTCCAATGTTTTTATGCTAAAGTCCATCGCTTGTCCTTAGTTTGCTAGTTTTTGTTTGCATCAATCTACCTCTGCGATTATAAGCCCCGAATGATTTTTGAGCGCGCTCTTCGACGCGAATTGATGAGCACCGCCGGCGCAGTGTTCACAACGCTATTTACAATCACCCTCACCGTGATGCTGATCAAGATTCTCGGTCAGGCAGCCGGTGGGCAGGTGAGCTCGCAGGACGTGCTCGCGCTGATCGGTTTCCAGGCGCTGAACTACATGCCGGTGATCCTGATCCTGACCGGTTTCATCTCTGTACTGCTGGTGGTCACGCGCAGCTATCAGGATTCCGAAATGGTGGTGTGGTTCGCATCGGGCCTGAGCCTGACGCGTTGGATCAGGCCGGTGCTGCGCTTCGGCTGGCCGATCATCCTCCTGACCGCGGTGTTGAGTTTCGTCGCCACCCCTTGGGCCAACCAGCAAAGCGCGCAATTCCGCGAGCGCTTTGAAAAGCGCGAAGACATCGCGCGTGTCTCTCCCGGCAAGTTCCAGGAGTCCGCCACCGCCAACCGCATCTTCTTCGTCGAAGGCATTTCCGGTGACGCCAACAAGGTCAAGAACGTCTTCGTCAACACTTTTCGCGACGGCAAGAACAGTATCGTGGTCGCCAAGGAAGGCGAAATGGAAGTCGACAAGGACGGCGAAAAATTCGTCGTCATGAACAAGGGCCGCCGTTACGACGGCATGCCCACCCAACCCGATTTCCAGATGGTCGAATTCGAACGCTACGGCTTGCTGGTGGGCGGACAGTCGCAAGCCGCCGCCGGCGACAAGTCGGCGCGCGCGCTGCAGACCTGGGACTTGCTAGCGCAGGACACCCAGTTCACCCGCGGTGAGCTGCTGTGGCGCATGGCCTTGCCGCTGATGGCCTCGACCCTGATGCTGCTGGCGATTCCGCTGTCCTTCGTCAATCCGCGTGTCGGCCGTTCGATGGGCTTGCTGGTCGCGTTGCTGCTGTTCGTCGTGTACAGCAACACGGTCAGCGTGATGCAATCATCCGTGATCCAGAACCGCACCTCGTTCCTGCTGGCCTGGTGGCCGGTACATCTGGTGGTGGCCTTGCTGGTGATCGGCCTGTTCTTCCTGCGGCTGAAGGTCAACAGCCACTATCATCCCGCAGTCATGTGGTCTCGCGTACGGCGTGCGCTTTTCTTGAAACGGCAAGCCTGATGAGAGTCCTGCAACGTTACATCACCACCGAGATCGTTCGTTCGGTTGCCTTCGCGCTGGCGGCCTTCCTCGCGCTGTTCGCCTTTTTTGAAATGATGGGGCAGCTGGAAGCAGTCGGCCGCAACGGCTATCAATTGCAGAACGCCGTGCTCTACGTGATCATGGGTTTGCCCGGCAACGTGTATGAGCTGATGCCGATCGCCGTGCTGATCGGCACCATTTACGCGCTGGCGCAGTTCGCCGCGAGTTCTGAATTCACCATCATGCGCGTGTCCAGCATGTCGACGCGCATGACCGCCAAGGCGCTGGCCAAGATCGGCCTCGGCTTTGCCATCGTCACCATCCTGTTCGGCGAACTGGTGGCGCCCAAAGCCACCGAGCTGGGCGAGAAGATCAAGCTGCAGGCGCAGGGCTCCTCGCTGTCGCAGCAGTTCCGTTCCGGCTTGTGGGCCAAGGACGTCATCAAGAGCAATGGGCTGGAAGGCGACGTGATCGGTACGCGCTTCCTCAACATCCAGCGCATCCAGACCGACGGCGGCCTGGAAGGCGTGAAGATTTACGAGCTGGACAAGGACTTCCATCTCTCCGACCTGATCGTGGCTGCGCACGGCGATTACCAGGGCAACCACACCTGGCAACTGTCCGACGTACAGAAGACCACGTTCATCGTCGATAAGAAGGTCAGCGCGATCACTGCGCCGATCAGCACCGAGAAGATCAAGACCGTCAATTTCGTTTCCGAAGTCACGCCGGAAATCCTGTCGGTGCTGTTCGCCGATCCGGATCGCATGTCGGCCTACGATCTGCGTGCCTACACCAAGCATCTGGAAGCCAACAACCAGCGCACCGAGCGCTATGAGATTGCGTTCTGGAAGAAGATCGTCTACCCATTGTCGATCTTCGTGATGATGGGGCTGGCGCTGCCGTTCGCCTATCTGCATTTCCGTACCGGCGGCGTCAGCCTGAAGATATTTACCGGCATCATGATCGGCGTCAGCTTCCAGCTGATCAACAACCTGTTCTCGCATCTGGGCTTGCTCAACACCTGGCCGGCGCTGGTCACCGCGGCATTGCCGAGCACGCTGTTCATGCTCATGGCGCTGGTCGCCCTGCGCTGGGTCGAGCGGCGCTAGGTCATCACATCATGAAGAAATCGCTGATCCTCTTCGCGCATGGCGCGCGTGATCCCAACTGGGCCGAACCGTTCAAACGCTTGCGTGCAATGACGCAGGCGAACCTGCCGGACGTGGCGGTGGAGTTGGCTTTCCTGGAATTGATGACGCCGGACCTGCCGCAACTGGCGGCGCAACAGATCGCCGACGGCGCGCAGCAGGTCACGATCGTGCCGGTATTTTTGGGGCAGGGCGGACATGTCCGGCGCGATTTGCCGGTATTGATTGACCAGTTGCGCCGGGATCATCCCGGCGTGAATTTTCAGGTGGCCGCAGCGGCCGGTGAAGACGACGGCGTGCTGCAGGCGCTGTCGCAATACTGCATCAGCAGCTCTGGTAAATAACGCCGCTTCAGAATAAGCGTCCGCCGTTCGGCGTAGCCCGATCCGGCGCGAACAACACCACTTCCCCCTGTGCATCGGGGAATCCCAGCGTCAGCACTTCCGACATGAATTTGCCGATCTGACGCGGTGGAAAATTGACCACCGCCGCTACCTGTTTCCCCACCAGCTCATCCAGCCGGTAGAGCGCCGTGATCTGCGCACTGCTCTGCTTGATGCCGATGGTCGGGCCAAGGTCGATTTTCAGCTTGTAGGCCGGTTTGCGGGCTTCAGGGAAGGCCTCGGCGGAGATGATGGTGCCGATGCGGATATCCACCTTGAGAAAATCGTCGAAAGTGATCGGCGCCGCTGCCGGTGCGCCGGGGTCGTGTAGCAGGTGCATGGAGTGTGCTCAGAAATAGACAGACATAGACAGACGATGATCAGTCACGGCTTGCCAGCGCTTCGCCGATCATGACGAGCACCGGGCCGCTGCACTGGGCCAGGCCTTGTTCCAGCGTGCCGAGTTCGAGATCGAGGATGCGCTCGTTGTCGCGGCTGCAATTTTCCACCACCACCACCGGCGTCGTGCGCGCATAGCCGAGCGACAGCAGACGTTGCGCCGTCGCGGCGGCTTCGCGGCCACCCATGTATTGCACCAGCGTGTCGCCGTTGGGCATGATGAATTCGCTGGGTTCGTCGGGCGCGGTGCTGGAAGTGAACAGCGAGACGCTGCGGGCGATGCCGCGCTTGGTCAGGGGCCGCTGCGCCGATGACGCCGCCGCCAGCGCAGCGGTGATGCCGGGAACGATTTCGTAGGGAATGTTCTGGCTGTCGAGCGCGCGCAATTCTTCATCGGCGCGGCCGAACAGCATCGGGTCGCCGCCTTTCAGACGCACGACAAGACGATATTGGTGCGCGCATTCGATCAGGCGTTCATTGATGACTTGCTGGGCGGTGGAACGTTGGCCGCTGCGTTTGCCGACCGAGATCTTGACGGCTTGCGGGCACAGTTCCAGCATTTCTTCGGTGACCAGCGCATCGTGCAAGACGACGTCGGCCCGGGCAAGAAGACGCGCGCCGCGTACGGTAATGAGGTCGGCTGCGCCGGGACCGGCACCGATAAGATAGACCTTGCCCGCGGTGGGCGCGGCATCCGTGGCGGAAGCAGAGGAAGCAGAGGACGGCGGCAGATTGGCTGGGCTCATACGAAGAAATGAAAAAGATCGCAACCCGGCTGATGCCGGCTGCCGTGCGTTTCAGCCCGCTTGGATTATTTCATGCGGGCGAAACGGCACAGCAGCGATTATCAGGCATCCAGGCGGATCATGCCAGCGGCAACGGTCTGGTGCGTGACTTCGTCGATCAGGATGAAAGCGCCGGTAGCACGGATCGCATCGTAGCCATCCACTGCAATGGCTTGCTGGACATTGATCGACACGCGGGCGATGTCGTTCAACTTGAGCGACTCGGCCGGATGGCGTTGCTGCGTGTTGATGTCGAGCAAGGTGTCGATCTTCGTCACGCGCGCCGCCACCTGTTTGGTGGTGTGCTTGAGCCAGTATTTGCGGCGCGGGTCGAGCGCATCTTCGGACAGCCAGCACAGGTCGGCGTCGATGGTCTTGAGCTGCGTCGGCGCCTGCTCGGCGGATGCCAGCATGTCGCCGCGCGAAATGTCCAGGTATTCGTCCAGCAGGATCGTCACCGACTGGCCGGCCGCGGCAGAATGCAGCGAACCGTCCAGCGTCAGGATGTCCTTGACGGTGGCGCTTTGGCCGCTTGGCTGCACCAGCAGCTTGTCGCCCTTGCTCACCTTGCCGGCTTCGATGCGGCCCATGTAGCCGCGGAAGTCGTTGGCTTCGTGGCCGTTGTGGCGCGCCACCAATTGCACCGGGAAACGGAACGGTTCTTCGTGAGCATCTTCGTATACCGACAGCGACTCCAGCAGCGCGATCAGCGTCGGGCCCTTGTACCACGACAGCTTCTCGCTGGCGGTCACGACGTTGTCGCCGGCCAGCGCCGACAACGGGATCGGACGCACGTCCTTCAGGCCCAGCTGCGCCGCGAATTCCTGATACGCGCCGACGATGCGGTCGTACACGGTCTGGTCGTAATCGACCAGATCCATCTTGTTGACCGCGACCACGATGTGCTGGATTTGCAGCAGGTGGGCGATGGTCGAGTGGCGCTTGGTCTGCGTCAGCAATTCCACGCTGCCGTCGTCGCCAAGCTTGACTTTGGACACGTCGATCAGGATGATCACCGCGTCGGCAGTCGAGGCGCCGGTCACCATGTTGCGAGTGTATTGCTCGTGGCCCGGCGTGTCGGCGATGATGAACTTGCGCTTCGGCGTGGCGAAGTAGCGATACGCCACGTCGATGGTGATGCCTTGCTCGCGCTCGGCTTCGAGGCCGTCGGTGAGCAAGGACAAATCGATGGTGTCGCCCACGGTGCGCTTGTGCTTGGCGCGCGACATGGCGTCGAGCTGGTCGGCGAAGATGCCCTTGCTATCGAACAGCAGGCGGCCGATCAGCGTGCTCTTGCCATCATCCACCGAACCGGCGGTGATGAAGCGCAGCAGGCCGCGTTCGTGCGAAGTTACGTTGAGGTCTTTTTCGGCAACAGCGGCATTCATCAGAAATATCCTTCTTTTTTACGTTTTTCCATCGACGCTTCGGAGGTCTGGTCATCCATGCGCGTCGCGCCGCGTTCGGTAATTTGCGTGACGGCGGTTTCGGCGATGATGGCGTCCACGGTAGTCGCATCGGAGGCCACCGGGCAGGTGCATGAAATGTCGCCCACGGTGCGGAAGCGCACCACGCGGTTCTCGACGGTTTCGCCGTCCTTGGCCGGCGTCAGGTCGGTCAGCGGCACCAGCAGGCCGTTGCGCGGAATCACCTGGCGTTCATGCGCAAAATAGATCGGCGGCAGCGCCAGCTTTTCGCGGGCGATGTATTGCCAGACGTCGAGTTCGGTCCAGTTGGAGATCGGGAACACGCGCATGTTTTCGCCCGGATGCACGCGGGTGTTGTACAGGTCCCAGAGTTCGGGGCGTTGCGCTTTCGGATTCCATTGGCCGAACTCGTCGCGGAAGGAAAAGATGCGTTCCTTGGCGCGCGCCTTTTCTTCATCGCGACGGGCGCCGCCGATGCAGGCGTCGAACTTGAATTCGGCGATCGTTTCCAGCAGCGTCACGGCTTGCGCCGCATTGCGCGAATCGGTCAGTGGGTTGCGCAGGCGCACGGTGCCGCGCTTGATCGAGTCTTCCACCGAACGCACCACCAGCTTTTCGCCGAGTTCGGCGGCGCGCTGATCGCGGAAGGAAATCACTTCCGGGAAGTTGTGGCCGGTATCGATGTGCACCAGCGGGAACGGGAACTTGCCCGGACGGAACGCCTTCTCGGCGATGCGCAGCAGCACCACGGAATCCTTGCCGCCCGAGAACAGCAGGGCCGGGTTGCTGCACTCGGCCGCGACTTCGCGCATGATATGGATGGCTTCGGATTCCAGCCAGTCGAGGTGACGGCTGCTGGCGTTGTCCAGGAAGAGTTGTTCAACTGCTGTGTTCATGCGATGACCTTTGGTTCAAGTCGGATGTAAAACGGATATCGGAATATCGGAATATCGAGTACGGCGATGCCGGCAATGCCGTGCATCGGCATGGTGTTTGTTGCAGAGAAATCAGGCCGGCGCGGTCTGCGATTTGATGCGGATCAGCTTGCCGTCCACCACATGCAGGCCGCACTCCTTGGAGTCGGGGTTTTCCCACCACCAGCGGCCGGCGCGCACGTCTTCTCCCGGCTCGATGGGGCGGGTACAGGGCTCGCAACCGATCGAGGGATAGCCCTGGTCGTGCAGCGGGTTGTACGGCACTTGGTTGTCGCGGATGTATTGCCAGACGTCTTCTTCCGACCAGTCGGCCAGCGGATTGAACTTGGCCATGCCGTGCGCCGGATCGTCTTCCTGCACGTCGAGCGTGGCGCGCGTGACCGACTGTGCGCGGCGTTGGCCGGTGATCCAGGATTTGTTGCCGGCCAGCGCACGGTTGAGCGGCTCGATCTTGCGGATGCGGCAGCATTCCTTGCGCATGTCGACGCTGTCGTAGAAGGCGTTGAGGCCGTTCTGCGCAACGTATTGTTCGACGGCGGCAGGTTCCGGGCGATACGGCGTGACGTCGTAATCGTAGGTTTCCTTGATGCGATCGAGCATGCCCAGCGTCTCTTTGTGCAGACGGCCGGTTTCCAGCGTGAAGATGCCGATCTTGTCCTGCAGCTTGCCGCGCAGGATGAGGTCAGTCAGCACCATGTCCTCCGCCGCCATGCTGGAGGCGAACACGGCAGGCGTGTAGTCGGCGGCGATCTTTTCCAGCGTGGCGCGGGTAGCTTCGATGAGCGCTTGCAAAGCTTGTTCGGACATGGCGTTACTTCCTTTTCCCCTGATCGTGACGATGCTTAATCGCGGGTGACGACCGTCTCGCGTTTGGCGCGACGGAACAGCGGGTTCTTCTCATCCCACGAGGTCTGGTACTTTTCCGAAAAATCGGTCAGGCCCTTCAATGCATCGTGGATGTTCTTGTCGGCGCGCACGGCGAAGGCGTTGAAGCCGACGCGCTGCATGTAGAACAGCTGGTCGCGCAGCACGTCGCCGATGGCGCGCAGTTCGCCGGTGTAGCCGAGGCGGGCGCGCAGATTGTAGGCGATCGAATAGCCGCGGCCGTCGGCGAACTTGGGGAAGTCCACGGCGATGACCTTGAATGGTTGCAGATCGTCCTTCAACGCTTCCGGACGCTCGTCGCTGGCGAACCAGACGCCGAGTTCCGGGCGGCCTTGCAAGTTGCCGCGTTGCGCCTGCCATACCTTCAGCGGCACGATGATCTTGCCTTCCGGGACGGCGACGCCTTCCGGTGTTTCACCTTCGTTCAGGCGCAGTACGGTCCAGTCATCGCTGATGACGACTTTGTCCTTGATGATGTGGGCGGTATTAGGCACAGACGTCTTCTCCGGTTACATGACCTGCTTTGATCGGGCTTGCATAGACGAAGTCCTTGAACGGCGTGACGCCGATGCGGCGCACGGTGTCGATGAAGCGTTCGTCTTCGATGCGTTGTTTGACATACACCTGCAACAGGCGGTCGATCACGGTCGGCATCTGGTGCGCCGAGAACGACGGGCCGATGATCTTGCCGATGCTGGAGGTATTGCCTTGCGCGCCGCCCAGCGACACCTGATACCACTCGGCGCCGTCCTTGTCGACGCCCAGGATGCCGATGTTGCCGACATGGTGGTGGCCGCAGGCGTTGATGCAACCCGAGATATTCAGTTCGATGTCGCCGATGTCATGCTGGAAGTCGATGTTGTCGAAGCGTTCCGCGATGGCTTGTGCGATCGGGATCGACTTGGCGTTGGCCAGCGAGCAGAAGTCGCCGCCGGGGCAGCAGATGATATCGGTCAGCAGGCCGATGTTCGGCGTCGCCAGGCCGTGCGCCCTGGCTTCTTTCCACAGCGCGTACAGTTCGCTTTTCTTGACGTCGGCCAGCACCAGGTTCTGCTCGTGCGTGACGCGCAATTCGGAGAAGCTGTAACGGTCGGCCAGGTCGGCGACGAAGTCGAGCTGGTCGGCGGTGATGTCGCCCGGCGGCACGCCGGTTTTCTTCAGCGACAGGATCGCGGCTGCATAGCCGGGCACTTTGTGTTCCTTGACGTTGCGCTTGATCCAGTTGGCGAAGCCCTTGTCTTCGGCCTTCAGGCGTTCGTATTCGGCGTCGGTAGCCGGCAGGGTTTCATACGCAGGCTCGGTGAAGTAGTTCGCCACGCGCTGCAGTTCTTCTTCGGTCAGCGTCGACGGGCCGTCCTTGATGTCCTGCCATTCGGCTTCAACCTGGCGCGCGAACTCTTCAGGGCCGATGGCCTTGACCAGGATCTTGATGCGCGCCTTGTAGATGTTGTCGCGGCGGCCGTACTGGTTGTACACGCGCAGGATCGCTTCCAGGTAAGACATCGCGTGCTTCCATGGCAGGAAGTCGCGGATCTGGCTGCCGAGGATGGGCGTACGGCCCATGCCGCCGCCGACCAGCACGCGGAAACCGACTTCGCCGGCGTCGTTCTTGATCACATGCAGGCCGATGTCATGCACGGCGGTCGCAGCGCGGTCCTGCTCGGAACCGCTGATGGCGATCTTGAACTTGCGCGGCAGGTAAGCGAACTCGGGGTGGAAGGTGCTCCACTCGCGGATCAGTTCTGCGTAGGGACGCGGATCCACGATCTCGTCGGCGGCAACGCCGGCCAGTTCGTCCGAGGTGGTGTTGCGGATGCAGTTGCCGGAAGTCTGGATGGCGTGCATTTCGACCGTGGCCAGTTCAGCCAGGATGTCCGGCGATTCTTCCAGCTTGATCCAGTTGAACTGGATGTTCTGGCGCGTGGTGAAGTGACCGTAGCCACGATCGTATTTGCGCGCGATGTGGGCAAACATGCGGACCTGGCGCGATGCCAGCAGACCGTAGGGAACCGCGATGCGCAGCATGTAGGCATGGCGCTGCAGGTACAGGCCGTTCTGCAGGCGCAGGATGCGGAATTCGTCCTCGATCAGTTCATCGGAAAGGCGGCGGCGGACCTGGTCGCGGTACTGGGCAACGCGCTCTTTGACGATCAGGTGATCGTATTGGTCATAACGGTACATCTTGTCATCCCTGTTAACGTCTTGCAGAAGTCTTTCATGGAGACTTCATGTGATAAAAAAACAGCCTACCAAATCAGCTTCAAGGCAACGCTCGTCAGCGTAATCGCCAGCAGGCCACGCAGAAATTTCTCCGGCACCGCACGCGCGGCGAGGGAGCCGATGGTGATGCCCGGCACCGAACCCAGCAGCAACGCGCCGAGCAGGCTCCAGTCGATTGAACCCAGCCACCAGTGACCGAACGCCGCAATCGCCGTCAACGGCACCGCATAAGCGATGTCGGTGCCGGCGACTTCCGCGGGCGACAGACGCGGGTACAACAGCACCAGCAGCGTGGCCCCGACCGCACCGGCGCCGATCGAAGAGATCGTCACCAGCGCACCCAGCACGGCGCCTGCCAGAATGGTCGCCCGCGTCAGCTTGAGGCCTTGCAGCTGGCGCTCGGGATGGGCATTCAACCAATCCTGAAGTTTACTCTTAAACAGCAAAGCGATCACCGTGAGGAAAACGGAGATAGCGATGGAATAACGGATGACGAGGCTGATGCCGTCGCTGACTGCGCCGAAATGCTTGAGCAGCAGCGTCGTGACAATCGCCGCGGGCAGGGCGCCGTAGCACAGACGGCGCACGATATCCCAGCGTACGGTACCCTTGAAGCGATGCGCGAACGTGCCGGCCGTCTTCGTCGCCGAAGCAAAGGCCAGGTCGGTGCCGACCGCCACGCTGGGGTGGATGCCGAACAGCAGCGTCAGTAAGGGAGTCATCAGCGAGCCGCCGCCGACACCGGTCAATCCGACCAGCACACCGACAGCAAATCCGCTGACTACATAAGAAACAGTCATAACACCTCGTCTATAACAGGTCGAATCGTAATAAACTTAGGCCTCAAACCAAACTACATACTATTTATTTGCTTATATGCACATTCGGCATATACAAATTCATTTGCTGAGCATATCGAAGGACAGTCCATGAATCTGCATCAGTTCCGCTTCGTCAGGGAAGCGGTCAGGCAAAACTACAATCTGACTGAAGCCGCCAAAGCGTTGTTCACCTCGCAACCCGGCGTCTCGAAAGCGATCATCGAGCTGGAAGAAGAACTCGGCGTCGACATCTTTACCCGTCATGGCAAACGCATCCGCGGACTGACCGAGCCGGGCCGCGCGGTGTTGCGCTCGGTCGAGCTGATCATGCAGGAAGTCGACGGCCTCAAGCGCATCGGCAAGGAGTTCGCCGCCCACGACAGCGGCAGCTTCACCATCGCCACCACGCACACCCAGGCGCGCTATTCGCTGCCGAAGGTGGTGCAGGCCTTCACGCAAAAGTATCCCAAGGTCAGGTTGTCATTGCTGCAAGGCAATCCCAAGCAGATTACCGAAATGGTGCGCAACGACCAGGCCGACATTGCCATCGCCACCGAAGCGCTGGCTTCGGGCGAAGGACTTGTCTCTTTGCCATGTTATCAATGGGAACATGTGATGGTGGTGCCGCCCGAGCACCCCTTGCTGAAATCCAAAAACCTGTCGCTGGAAGAAATCGCCGGCTATCCGCTGATCACTTACGACGCCGCCTTCAGCGGCCGCAGCAAGATCGACCACGCGTTCTCGCTGCGCGACCTGAAACCGGATATCGTGCTTGAAGCCATCGACGCCGACGTCATCAAGACCTACGTCGAGCTGGGCATGGGCGTGGGCATCATCGCAGGCATGGCCTTCGATGCCGACCGCGACCGCGGCCTGCGTTCGCTCCCGGCCGGCCATCTGTTCGGCACCAACGTCTCCCGCGTGGCGCTCAAGCAGGGCGCCTACTTGCGCAGCTATGTCTATACCTTCATCGAATTGCTGGCGCCGACGCTCAACCGCAAGTTGATCGGGCAGGTCATGGAAGGCGAGAAGGACATGTACGAACTCTGACTTGCCCGCGGGCAGCTGGATCCAACTATCTGAATAATCGGAACTGAAGCAATGATGTCGATGCTTGCCGGCCTGCATGGCCATACTCTCCGCCGGGCGCGCCGGCTGTGGCTGCAATACGGGATTCTGTGGCTGGGCGCCGTGCTGGTGGGCCTGGTGGCGGTGATGTACGCCTGGCTGATCGATTTCGGTTTTGAGATGTTCAGCGCCATGCAGCGCGATCACGTTTGGCTGCCGCTGATCCTTACGCCGGCCATGAGCGCCCTGTGCGTGTGGTTGACGCGCCGTTTTTTTCCGGGGGCGGAGGGTAGCGGGATTCCCCAGGTGATTGCCTCTCTGGCAGAGGAGAACGATCGCGGAACTCCGCGTCCCTCTCGTGCGCCCGCGTTGCTGACGCTGAAAATCCTCGGCGGCAAGATCGGCATCTCCTTCCTCGGCATTCTGGGCGGCTTCACCATCGGCCGCGAAGGACCGACGGTGCATGTCGGCGCCGCGCTGATGTACAACATGCGGCGTTTCTATCCGCGTCCCAGCGCCATCCTCGAACGACGCCTTATCCTGGCCGGCGCCGCAGCCGGTTTGTCGGCCGCCTTCAACACACCGCTGGCCGGCATCGTCTTCGCGATCGAAGAACTGTCGCGCAGCTTCGAGCAGCGCGCCAGCGGTATCGTCATCACCACCATCATCTTCGCCGGCATCGTCGCACTCGGCCTGAACGGCAACTACACCTATTTCGGCACCATCAATGCCGGCAATGACAGCGCGCGTGAATTGATCGTTGCGGTCGTCGTCAGTGGCATCCTGATGGGCGTGGCCGGTGGTATCTTTTGCTGGCTGCTGCTCAATACCCACAAGTGGATTCCGGCGCCGTTGCGCACCTTGCGTGCCGAGCGTCCAGTGGTGTTCGGCGCATTGTGCGGCCTGGTCGTGGCGATCGTCGGCGTATGCGCGGGCGGCGTGACTTTCGGCAGCGGCTATGCCGAAGCCAAGGGTTTACTGAGCGGTCAGACGCAGTTGTCGGCGTGGTATCCCGTGGCCAAGATGGCCTCGATGGTGGGCTCTTACCTGCCGGGGATTCCGGGCGGCATCTTCGCACCGTCGCTGTCGATCGGCGCCGGCTTTGGCAATTTGCTGCACATGGTGTTCGAACACACCTCGCTGTCGATGCTGATCGCCCTGGCGATGGTGGGTTACCTGGCGGCGGTGACGCAATCGCCGATCACCGCCTTCGTGATCGTGATGGAGATGATCAACGGGCATGCGCTGGTGATTTCATTGATGGCGACGGCCTTGCTGGCCAGTCGCGTCTCCCGTTTCTTTGCGCCGCCGCTGTATGAGGCGCTGTCGGAACGTTATGCACCGGCGCCGCAGCATCATTGAGTCGTGTCCGATAGCGTTACCGCATGGCGTAAAAAAAGCTGAGACCGCGAACGGCCTCAGCTTTTTTCATTTTTTCTTTCCGGTTTTCTGCTCAGACTTGTGCGACGGCCTTGGCAGCGGAACGGCAGCCTTCCAGCAGGAAGGAGAGGCCGACCACCAGCACCAGTTCACCTTCAGCAGAGCGTGCAGTACCGGTAATGCCATTGGTCTGGATCGCGGTCAACGGTTTGATCACCAGATCGGCAGTGCCTTCTACGGCGCCGACGCTGAGGATGTAGGGGTGCGGTACCGCCATGACGATACCGACACGTTCGTTGCCCGGTTCATAGCCAAGTACGCCGGCCAGCGAGTGCACCGGCAATGGACGACCTTGATCGCGCAACACCGGCGCGCCGCCGACTTCGTCGAACTCGGCCGGCAATTCCACCACGCGTTCCACCACCGCCATCGGCAAGGCCAGCGCTGCACCGGCGGTGCGCACCAGCATGGTCGGGATGATCGACAATTCGATCGGCAGACGGATCGAGAAACGCGTACCGACGCCCAGCGTCGAATCGATGCGGATGGTGCCGCGGTGTTTTTCCACCGCCGTCTTCACCACGTCCATGCCGACGCCGCGGCCGGACACGCTTGACGCCACTTCCTTGGTCGAGAAGCCCGGCAGGAACACCAGTTGCAGCGCTTCGTCGTGGCTTTGCGCTTCGTGTTCGCCGATGAGTCCCTTGCCGATTGCCTTCTTGCGCAGGAAATCGGGATCCATGCCCTTGCCGTCGTCGAAGATTTCAATCATGACGCTGCTGGCTTCTTGCCATGCCTTGAGCGAAATGGTTGCCTTGTTCGGTTTGCCGGCGGCGCCGCGATCGGTTTCGATGCCGTGGTCGAGCGAGTTGCGCAGCATGTGGACCAGCGGATCGTAGAGGCTGTCCACGACCACACGGTCGACTTCGGTTTCGGCGCCGGAAATCGCCAGGTCGACGTCCTTGCCCAGGTCCTTGGCAAGTTCGCGTACCAGACGCGGGAATTTCTGGAACAGGCGGCCGACCGGTTGCATGCGTGTCGACAGCGTGGCGCGTTGCAGTTCGCTGGAATAGCGCGACGCGCGCCCGAGGGTTTCGGCCAGCGTCGACATCAGCGAAGCGGCGGTGCCTTCGAACTTGAACTGTTGCAATTTTTCCAGCAGTACGGCGGCCTGGTTGGCGGCCTGCACCGATTCGCCGGCAACTTCCAGCAGCGCATCGAGCTTGCCGGCATCGATACGGATGCTTTCTTCCTTGGCGTTGCCGGGCTGATTGTCAGTGGCGCGACGTGCTTGCACGGGGGCCGCAGCCGGCTTCGGCGTCGGCGTCGCGGACGGCAGCGACTTCGGATGGCCGGAGCTGCTTTCCGCTTCCGCAGGCGCAGCTTGAACAGGTGCGGCAGCAATTGGCGCTACCTCGCCGGTACCGCCGGAAACAGCCTGATACAAGGCGTTCCAGTCGAGCGAGCCATCAGCGCCGAGCACGCTGGCGCCGACGTTGGCGGAAGGCGCCGCGCCGGCAGCCGGCGCACCCGCAGCACCCGCAGCACCCGCAGCAGGCGTGGCAGCAATGGCCGCAGATGCAGCCGCTGCCGGCGCCGCTGCATTGCCTTCAATCGCTTGCGTCAGAATGTCTTCAAGGTCCTGCGGCATCGACGCCAGGCTGGCCGGATCGGCGCCGTTGGCCAGCTCATTGAGCTGGTCGGCGACGAAGCCGCTGGCTTGCAGCGCCGCTTCGATCGCCAGCGGCGTGACGGATGCCTTACCGGTGCGCAGCGCGTCGAACAGGTTTTCCGTCAAGTGACAGGCCGATACCATGGCCGGCAAATTGACGAAACCCGCACCGCCCTTGATGGTGTGGAAGGCGCGGAAAACCGCGTTCAGAATTTCCAGATCGTCAGGATGCCGTTCAAGAGTCAGTAGATGCTCTTCAACGCTAGTCGCGAGGTCCAAGGCCTCAACGACAAAATCCTTGAGCATTTCATCATCCATTAGAACCCCAGGTTAGCGAGTAAGTCATCCACATCATTCTGCGCCATGGCCGAGCCGGGAGCAGAAGGTCCGTTCAACAACTCTACCGGTTTGTCGGCCCCGATCGCCGCCTTGACTTCCGGCGGTGCGTTGTCGCGCAGCAGCTGCGCGAGCTCACGTTCCGCGATGGCGGTGATGCCGACGATCTTCTTGATCAACTGGCCGGTGATGTCCTGGAAGTCCTGCGCCATCATGATTTCGAGCATGCGGGCCTTTTCGACCTCGGTGGCTTCGATGACGGCGGAAGAGAATTTCTTGGAATCGTTGGCCAGGTTCTTGAATTCGTCGATGTTCATCTGGCCGGCGAACAGGCGCGCCCAGCGGTCATCGATGTCCTTGGCTTTGCTGGCGAGGGCGTCCTGGGCCGGCATGCCGGCGTCGATCGAATTGAGCACCTTGTTGGCGGCTTGTTCGGTCAGCGTGGCAACGTGCTCCAAGCGCCCCTGGGCGTCGCCGATCTGCGAAGCGACATCCGACAGCGAGCGGTCGTAGCCGAGTTCGCGCATGGAATCGTGCAGCAGACGGACGATGCCGCCCAGACGTTCGTACATGGGTTTGTCGGACTGGTCTTCGAGCGGATCTTCGGTTGCGCCCGAGGGGGCCGGAGCTGCCGGTGCAGCTGCTGCAACCGAAGCCGGCAGGGTTTGCGCCGAAATCTCATCGAATAGTGCCTCTAAATCAACGTCGTCACTCATGATCTTGGTATCTCCATACAAATTTGATGCGTTATTTGCTTCCGCCGCGAGGCAGGTAATCTGTCACAACTGAATTACAAGGTTCGACGAGATGGTTCAGTGATAGGAAGCTCCTGTTGCTGTAAGTGCGCGGCAGCGGCCGCCGGATATCCATTGCATATCGGCAACAAATAAAAAATCTGTAGAGAGCTTGCCCCTGTTTTTGCCTGATCCTCCGGAGTGTGTCCCGGCAGAGACGGACTTCCGCTATTTGTTGAATGGATTATAAGTCCCTGTCAAGCGGCTCCATCGGCTAAAAAGCGATGAAAATTCCCCATTTAAATGGCGTTATGGCGATCCTGTTGATCTTCGGGCAATCATAATGCAAGCCCGCTTCGTTTGTCACGGACGATTGCCGCTTGTGGCGTTGGCGCATACAATTGCGCCGTTTTGGTGCTCGCCGGCATGCTCGTGCCGGCAGTTAAACGGGAAGCACGGCGCGGTCGTCTCGCAAGTCTGTACGTCCGCCAACGTGCGCTGCCCCCGCAACGGTAAGCAAGCGTCGTTTCTTGTCGGAACGGCAACCTGCCGACCTCGCCACTGTGATCGCTGCGCAGCTTGTTTGCGACGCGTCATGGGAAGGCGCGGCGGGTCCGCTTGTAGCCCGGATACCGGCCACGACAGGGGAAGGCGTAGCTTTCCATTTCAATCCGGCTTGCGGGGAGGCAGGCGCGGAGATCATTGCAAACGAACATCATGACATTCACCGTTCCATCCCGCCGCACCGCGATTGCCTGCGCTTTCGTTGCCTTTCCGCTTGCCTGCTCCGCGGCACAAGCCGCCGGCGATCAAAACCTCACTCCGGTCCTCGTGACCGCCTCGCGCTTTCCGAACGACCCGGCGTTTCCACCCGTGGGCGCGACCGTGATCGGTGCAGAAGACATCCGCAACGCCGGCATCGACAATGTCAACGAGGCAATTCGCAAACTGGGCGGCGTGTACGGTCGCCAGAGCCTGGCAGGTCCGGGCGACTTCGCGCTCGACATGCGCGGCTTCGGCAGCAACGGAGATCAGAACATGGTGATCTTGATCAATGGCGTGCGTCTGTCTGAAAACGAATTGTCGACCGCCTTGCTGTCATCGGTGCCGATCGATTCCGTCGAGCGCATTGAAATCGTGCGCGGCGGCAGCAGTGTGCTGTATGGCGACGGCGCCACCGGCGGCACCATCCAGATCATCACCAAACGTCCGGCTGCGGACGCGGTTCATGGCAGCGTGGTCGGCGAGGTAGGCAATTACGGTTTGCGCAGCGGTCGCGCCAGTGTCGCCAAAGGCTGGGACGGCTTCGCATTGAATGCGGCGTATAGCAAGCAGCACGCCGACAATTATCGCGACAACAATGCTTCCAATCAGGAGAATTTCAGCGGCACGGCGCAGTGGTTTTCCAATGAAGGTCGGTTCGGCCTGCGGGTCGATCTGGCGCGCGCCGACTACGGCCTGGCCGGTTCGCTGAGCATGGCGCAATTCCTCGCCAATCCACGCCAGACCACCAGCCCGAAAGACTACGGTTCGTATGACAGCGACCGCATTACCGCCTTCTTCGAGCGAAAGTTCGGCGCGCTGGAAGCTGCCGCCGAACTGTCGCATCGCGAAAAAATCTCGCGCGCCAGCTACGGCGGCGGCACAGTCAGCGAAGTGCACAGCCGCACCACGCAATTTTCGCCGCGCTTGCGTCATCTCACAGAAGGCACCGTGCTGAAGAACGAACTGGTGGCCGGCATTGATTTCTCTGAATGGCAAATCGGCAATGTCGACGGCAGCGGCGACGCGGCGCAGACTGCACGCGCCGCGTACGTGCGCGATGAAGTGCAGATCGCCGGCAATACCCGTATCGCGCTGGGCCTGCGTCACGAAGTGATGGACAAGCGCAGCACCGCCAGCGCCTATGACAAGGCGCAGGGCGTCAATGCATGGGATCTGCAGGTCAGCCATGCGGTGGTCCCGTCATTGCGCCTGTTCGGCAAGGCGGGCCAAAGCTATCGCCTGCCGACTGCCGACGAAAATCGCGGCATCGTGCTGGCGGCAGGAGAAATCCTCAAGCCACAGACCTCGCATGACCTGGAGTTCGGTGCGACCTGGGGCGGCGCCGACAACAACGCCACGCTCAGGTGGTTTCGTCATCGCATCAAGGATGAATTGTTCTACGATCCCACCGTCGGCGCGTTCGGCGCCAACGTCAATCTCGATCCGACCAAACGGCAGGGCGTCGAACTTGAAGCCACTGCGCGCCTGAACGCTGACTTCAGCCTCAAGGCGAATTTCCAGCATATTGCAGCCACCTTCACGGGCGGTCCGAACGCCGGCAAGGAAATGGTGCTGGTGCCGAAGAACACCGCTTCGGCGCGGCTGAACTGGCAGTCCGGTATTCAAACGGTCAATCTTGGCGTGCAGTGGGCCGATGCACAGCGCTACGGCAGCGACTTCAGCAACACCTGCAATGCGCGCATGCCCTCATACACCACGGTTGATGCGCGCTATGCGGTGCGAGTGAGCGCATGGGAACTGGCGCTGACGGGCAGCAACCTGGGTGACCGGCATTATTTCTCGCAAGCCTTCGGCTGCGCGTCGGGCATCTATCCCGAACGCGGCCGTGCAGTAAAATTCACCGCCCGTTACGACTTTTAAATCACCTCAAGGACTTCATGCGCAGAGCGATCTTGCTGCTTTCCTGCCTGGCCGTAGTGGCCGGGCTGGCGCTCGTGCTGGCGGGTCTGTGCGGCAGCACCGGCTGCCTGCGCCCTGGCGGCGATCCAGCCGATATCGCCATGCTGCTGCAATTGCGCGTGCCGCGCGCATTGACGGCATTCACCGTCGGCGCCTTGCTGGCGATGGGGGGCGCGCTGATGCAGGTGCTGCTGCGCAATCCCTTGGCTGAACCTTATGTGCTCGGCGTCTCCGGCGGCTCTGCGGCGGGCGCCTTGCTGGCGATGCTGCTGGCGGCGTCGATCGGTCTGCCGCGCCAGAACATTGCCGCCGTCGGCGCCGCCTTGGGCGCGGGCCTGGCGGTGCTGCTGCTGTTCGGCCTGGTCGGAAAATCGCTGCGGCGTTTGCCGTTGTCGCCGATGGCGGCCGGGCATCGTTTGCTGCTGACCGGCGTGATGCTGGCCGCAGGCTTCGGCGCCGTGATCACGCTGGTGCTGACGCTGGCGGGAGATACGCAATTGCGCGGCATGGTGTTCTGGCTCATGGGCGATCTCGAAGACAGCCGCTTCCTGCCGTTGGCCGCCGCCATCGCCGGCGCAGTCCTGCTGTGGTCGATATGGAATGCGCCGCGCCTGAACCTGCTGGCGCGCGGTGAAAGTTTTGCGCAGCTGCTGGGCGTGCCGGTGGTGCGCCTGCGCGTGGCGACCTTGTGCGCGGCGTCGCTGGCGACCGCCGCTGCGGTGACGCTGGCCGGCACCATCGGCTTCGTCGGCCTGGTGGTGCCGCACGGTTTGCGCCTGCTGGTCGGCAACGACCAGCGCGTGTTGCTGCCGGCTGCGGCGCTGGCCGGAGGCGCCGGCTTGACGCTGGCCGATCTGGCGGCGCGCACCGTCGTCGCGCCGATGCAATTGCCGGTCGGCGTCATCACGGCGCTGACCGGCGTGCCGCTGTTCCTGTGGCTGCTGGCGCGGAGTCGCGCATGACGGCGGCTTTGCTATTGCAAGTGGAGGCGCTGACGCTACGCGCCGGCGCCGCCAGTTTGCTGGAGAACTTCGACTGGCAAGTACGCGCCGGAGAATTCTGGTGCGTGCTCGGGAAAAACGGCATCGGCAAAAGCACCTTGCTGCATGCCGTTGCCGGTCTGTTGTCGCCGACGTCCGGTCGCGTCCTTTCTCCGGAGGGCGACATCAAGCACGCGACACCGCAGCAACTGGCCTTGTGGCGCGGCCTGCAGGCGCAGCAACAGCTGGACGCGTTTCCCTGCAGCGTGCTGGACAGCGTGATGGCGGGTTTGCATCCGTATCGTCCTGGCTGGGGGTGGCCCGATGAAGCCGATCGGCGCGCGGCATTGCATGCACTCCAACGTCTGGACATGGCGTCTTACGCCGATGCAGACGTAATGCGCCTGTCGGGAGGCGAGCGCCAGCGCGTGGCGACGGCGACGCTGATGCTGCAGGCGCCGCAACTCTATCTGCTGGACGAACCGGCTTCACATCAGGACGTCGCCGCTCAGCAACTGGTGATGCGCACGCTGAAAGAACTGGCGGACGACGATCACGCCGTCGTCGCCACCATGCACGACATCAATCTGGCGACGCGTTTTGCATCGCACGTGCTGTTGATCGCAGAGGGGAAAGTCTGGCAGGGCAGGGCCGCGGATATCCTGCGTCCGGATCTGCTGGAAGCGGCCTACGGCTGTCGTTTCGAGATGGTGGAAACTGCTGCCGGGAAATGGCTGATGCCGGTCTGACGGCTTGCTATCCGGGCGGGCGGCGCGAACGCACCGTGTCGAGAATCTTGCAGACTTCTTCGGTCGCATCCAGCACACGCGGCCCCGGCCGGTTCAGCCAGTCGGCGTTGACCGTGAACAGGTTGCCGGCGGCCACCGCCTTCATCTTGCCGAACTGGCGCCATTCATCCAGCGGGTGATCCTTGGCGTCGTCGGGTGCGAGGATGGCCTCCGGATTGGCGGCGATCACCGACTCCAGGCTGACGTGCGGCGCCAGCTGCGGCAGGTCGCCGAAGATATTGTTGCCGCCGCAGGTGCGCAGCACCGTCGACACCATGTGCTTGCCGTTGAGCGTCATCAGCGGGCGTCCCCAGATCTGATAGAACACGTTGACCGGCTTGCGGTCGCGATAGCTGCGGCTCAGCGCTTGCCAGCGCGCGCGGAAATCGGCGGCGGCTTTGCGGCCTTGCTCCTCGGTGCCGCTGAGCGCGCCCAGCCGTTCCAGCGACGTCGCAATCGTCGCGTAATCGGCCGGCTGGCTTTCGAACACGGGCAAGCCGAATGAGCGCAGCTGCTGCAACTGCGAGGCCGAATTGCCGCTGCGCCAGGCCAGGATCAGGTCGGGTTTGAGGGTGAGGATTTTTTCGATGTCGACCGCGCTGATGCGGCCGACCGAGGCCACTTGCAACGCGGCCGGAGGATAGTTGCTGTAGTTGCTCACGCCGATGACATACGGTCCGGCGCCGGCGGCGTAGAGCAATTCGGTGGTGTGCGGCGACAGGCTGACGATGCGGCGCGCGGGTTTGTCGAGGCGGATGTCGTTGCCGAAATCATCGGTGACGGTGATGCTTGCGGCGGCGTTGCCTGCACAAAGCAACACAAGCACCGCCGGCAGGGCGGACCGCAGCGGCGTCAGCCGGTGGCGCATCAGACTTCGAGATTGTCGATCAGGCGCGTCTTGCCGAGTTTGGCGGCGGCGACCACGACCAGTTGTTCGCCCTGCGCCAGATCGCCGGCGGACGGCGGTTGCAAGTCGTTGCGCTTGCGGATCGAGATGTAATCTGGCTGCCAACCGCGCTGCGCCAGCGCATCCATGGCCTTGCGTTCCAGTTTGGAGATGTCCAAGTGGCCGCTGCGCACTTCGTCGGCGACCTGGTTGAGCACCTTGTACAACTCGGGCGCTTCGGTGCGCTCATCGGCCGACAGGTAGCCGTTGCGCGAAGACAGCGCCAGGCCGTCGTCGGCGCGCCAGGTTTCGGCGGCGATGATTTCGGTCGGCAGCGCAAACTGGCGCGCCATGTTGCGCACGATCATGAGCTGCTGGTAATCCTTCTTGCCGAACACCGCCACGCGCGGCTGCACACAGGAGAACAGCTTGAGCACGACGGTGGTCACGCCGGTGAAAAAGCCGGGACGGAATTCGCCTTCGAGGATATTGCCGAGGTCATCCGGCGGCTGCACGCGGTATTCCTGCGGCTCGGGATAGAGATCTCTTTCCGTCGGTGCGAACAGGACGTAGACGCCTTCCTTCTCCAGCTTGTCGATGTCGGCCTGGAAGGTCCGCGGGTACTTGTCGAAGTCTTCGTTCGGTCCGAATTGCAGGCGGTTGACGAAAATCGACGCCACCACCGGATCGCCGTGGGTGCGGGCCAGGCGCATCAGCGACAAATGGCCTTCGTGCAGGTTGCCCATGGTCGGGACGAAGGCGGTGCGCAATTGGCCGCGCAGCTGGTCGCGCAGTTCTTCGATGGACGAGATGATTTTCATGGCGTTGTGTCGTGGATGGATGCGGAAGCGGACTGTGCTCTAAAGGAGCGACCGGGCTGAAGGGTGGTTCGGCAGCCCGGCAACTCAGCTGGGTGGATCAGCTTGGAGAATACGACAGCCGCACATAAATCGGCGCGAAGGCTTCGGCCTGGGTGATTTCGATCAGGGTTTCCTTGGCCAGCTCAAGCAGGGCGATGAAGTTCACCACCAGCACCGGCACGCCGCGCGCCGGATCGAACAGCTCGGCGAATTCGACGAAGCGCGCCGAGCGCAGGCGGCGCAGGATGCCGGTCATGTGCTCGCGCACCGACAGTTCTTCGCGGCTGATGTGGTGATGTTCGGTCAGTTTGGCGCGGCGCATGATGTCGGCCCACACCGCCTGCAGGTCGTCGAGGTTTACCTCGGGCCAGCGCACGACGACGGTTTGTTCGATGTGAACCTGGGTGCGTACATAGTCGCGGCCGACTTGCGGCAGCGAATCGAGCTCCTGCGCGGCCAGTTTCATCTGTTCGTATTCGAGCAGGCGGCGCACCAGCTCGGCGCGCGGATCTTCGGCTTCTTCGCCGGAGTCGGCCTTCCTGACCGGCAGCAGCATGCGCGATTTGATCTCGATCAGCATCGCCGCCATCAGCAGGTATTCTGCGGCCAGCTCAAGGTTGTGCTTGCGGATTTGTTCGACGTATTCCAGGTATTGCAGGGTGACCTGCGCCATCGGGATGTCGAGGATGTTGAAGTTCTGTTTGCGGATCAGGTAGAGCAGCAGATCCAGCGGTCCCTGGAACGCTTCCAGGAAAACCTCCAGCGCGTCCGGCGGAATGTACAGATCGGTCGGCAGCTTGAACAGCGGCTCGCCGTACAGCTTCGCAAAGGCGACGCCGTCGACCACGTTGGGAGTCGAGTCCGGCTGGCCTTCCAGCGTCAGTTCGGCAGCGTCGGAGGATGGAGTCCCGGCGTTTTCGATCATGCTGGCGAATTAGTGATTTTGGTAGACGTAGGACTGTTGCTTGACGCGGGATTCGGTCTCGCGCGCGGTCTTGTCCAGATCCAGCGGCGTCTTGTCCCACAGCAGGGCGCGACCGGCGCGTTGTTCTTCTTCGAGGTTGGGATTCTTTGCCTTGAGCTCGGCGATGAACTTGGTGGCTTCCGACTCGTACGAGGTGAAAAGTTTGCTGAAGAACATGATTTATCCCGGGAATTCTTGTTAACTGGCCAATAACCGCTATTCTACCCTGTCTTGAAGCTCTGATATCAAAGATGACCATGATCAAAAACAAGTTGCTGGCCCGGCTGGCGGCCATCTGCGCGACGGTGCTCGCGCTCGGTTGCGACCGCAACGGCAATCCCGTGGAGGAATTCGGTTTGGACAAGTTGAACAAAGGCGCATCGACCGAGGCCGACGTGCGCAGCGTCATGGGGCAGCCGGACAGCGTGCGCGAGGAAAGCGATGGCGGCCGCACGCTGGAATATCCGAAAGGACCGCAGGGCGTGCGGACCTGGATGTTCCGCATCGGCGCCGATGGAAAATTGTCGGATTACCAACAAGTGCTGACAGCCGAAAATTTCGACAGGGTGCAAAAAGGCATGACGCGCGAAGAAGTGCGCAACATGCTCGGCCGCCCGCGCACCGTGATGCCGTTCGCCCGCAAGAAGGAAGAAGTGTGGGACTGGAAATACCTGCACGTCCATGAAGAACGGCTGTTCAACGTGCATTTCGACATGGAGACCGGCAAGGTCGTGCGCATGTCGATTTCGGAGATTTCCGGGCACTGACCGGGAACATCGGCCGACGCCCGTGATCAGGGCGGATGCGAATAGTCGCCGAACTCCTGGCGCTCCTGCACCGCCACCGGATCTTCGCCAATGTCCATGCGGCTGCGGCGCAGCATGCCGGCTTCATCCAGCACCGAATACGCCGTCGAGCAGAACAGCGAATGCATGCGGCGCATGTCGCTGATCAGGTCCAGATGCAATGAACTGGTCTCGATGCTCTGCTGGGTTTCCCCGGCCAGGCGCGTCAGGTGGGTCTTCGAATAAGCGCGTTCGAGGTCGCGGAAGGCTTCTTTTTCGGCCAGCAGTTTTTGCGCGCTCTTGAGGTCGCCGTCGATGAACACAGACAGGCCCAGTTGCAGGCTCGCCACCAGGCGCGCATGCATTTCACAGACCTCGTTCATGCCGGCAGCGGAGAAGCTGCGCTGCAGCGCGATCTTCTTGCTTTCAATGCCCTTGACGATGCGCTCGATGATGTCGCCGGCCTGTTCCAGGTTGATCGTCAGTGTGACGATGTTGGTCCAGCGGCGCACTTCCTTTTCATTGAGCTCTTCGCGCGAGACGCGCGCCAGATACATTTTCACCGCCGTGTACAGCTTGTCGACGTCGTCATCGAGCTTGCGGATCTGTTGCGCGCGCAGCTGGTTGTTGTCGCGAATGACCGGCAACAGGCTCGTCAACATTTTCTCGATCAGGTCGCCGATGCGCAGCACTTCACGCGATGCATTGGCCAGCGCCAGCGAGGGCGTGTCGATTGCGGCGAGGTCAAGATGGCGCGCGACGGCGGCGTCTTCCTCGTCCTTCTGCGACTCAGGCAGCAGTCGTACGCACAGGCGCGACATCGGTTCCACCAGCGGCAGCAGCAGGCCGCAACGCACCGTGTTGTACAGCACGTGGAAGGCCACCACGCTGAAGCGCAGGTCCTTGCCCAGCAGGGCAATCCACAACTCGATGTAATTGATGAAGGGCAGCACCACGATCGCGCCCGACAGGCGGAACAGCATGCTGCCCAGCGCCACCCGCCGCCCCGCGACGTTCTGGCTGGCGGCAGTCAGCAGCGCCAGGATGCCGCTGCCGAGGTTGGCGCCGATCACCAGGCACAGCGCGACCTTGAGCGAAATGATCCCGGACGTGGCCAGCGTCGCCGCCAGCAGCACGGCGGCCAGGCTGGAATAGGTCAGCATGGCGAACACCGCGCCGATCAACGCGTCGAGGATGATGTCGCCGGTCAGTGTGGAAAACAGCACCTTGATGCCGGCGCCCGTGATCATCGGCCGCGTCGCCGCAGTAATCAGTTCCAGCGCCAGCAGGATCAGGCCGAGACCGATCACGGCGCGCGCCAGGCGTCCCACCGAGGTATGGCGGCGCGACAGATACACCACCACGCCGCCGAAAATCAGCAGCGGCGAAATCCACGACAGATCGAAACTCAGCACGCCCGTCATCAGCGCGGTGCCGACGTCGGCGCCGAGCATGATGGTCAGCGCAGGCGTCAGCCCGACCAGGCCCTGGGCGACGAAGGAGCAGACGATGACGGCGGTGGCGTTGCTGCTCTGGACCAGGCTGGTGACGCCGACGCCGGCCAGGAAGGCCAGGCCGCGACGCTTGATGCTGGTGCTCAGGATGCGGCGCAGCTGCGCGCCGTAGACGCGCAGCACGTCGGTGCGCACGATGTGGGTGCCCCATACCAGCAGGGCCAATGCAGAAAGCAGATTGAGAAGGGTGGTCATGGCTCCAGCAAATGTTGGGTCAATTCGGCAAATCCAGCGCCGAAAGGATGCCGCGTGATGAAGCGCGGTGGATGTTGCAGGCGGTCGGCGAATTCGAGCACGTTGGCCACGCCTACCGACAACGGGAAGTAGGCGAACATCGGTGCATCGTTGGGCGAGTCGCCGGCGAATACGCAGCGGCTGCGTTCTTCGTCATCGGCAAGGTCGACGTCGTAGCGCTCCCGCATCATGAGGCGCGCCATGCTCAGTTTGTCGTAGTCGCCGAACCAGCCGTTGACGTGGATGGAACTGATTTTTGCAGTCATCCCCGCATCTTCCATGATTTGCACGATGCGATCAACGGCAGCGCGGTCCAGCGGCGGCACATCTTCGCAAAAATCGATGGCCAGGTCGTACTGGCGGCAGAACTGATCGGACGCCACGGCGCAACCGGGCACTTCGCGCAGGATGCGGTCGCGCACTGCGGCCAGCCTGCCGGTGTTATCGCGGCGACTTGTTTCATCCAGCAGATGGCGCGTGCGCAGCTTGTTGGCGGCGCGGTCGTGCCACATGTAGAGCGCGCCGTTTTCGCCGATCACGCCGTCGACCGGCCACATGCGCGCGATCTGGTCGCACCAGCCGGCCGGACGGCCGGTCACCGGGATGACGCGCAGGCCGGCGCGTTGCAGCGTCTCCAGCGATTGATACGCTTGCGCGCTGAGTTTGCCGTCGGTGGTCAGTGTGTCGTCGATGTCGGTGAACACGGTCGTGACCTGCGCGCGCGGCAATTGGTCCACGGATTTCATTTCAATTCCAGTAATTGCGGTTGGTGGTCGGAAGAGCGCGTGCCGCTGTCGATCTCGAACGAGCGCACGCGCGGCAACAAGTCCTCGCTGGCGAAGATGAAGTCGCAGGCAAAGGCTTCCGGCCATTGTTCGCGGTCATATAGACCGACATTGTGCGGATGCGGTTTGTTCCCGTGCAGGTATTCCCAGGTGTCCCGCAGACCCGGCACGCCGTCCTTGAACGGATGTTGCAGGCGCGAATGCAGCGGGTCTTCCGGACGGAAATTGAAGTCGCCGGTGAGGATCGTCCTGGAGGTCTGGTCGAACGCATGGTAAGGCGAACCAGACAGGTCGCGCACGCGGCTGCGGGCGGCGCGCAGCGAGGTCTCTGCATGGATCGCGCGGATCGCTTCGACCTGGGTGCGGCGTTGCAGCAGGGAATAATATTCGAGGTGCGTGTTCATCACGCGCACGGCGCCCAGCGGCGTATCCAGCGTTGCTTCGATCAGCACGCGCGGCATGCTGATGACGTCGGCGTCGACCGGCCACGGCAACTGATGGCGCAGCACGCGCGAGACCGGATAGCGCGACAGGATCATGTTGCCGAAGCAGCGCCGGCTGCCGTCGGGTGCAGCGACGTCGACACCGGCTGCCGGGATGGCGGTGAAGTCCGGTAGCAGTCGCGCGAAGATCTCGAACTGATTCTCGCCGGCACTGCCGGCCAGCGACGGGAAATTCGCCGCCACTTCCTGCAGGCACAGCACGTCGAAGTCGCCGAGTTTCTTTGCGTCGCGCACGATGCGCGCAGGATCGACGACGCCATCGACGCCGCGCGACCATTGGATATTCCAGCTGATGATTTTCATCGTAGCGTCCTCATCAAGTCAACGAATGCCGGCGCGCATGAACGACTGCACGAACTGGCGCTGGAACAGCAGGAACGCCAGCAACAGCGGCGCCGAAGTCATCAGCGTGGCCGAGGTGATGATCGACCAGTCGACGCCCTGGTCGGTGGACGAGAACACCTGCAGGCCGACCGTCAGCGGACGCGATTCAACCGAGTTGGTAACGATCAGCGGCCACAGGAAGTTATTCCAGTGCGTGCTGATCGAGACCAGGCCGAACGCCAGGTAGATCGGCTTGGCCAGCGGCACGTACACCTTCCACAGCACCTGCATGGCGCTGGCGCCTTCCACGGTGGCCGCTTCGTCCAGCTCGCGCGGCACCGTCTTGAAAGTCTGGCGCAGCAGGAAGATGCCGAATGCCGAAGCGAAGTAAGGCAGGCCGATCGACAGGATGGTGTCGCGCAGGCCGAGCAGATTCATGGTGTTGTAGTTTTCGACGATCAGGATGTCGGGCATCACCATCAGTTGCATCAGCACCAGCATGAACATGATGTTGTCGCCGCGGAAGCGATAGCGCGAAAACGCATAGGCGGCCATCGTCGCCAGCACCATCTGCGCGACCAGGATCATCGTCACCAGCATGAAGGTGTTGAGGAAGTAGCGCGGGAACGGCGCTGCATTCCAAGCGTTGACGAAGTTCTGCAGCGTCAGCGGCGCGGTCAGCGAAAAGCGCGTGGCGAATTCGGCCGGATGAAATGCAGTCCAGATCGCATAGATCAGCGGCAGCAGCCACAGCAGGCCGAGCACCCAGGCCGCAACGGTTTCCAGTATCTTGTTCCGTTCGCCGAACGGATTGGTGGCTTGAGCGATCATTGGTAGTGAGTCCTGCGGTCGAGAATACGGAATTTGACGAAGGCGATCACCGCCAGCATCATCAGCAGCACCACGGTCAGCGCGGCGGCGTAGGACGAATCCCAAAAGCTGAAGCCGACTTCATAGATGTAGTACAGCAGCAGCGAGCTGGCGTTGTCCGGCCCGCCCTTGGTCATCACCACGATATGGTCGACCAGGCGGAAGGAATTGATCAGCGCGTTGATCAGTACGAACAGCGTGGTCGGCATCAGCAGCGGGAACTGCACCTTCCAGAAATACTGCCAGCGCGACGCGCCTTCCAGTCCGGCGGCTTCCGCCAGCACCGGTGAAATCTGCTGCAGCGCTGCCAGGTAGAAGATCATGAAGAAGCCGGCTTCCTTCCAGATCGCCACCACCATCATGCAGCCCAGCACCGTGTCCGGATTGCCGAGCCAGTTGTGAGACGGCAGTCCGAGCGCATTGGTCAGTTGCTCCAGCAAGCCGTATTGCGGCGTGTAGAAGAACAGCCAGATATTGGCCACCGCAATCATCGGTAGTACCGTCGGCGTGAAATAAGCCAGGCGCAGCAGGCCGCGGCCCAGCAGCTTGTCGTTGACCCACAGCGCCATCATGATGGCCAGCGCGATCGAGACCGGGATGGTGCCAAGCGCGAACCACAGGTTGTTGAACAGCGCCCGCCAGAAGACCGGGTCGTCGGCCATCAGCGCATAGTTTTCCATGCCGACGAACACCGACGGGCTGGCGCCCTTGGGCGTGGAAAAGAAACTGTGCCAGATCGTCGCCACCGCAGGATAGTGGGTGAACGCGATCAGCAGCACCATGGCCGGCATCAGCAGCAGCCAGGGTGTGATGGAAAATTGTGTGCGATTCATGTAAAGCCTTTTGCTGTCTCAGGCCAGGCGCAATGCCGGTGCAGGAGCGTGTCCTTGCACCGGCGATTGCATGCCCCGGCTTCGCCAAACGTCAATTAACGATTCCAGCTGCGCAGGATGCGATCGGATTCGCGTTGCGCATCCTTCAGTGCCGCTTCCGGCGTCTTGGTGCCGGACAAGGCAGCCTGCAGGTTGTCGTTCAGCGCCTTGGTGACGCGCTGGTTGTCATGCGTCGACAACTCGGCCACGCCGTATTTCATTTGCTCCCGCGCCACGGCCGCGGCCGGTACTTCCTGCAGGTACTTTTTCATTTCCGGGGTATCCCAGGCGTCCTGGCGCGGCGCCACGTAACCGGTGGCGATCGACCATTGGGCCGCGCGTGCAGGTTCGGTGGCGAAGCGGATGAACTTCACCGCAGCCTGTTGTTGTTCCGGCGAAGTCTTGTTGAACACATAGAAATTGCCGCCGCCGGTCGGGCTGCCCGGATGCTTGCTGGCCGGCAGCATCGCCACGCCGAACGGGAAGCTGGCGTTGGCGCGGATGTTGGTCAGGTTGCCGGTGGTGGTCCAGACCATCGCGGCCTTCTGTTCGAGGAAGTCCTTCGGCGTGGTGCCCCATTCGATCACGCCGCCCGGCATGACCTTGTGCCTGGCCGACAGATCGACCCAGTATTGCAGCGACTCGACGGCGGCCGGCTTGTCGAAGTAGGTCTTGGTGCCGGCGGCGTTCATCAGCGCGGTGTCGTTCGGCGTGGTCAGGCCCTGGAACATCCAGTAGGTGAAGCCGGTCGACGGAATCTTCAGGCCCCATTGCGAGACGTTGCCGTTGGCGTCGCTCTTGGTCAGTTTCTTGGCGTAGGTGATGGTGTCGGCCCAGTTGGCCGGCGCCTTGTCCGGATTCAGGCCGGCTTCCTTGAACAGGTTCTTGTTCCAGAACATGACGATGGTGGAGCGCTGGAATGGAATGCCCCAGGTCTTGCCGCCGGTCTGGCTGTTTTCCATGAAGCCCTTGTAGAAGCCCTCGATCCACTTCTTGTCTTCCGGCTTGTTGGCCAGGCCGTCGATCGGCACGATGGCGTTTTCATCGATCAGCGTGAACAGGTCGGTCGACAGCAGCACGGCCAGCGTCGGCGGCGTGCCGCTCTTGAACGCGGTCAGCGCCTTGACGATGCTTTCCTGGTAGGTGCCGGCGTAGACCGCCTTGATCTTGACGTCGGGATTCTGCTTTTCGAAATCGGCGACCATGCCGTCGATGGTCTTGGTGATCGGGCCACCCACGGCGACCGGATAATAGAAGGTCAGTTCGACCGGATTGGCGGCGAATGCCGGCGCGGCGAAAGCGCCGGCGACGGCCAGTGCAGCGATGGATTTCAGAATGACTCTACGCATGTTTGTCTCCCGGATTAGTTATGGTGGTACGTCTGTGGTGCAGGGTGAAAAGCGATGAAAACGATTACATCGGAATCCGACGCAAGCCTGATTTCCTGTCGAAGAAATACTGGTTGCCGCGTTCCCAGCCCAGCTGGATCGCATCGCCCGGCACCAGCGTCAGCTGGCCCGGTACGCGCATGAGCAGAGAGGCCTGGCCGACGCGGCAGCCGACGATGGTGTCGGCGCCGAAATATTCGATCGTGTCGACGGTGGCGGCGATGCCTTGCCCGACCAGATGGATGTGCTCGGGACGCACGCCGAGTTGCCATTCTTCGTCGACGTTGTGCGGGTGGATCACCGGACCGCTGCTGCCTTCAATGACGAGGCCGGCCGTGCTGTTGGACAGCGGCAGGATGTTCATCGGCGGCGTGCCGATGAAGCGCGCGGCGAACACCGAGGCCGGCTGTGCATACAGTTCGGCGGGCGGCGCGTTCTGTTCGATCTTGCCGTCGCGCAGCAGGATCACCTGGTCGGCCATGCTCATCGCCTCGGTCTGGTCGTGCGTGACGTAGATCATGGTCATGTTGAGCTGCTGTTGGAGGGCGCGGATTTCACGGCGCATTTCCTGGCGCAGTTGGGCATCCAGATTTGACAGCGGCTCGTCCATCAGGCAGACCGGCGCATCGGCGATGATGGCGCGGCCCAGCGCCACGCGCTGTTGCTGGCCGCCCGACAACTGGCCGGGACGGCGGTCGAGCAGATGGCTCAGGCCGAGGATGTCGGCGACGCGCTTGAGACGCTCGTCGAAATGCCTGGCCGGCTCCTTGCGCACGCGCACGCCGAACAGGATGTTGTCGCGCACGTTCAGGTGCGGAAACAGCGCATACGACTGGAACACCATGGCGATCTTGCGCTGCGCCGGCGGCAGGTTGGTGACGTCGCGCTCGCCGATGCGGATGGCGCCGGTGGACGGCGTGTCGAGGCCGGCGATCAGGCGCAGCGTGGTCGACTTGCCGCAGCCGGACGGTCCCAGCAACACGGTGAAGTCGCCCGACTTCACTTCGAAATCAATGCCTTTTACAGCCTGGGCGTCTCCCCAGTTTTTGGTAATGCCCTTGAGCGAAATTGCTGCCATCGCGGTGTCCCCTCGGTAAAGAAATGAATGGTGATGCAAATTGATGCGGTCGCGCTCAGGTCTGCGCCATCTGTGCGGCCAGGTGTTTGCGGATGGCGCAGTGCTCGTCGAAATAGGCGGCAAATTCGGCGCGCTGCTGTTCGCTCATGTGCAGGCCGCACTTGGTGCGACGCCACAGGATGTCGTCCGGCTGGTAAGCCCATTCGTGCGTGATCAGGTAATCGACCTCGCGCTGCACCAGGCCGCCGCCGAAGTCGCGGCCGAGTTCGGCCGGCGTTTGCGCTTCCTTGAGGATGACGTGGGCGATGCGGCCGTGGCGACCGAACAGGCGCGTCAGGAAATGCGCGTCGAGCTGGGCGTATTTCTTTTTCAGGTAATCCAGTTCCTGGGCGCGGTCGGCGCGCTTGAACTTGCCGCCAGGCAGGGCTTCGTCCTTGCTCCACGGACCGCGGCGGGTCTTGGTCCAGGGCGCCAGTTTCTCCAGCACCGATTCGGCCAGGCGGCGGTAGGTGGTGATCTTGCCACCGTAGACCGACACGCACGGCGTGTTGTCGGCGTCCTGCAGCACCAGCGTGTAGTCGCGCGTGACCGCCGAGGGATTGTCGGACTCGTCGTCGAACAGCGGGCGCACGCCGGCATAGCGCCAGACGATGTCGGCGTCGCCGACTGGTTTTTCCAGGTATTGATTGACCGCGCGCAGCAGGTAGGCTTCTTCGTCGGCGCTGATGCTGGCGCCGTTGTCCATGTTCTCCTGCGGCACGTCGGTGGTGCCGATCAGCGTGAACTTGTCTTCGTAAGGAATCATGAAGACGATGCGCTTGTCGTCGTTCTGCAGGATGTAGGCGTGCTCGCCGGCGAACAGGCGCGGCACCACGATGTGACTGCCGCGCACCAGTTTGACGGCGGCGTGCGCCTTGTCTTGCCGGGCCGGGTTGAGCAACTGGTCCATCTTCGCCACCCAAGGGCCGGCGGTGTTGACGACGGCGCGTGCGGTGAGTTGCTGGCGGACGCCGGTGACGGTGTTTTCGACTTCGCATTGCCACTGGCCGTTGCTGCGTTTGGCGTCGACCAGGCGCGTGCGGGCGAAGATTCCGGCGCCGTGTTCCTGTGCGCTCAACAGGTTCAGGATCACCAGGCGGGCGTCGTCGACCCAGGCGTCGGAATAAGCGAAGCCGCGCGTGATGTCGGCGCGCAGGCCGCTCGGCGCGCCCATCCGGTCGAGCGCGATTCCGGCCGAATGCGGCAGCGTGATGCGGCCGCCGATATGGTCGTACATCCACAAGCCGAGGCGGATCATCCAGCGCGGACGCAGGCCCTTGACATGCGGCATGACGAAACGCAAGGGCCAGGCGATGTGCGGCGCGATGTTGAGCAGGTGCTCGCGCTCGGCCAGCGCTTCGGCGACCAGGCGGAATTCGTAGTATTCGAGATAGCGCAGGCCGCCGTGGATCAGCTTGGTGCTGGCCGACGAGGTGGCGCCGGCGAAGTCGTTCTGCTCGCACAAGGCGACCTTGAGGCCGCGGCCGGCGGCGTCGCGCGCCACGCCGGCGCCGTTGATGCCGCCGCCGATGATCAGGAGATCGTAGGTTTCTGAAGTGGTCGCTGTACTCATTACTTTGCTCGTTTGCGGTTGGTTTTGTTGTTTGCAGTCTTGCCGGCAGGCGCTTCCGAAGTCGCCTCGTTCTTGTCCTCGTCCAGCTGTTGCACCAGCAGCCGGGCGGTGGGTTCGTCGATCACCAGTTCGTTGATGAAGCCGCCCAGCAGTGCTGCGCGCAGGCCGGGGATCTTGCCCTTGCCGGACACCACGCAGATCGAATGCGCAGCGCGCTGGAAGCGATCGAGGTCCGGGCCGCTACTGCGCGCATTGAGCGCCACGTCGCGCCAGCTGCCGTCGTCGCGGAAGAACACGGTGGCGATGTCGCCGACCACGTCGTCGCGACGGATGTCTTGCTGGTCCTGCTTGTCGAGATAACCGCCGGTGTGGATGTGGCTGCCGGTTTCGGCCGCGCCGATGCTGAACAGCAGGATGGCGGCGTCGTTCTGCAAGGTGCGGATGGCCTTGATGCTGCGTTCGCGCCACAGCGCGGTGCGGGTGTCGGCGTAGTCGAAGAAGGCCGGCACCGGGAAGCTGTGGGCGCGGCCGCCGTAGTTCTGGGCGAAACGCGACACCAGCGATTCGCCGAAGGTGTTGACGATGTTGGCGCCGGCGCCGGAGCCGTTGAGCTGCACGACATCAACATCGTGCACCGCCTTCGGACTCAGGTTGTCGGCGATGGCGGCGACGGTGTTGCCCCAGGCCAGGCCGATGACGGTGGACGGTTGCATCAGCGTGTTCAGGTAAGCGGCGGTGTGCGCGGCGACGCGCTGCATGCTTTCGCGCTCGGTGGCGGCGGCCGGCACCGGCACCACCTGGATCGAGCGCAGCGGATAGTGTTTGGTGATGGCGGCTTCGAGATTGCCCGAGAGTTCCTGCGGATCATGCACGCGGATCTCCACCAGGCCGTTCTCCATGGCGTACGACAGCAGCCGCGACACGGTCGCGCGCGAGGTGCCGATTTCTTCCGCGATGGCCGCCGTCGTCATGTTCTGGAAGTAGTACAGACGCGCGACGCGCACGGCCGAATAAGCGATGTCCTGACGTTCCCCTGTAGCCATTTTTGCCTTGTGAACAAATGATCATTGTTGTTGAACGTTTGTACAATAATCGAATTGATTCGAGAAATCAAGTCGGATGCTTGACGCCATGCAGCATCGGCGCGCTGTTGCAAACCGGCTTGCGAGGGCGAAAACAGGAGAGCGGGAACGAAAAAAACCGTCGCACGCGGCTGCATTTGCAGCGCGGGCGACGGCTTGGATAGCGCGGAGGAGTTTAGTTGCGCAGCCAGCGACGCATCACGATGGGCGACGGTTCCATCGGATTGGCGCGGGTGTATTCCAGTTCGGGGGCGATTTCAAAACCGAAGGCGGCGTAGACGTCGAGCAGTTGTTCCTGATCGCTGCGGACCGCCAGGCGCAGTTCGCCGATGTCGGCGGCGAGGGCGCGATGGATCAGTGCTTCCATCAGATGCTGCGACAGGCGTTCGCCGCGATAGTCGGGCAGGATGCCCATGCGCAGGATTTCCCAGACGTCGAGTTCGGTGTCCAGCGGCAGCCAGCGCACCGAGCCGGCCGGAACGTCGTCGCGCAGCAGCACGAAGCCGCCGCCGCGTTGCAGGTCTTCGGCCACGCGTTTGGGTTCTTCACGGTGGCCGCTTGAGCTCGGCGCAACCTTGTTGGCCCAGCTGCCGCGCGTGAGTTCGGCGATCAGCTCCGCGTCGTCAACGGTGGCTTCACGAATTAAAAGGTCAATGTCTGCCATGGCGTTTGCTGGCTGGGATTAACGAACCCGCATGCCCGGCTCGGCGCCCGGCCACGGATTCAGCACATAGATGCCCGGCTTGGATTTTTCATCCTTGGCCGAAGCCGCCAGCACCATGCCTTCGGAAATGCCGAACTTCATCTTGCGCGGCGCCAGGTTGGCGACCATCACGGTCAGCTTGCCGACCAGCTCTTCCGGCTTGTAGGCCGAAGCGATGCCGGAGAACACGTTGCGGGTCTTGCCTTCGCCGGCGTCCAGCGTCAGGCGCAACAGTTTGGTAGAACCTTCGACGGCTTCGCAGTTGACGATCCTGGCGATGCGCAGATCGATCTTGGCGAAATCGTCGATGCTGATTTCGGGGGCGAGTTCTTCGATGCCGGCGTCGGCGCTTTCCGCCGGCGCTGCAGCTGCAGCCGCTTCCGGCGCATCGAACAGGGCATCCAGCATCTTCGGATCGACGCGTTGCATCAGGTGGGCGTAGGCATTGATGACGTGGCCGTCAGGAAGCGCGGTCTGCACATCGGCCCAGGCGAATGGCGCGACGTTGAGGAAACCTTCCACTTGCGCCGCCAGTTGCGGCAACACCGGTTTCAGGTACACGGTCAGGACGCGGAAGGCTTCCAGCAGGCGGCTGCACACCTCATGCAGTTGCGCGTCCTTGGTGCTGTCCTTGGCCAGTTCCCATGGCTTGTTGGCGTCGACGTAGGCGTTGATGACGTCGGCTTGCTCCATGATCGCGCGCAGGGCCTTGCCGTATTCGCGTTGCTCGTAGAGCGCCAGGATGTCCGGTGCGATGCCGCGCAGCTTAGCGAGGAATGCATCGTCGGCGGTCGCCCACGCAGTCGACAGCTTGCCGTCGAAACGCTTGGCGATGAAGCCGGCGGCGCGGCTGGCGATGTTGACGTATTTGCCGATCAGGTCGGCGTTGACGCGCGCGACGAAATCGTCAGGGTTGAAGTCGACGTCTTCCACCTTGGCGTTCAGCTTGGCGGCGATGTAGTAGCGCAGCCATTCCGGATTCATGCCGATGTCGAGGTAGCGCAGCGGCGAGATGCCGGTGCCGCGCGACTTCGACATCTTTTCGCCGCTGACGGTGATGAAGCCGTGCGCGAATACGTTGGTCGGCGTCTTGCGGCCGGCGAACTTGAGCATGGCGGGCCAGAACAACGTGTGGAAATACGTGATGTCCTTGCCGATGAAGTGGTACTGCTCGGTCTTGTCGTCGGCCATGAAGGCGTCGAAGTCGCGGCCGGTCTTGCCGAAATAATTCTTCAGCGAAGCCAGGTAGCCGATCGGCGCGTCCAGCCAGACGTAGAAGTACTTGCCCGGCGCGTCGGGGATTTCGATGCCGAAGTAGGGCGCGTCGCGGCTGATGTCCCAGTCGCCTAAACCGCCTTCGCCGTCGAGCCATTCCTTGGCCTTGTTGGCTACTTCCGGTTGCAGCCGGTTGTTATCCAGCGCCCATTCACGCAGGAAGGCCACGCACTTCGGGTCCGACAGCTTGAAGAAGAAATGTTCCGACGATTTCATCACCGGCGTCGCGCCCGACAGCGTCGAGTACGGATTCTTCAGGTCGGTCGGCGCATACACGGCGCTGCAGTTTTCACAGGAGTCGCCGTACTGGTCCTTGGTGCCGCACTTCGGGCATTCGCCCTTGATGTAGCGGTCCGGCAGGAACATGCTCTTGACCGGGTCGAAGAACTGGTCGATGGTCTTGGTCGTGATCAGCTTGGCATCGTCGCGCAGGGCGCGATAGATGTCTTGCGACAGCTGGTGGTTTTCCTGGCTGTCGGTCGAGCTCCAGTTGTCGAAGGCGATGTGGAAGCCGTCCAGGTATTGCTTGCGGCCGGCCGCGATGTCGGCGACGAACTGCTGCGGCGTTACGCCAGCTTTTTCAGCCGCGATCATGATCGGTGCGCCATGGGCGTCGTCGGCGCCGACGAAATGGACTTCATGGCCCTGCATTCGTTGAAACCGGACCCAGATATCGGCCTGGATGTATTCCATGATGTGGCCGATGTGGAACGCGCCGTTGGCGTAGGGAAGGGCGGTGGTAACGAAAAGTTGGCGTGGCGATGAAGTGCTCATTGGCAATGCGTGCTTGGGTTGGTGATCAGGAAAGAGGGCCATTTTAGCAGCCGCAGGGGCTTTGGCGCAGGGTTGATCCATAAACAAGTCGCAACCAAGCCGGTGCAAACAGCACTTTTCATGTCTGTATGGCAATTTTTTGTGAGGCTGGCCGTATTGATGCGGCAACCCCCGCGCTGCGATTGGTTTAGACTTGCGGAAGTCAATCAAGGAGAGGTAATGAGCATCACCGCAGAAGTCGTCAAAGCAGCACTGTCCCAGGTCATCGACCCCAATACCGGCAAGGATCTGGTGGCGGGCAAGTCAGTCAAGAATATTCTGATCACCGGCGCCGATGTTGCCTTCGACGTCGAGCTGGGCTATCCCGCAAACAGCCAGATCGAACCGATCCGCAGCGCCGCCGAGGCAGCCGTGCAAGGTATCGCAGGCATCGGCGCGGTCAAGGCCAACGTCTACTTCAAGATCGTCGCGCATGCCGTGCAGCGCGGCATCAAGCTCAAGTCCAACGTCAAGAACATCATTGCCGTGGCGTCCGGCAAGGGCGGTGTCGGCAAGTCGACCACCGCCGCCAATCTGGCATTGGCGCTGGCTGCCGAAGGTGCGCGCGTGGGCATCCTCGACGCCGACATCTACGGCCCGTCGCAGCCGATGATGCTGGGCATCGACGCCAAGCCGGAAACCAAGGACGGCAAGACCATGGAGCCGCTGGAAAACCACGGCCTGCAAGTGTCGTCAATCGGCTTCATGATCGATCCGGACGAGCCGATGGTGTGGCGCGGCCCGATCGTCACGCAGGCCTTGCAGCAGCTGCTCGATCAGACCAACTGGCGCGACCTGGATTACCTGATCGTCGACATGCCGCCGGGTACCGGCGACGTGCAGCTGACGCTGTCGCAGAAGGTGCCGGTCACCGGCGCGGTAATCGTGACTACGCCGCAGGACATCGCCTTGCTGGACGCACGCAAGGGCCTGAAGATGTTCGAGAAGGTCGGCATCCCGATCCTGGGCATCGTCGAGAACATGAGCACGCATATCTGCTCCAACTGCGGCCACGCCGAAGCCATCTTCGGCAGCGGCGGCGGCGAGAAGATGTGCGCCGACTTCGGCGTCGACTTCCTCGGCGCCTTGCCGCTGACGATGGCGATCCGCGAGCAGACCGATTCCGGCCGTCCGACCGTGGTGGCCGAGCCGAATGGCGCGGTGGCGGAAATTTACAAGAACATCGCGCGCAAGGTCGCTGTCAAAGTGGCGGAAAAAGCCAAGGACATGACCAGCAAGTTCCCGAGCATCGTGATCCAGAACGACTGATCAAGCGATGCCGGTGGCGCCGTGGGGGGAATCCGACCAACGTAGAACATAGCAAGGAGAACTGCCATGACATCCCCGATATCCCTGACATTGCGACCGTCGCGATTCATCAAGACCCTGTTCGCCGCATCCATCTTGTTCGCTGCGGCGGCCCAGGCGGCCGAGCCGTCGGTGTCGTTCACGGCGCCGATGGACGGCGCGGTCGTCACCAGTCCGTTCGACGTCAAGTTCGCCGTCACCGGCATGGAGGTCAAGCCGGCCGGCGAGATGGCGGCCAATACCGGCCATCATCACCTGCTGATCAACACCGGTCCGATCGCCAAGGGAGAGCCGATTCCAATGGACGACACCCACCTGCATTACGGCAAGGGCCAGACCGAAGCCAAGGTGACGCTGCCGCCCGGCAAATACAAGCTGACCATGCAGTTCGCCGATGGCGCGCACCAGTCCTACGGTCCGGCCCTGAGCAAGACCATCAACATCACCGTGAAGTAAAACCGACGCGTCGCCTGCCGTCTGTCGCCGTTGCGTTCCATCGCAGCGGCCGACGCGGTAAAATGGCGGCTTTCCGATCAGACTGACAACGGCTTTGGCGTTCCAAGGCCGTTTTTATTTATCATGACATCCACAGTACCTGCCACTCCCGTTCGCACCCGCTTCGCGCCCAGCCCGACTGGTTATCTCCACCTCGGCGGCGCGCGCACGGCCTTGTTCTCGTGGGCCTATGCGCGCCGTTTCGGCGGCACCTTCATCCTGCGCATCGAAGACACCGACCTGGAGCGCTCCACGCCGGAAGCGGTGCAGGCCATCATCGACGGCATGCAATGGCTGGGACTGAGCCATGACGAAGGTCCGTTCTACCAGATGAAGCGCATGGACCGCTACCGCGAAGTGGTGGCTGAGATGCTGCAGCAGGGCACCGCTTACCATTGCTATTCCTCGCCGGAAGAAGTCGAGGCCATGCGCGAGCGCCAACGCGCCGCCGGTGAAAAACCGCGTTACGACGGCACCTGGCGTCCCGAGCGCGGCAAGGCTTTGCCGGCGATTCCGGAAGGCCGCAAGCCGGTGGTGCGCTTCCGCAATCCGCTCGACGGCGACGTCACCTGGAACGACGTGGTCAAGGGCCCGATCACGATCTCCAACCGCGAGCTGGACGACCTGGTGATTGCCCGTCCGGACGGCACGCCGACTTACAACTTCTGCGTCGTGGTGGACGACTGGGACATGAAGATCACCCACGTGATCCGCGGCGACGACCACGTCAACAACACGCCGCGCCAGATCAACATCCTCAAGGCGCTGGGCGGCGCGCTGCCGCAATACGGCCACGTGCCGATGATCCTCGGCGCCGACGGCGAGAAGCTGTCCAAGCGCCACGGTGCGGTCAGCGTGATGGATTATCCGGCGCAAGGTTTCCTGCCGGAAGCCATGCTGAATTACCTGGCGCGCCTGGGCTGGAGCCACGGCGATGAAGAAATTTTCTCGATGGAACAATTCTGCGGCTGGTTCGACCTCGACCACTTGTCGAAGTCGCCGGCGCAATTCAATCCGGAAAAACTGGCCTGGCTCAACAACCACTACATCAAGCTGGCCGACAACGAGCGCCTGGCTACGCTGGCGCGTCCGCTGCTGGAAAAAGAGGGCGCGCAATTCGACGGCGCGCCGCCGCTGGCGCAGACCATCGCGCTGCTGAAAGAGCGTGCCAATACCGTCAACGAACTGGCGACCGCGGTGCAAATGTTCTACCGCCAGCCTGCACCCGACGCCGCGCTGGTGACGCAGCACATCACTGATGCCATCAAGCCGGCGCTGCAGGATTTCGCCGCGCGCTGCGCCACGGTGGAATGGAACAAGGCCGCGCTGGCAGCCATGATCAAGGAAGTGCTGGCCGCCCACGCGCTGAAGATGCCGCTGCTGGCGATGCCGTTGCGCCTGATCGTCGCAGGCCAGTTGCAGACCCCGGCCATCGATGCGGTGCTGGAATTGTTCGGCCGGGACGTTGTGCTGGCGCGCCTGCAAAACTATTTGTCATAAAAAGCGGGTCTTTTCATAAAACCCGCTTGCTATTTACCCATGGGTATTGCATAATCTCGCTTCTTCGCAAGGGGGTATAGCTCAGCTGGGAGAGCGCTTGCATGGCATGCAAGAGGTCAGCGGTTCGATCCCGCTTACCTCCACCAGCGACTCAGTAGTAACTGAGTAGTAGAAGTAAAGCAGTAAGATGCAGGTAACAAACTGTGATGCCACACAGTCGTAGTACGGTAACAGCTGCGGGACATGATGTATGCGATGTCCCCATCGTCTAGAGGCCTAGGACATCACCCTTTCACGGTGAGTACGGGGGTTCGAATCCCCCTGGGGACGCCAGCTTTTACAAAGTGCTATTGAATGGTTACTGCAGTACAGGACTTTGTCCCCATCGTCTAGAGGCCTAGGACATCACCCTTTCACGGTGAGTACGGGGGTTCGAATCCCCCTGGGGACGCCAAAACAAAAAATGCCCGCTCATGCGGGCATTTTTATTTTGACGTCCCCAAGTGATGTGCCTGCGCACATCACGCGGGGGATTCGAAGGGTTCCGCCTGCTGGCGACACCGCGGCCTGCCGAAGGCAGGCGAATCCCCGGACGCCTAGCGTTCGTTAGCCGACCGGCGATCTCGCTCAAAAGAAAATAATCCCAAGAACAAATAGCAATGTTCCGGCAAAGCCGAAACGAGCACGCCCGCAAAGCCTGCACCAAATCCAGCAACGGCCATCGCCTTTGTCCTCTCAAAGACAACCCATTCCCTCATTTCCCGCTAATCTCCTTTCGCACATCCCCTTGATCGCATTTTTCTTTTACCATCGGCCATCAAGCAATCAATAAAAGACAAAGGAGCCCATCATGAGCCAAGCCGCCGATCTGACCATCGACGCGCGCGGGGTCGCCACCATTACCCTGAATCGCCCCGAAGTCCACAATGCCTTCGACGACCTGCTGATCGCCCGCCTGATCGACCTGATCGGACAAGCGCGCGACAATCCGCACGTCAACCTGCTGGTGCTGGCCTCGACCGGCAAATCCTTCTCCGCCGGCGCCGACCTCGGCTGGATGCGCCGCATGGCCGACGCCACGCGCGAGGACAACCTCAAGGACGCGCACCAGCTCGCCGCGCTGATGGAAAACCTCAACAGCTTCCCATGCCCGACCGTCGCCCGCATCCAGGGCGCCGTGATGGGCGGCGGCGTCGGCCTGGTGGCTTGTTGCGACGTCGCCATCGCCGGCGACAATGCTTTCTTCGCTCTGTCCGAAGTCAAGCTCGGACTGGCGCCGGCGGTCATCAGCCCCTACGTGATCGCCAAGATCGGCACATCGCAGGCGCGCCGCTATTTCGTCACGGCGGAGCGCTTCTCCGCCATCCGCGCCGCCGCCATCGACCTGGTGCATGAGGTGGTGCCGGCCACGGAGCTGGAAGCAAAGACAGAGCAAATCATTGCCACTTTGCTGGCCAACGGCCCGCAAGCCATGCGGCGCGCCAAGGAGCTGGCGCAGGTCGCTAATCCCTTGCCGGCCACGCCGGCGCTGCGCGATTACACCACCGGCGTGATCGCCGATTTACGCGCGTCTGAAGAGGGCAAGGAAGGCTTGCGCGCCTTCCTCGAAAAAGAATCGCCGAGTTGGATTGCCAAACGTTAAGCAGGAACTGACGTAGATAAAAAAGCCGCAGCCCATCACAGGCTGCGGCTTTTTAACGGGCGAAGGAAAAGACTACAGCTTGATCTCCGTACCCAGCACCTTGAGGAACTGCGCCAGCCATTGCGGATGGCCCGGCCATGCCGGCGAGGTGACGAAGTTGCCGTCGGTGACGGCGGCGTCCACGGCGATCTCTGCATAGTGGCCGCCGGCCAGTTTGACTTCCGGCGCGCAAGCCGGATAAGCCGAAATCTTCTTGCCTTCGATCACGCCCGCCGCCGCCAGCAATTGCGCGCCGTGGCAAACCGCCGCGATCGGTTTTTTCGCTTCGGCGAAATGCCGTACGATGGCAATCACCTTGGCGTCCAGGCGCAGGTATTCGGGAGCGCGGCCGCCGGCGATGACGATGGCGTCGTACTTAGCGGGATCGACCTCGTCGAAGCTGGCGTTGAGCGCGAACTGATGGCCCGGCTTTTCGGTGTAGGTCTGGTCGCCTTCAAAATCGTGGATGGCGGTCTTGATCTTGTCGCCCGCCTTCTTGCCCGGGCAGACGGCGTGCACCGTGTGGCCGACCATTTGCAGCGCCTGGAACGGCACCATGGTTTCGTAATCTTCGGCAAAGTCGCCGGTCAACAATAAAATCTTCTTTGCTGCCATGCTGATCTCCTGATGTGCGAGCCGGGGGGCTCTGGTGGAATTGCTGAAACACATACAATGCGCGCTGGCTGCGCGTTCTCATTTGATCCACGTCATCTGACGCGACTTCCCCATCAAAAATTCCTTGTTCGGTTCCATGCAGTCGCGCAGGTAACTCCACAGCGCCGACACCCGCGCGACGTGCCGCTGTTCGCTGGCGGCAACCAGCCAGAACGAGCGCTTGATCTCGACTTCATCAGGCAGCACCGGCACCAGATCGTCCGACTGCTGCGCCAGGAAGCAGGGCAGGATTGCCAGCGCCTGGCCGCTGCGCGCCGCCGTGTATTGCGCAATCACGCTGGTGCTGCGGAAGGCGCGAAAAGCCTCGGGCGCAATGTTTTCCTTGTAGCGCAGCTCTTCGCTGAACACCAAGTCGTCAATATAGCCGATGAAGGCGTGGGGTTCGAGATCGGCCACGCTGCGCAACGGCGGATGGCTTTCCAGGTAGGCCGGGGTAGCGTACAGCTTGAGCGCATAGTCCGCCAGTTTCGTGACAACGTAATTACCGCTGACCGGCCGCTCGATGGTCACGCTGATGTCGGCCTCGCGCTTGGACAGGTTGACGAAGCGCGGCATCGGCAGCATGTCCACCGAGATGTGCGGATTGCGTGCGCAGAAGTGGGCAATGTGCGGCGCCAGCACGAAGGTGCCGAAGCCCTCCGTCGCGCCCAGTCGCACCTGGCCCGACAACAGCCGGTTGTGGCCGCCCAGTTCCTCGGCGGCGGCGTAGACCGTGCTTTCTATCTTTTCCGCGTATTCCACCAGCCGATAGCCGTCGGCGGTCAGGCTGTAGCCGTGGTTGTTGCGGTCGAACAGCTGGCTGCCAACCTGTTCTTCAAAGCGCTTGATGCGCCGCGATACGGTCGAATGATCGATGCCGAGTTTCTTGGCGGCATCGACCAGGCCCTGGCTGCGCGTGAGTTCGAGGAATACCCGCAGGTTGTCCCAATCCATCATCTTGTCTCCGTTGTGCATTGCTGTAAGCCGTTTGCATTGGATTTGCAATTATGCAAAGGGCTTTTGAATTATTGGTTATTGTAACGATATTAACGCACATGCAAAATGAGTCTCGAAATCGCCGCAGAGCAATTTCATAAAACATATAACGAGGAGACTTCATGCAAAAGAACATCCGCGCCGGCCTTGCCGTCGCAGCGCTTTCCCTGACTTGTATCGCCGGCGCCGTCCAGGCGCAAAACTCCGACACCGTCAAAATCGGCATCCTGACCGACATGTCCGGCCCGTACTCCGCCATGGGCGGCCAGGGTTCGGTGGTCGCGGCCAAACTGGCGATCGAGGATTGCCTCAAGGCCGAATGCAAGGGCATGAAGATCGAAGTGCTCGCGGCCGACAACCAGAACAAGCCCGACGTCGGCGTGACGCGCGCACGTGAATGGCTGGACCGCGACAAGGTCGAGGCGATCGCCGACCTGACCAATTCGTCGGTGGCGCTGGCGGTGCAGAAACTGATCAAGGAAAAGGGCGGCATCGCCATGTACAGCGGTCCGGCCACGGGCGCGCTGACCACCGCCGAATGCGCGAGCAACGGCTTCCACTGGATGTTCGACACCTATTCGCAAGCGGCCGGGGCGGCTGCGGCGCTGACCAAGCTGGGCAACAAGTCCTGGTATTTCGTCACGGTTGACTATGCCTTCGGCCACTCGCTGGAAAAGGATGCGTCCGATGTGGTCAAGGCCAACGGCGGCACCGTGCTGGGTTCGGTGCGGCATCCGCTGAACGCTTCCGACTTCTCGTCCTTCCTGCTGCAGGCGCAGGCATCCAAGGCGCAGGTGATCGGCCTGGCTGACGGCGGCACCGACGTCGTCAATGCGATCAAGCAGGCGCGTTCCTTCGCCGTGGGCGGCAAGGATCAACGCCTGGTGGCGCTGCTGGTGTTCCTGTCCGACGTCCATGCGCTGGGCCTCGATGCGGCGCAAGGCCTGGTCTACACCGACGGCTTCTACTGGGATTACGACGAACAGACGCGCGGCTTTTCCAAGCGCTTCGAAGCGCAGTTCAAGAACAACAAACCGACCATGGTCCAGGCCGGCGTGTATTCCAGCGTGTACCACTTCCTGAAGGCGCGCGCCGCAGCCAAGACGTCGGACTGGAAAGTCGTCTCGCAAAAGATGCGCGAGATTCCGATCAGCGACGTGGTCATGCGCAACGCCTCGATCCGTCCCGACGGCCGCGTGATTCACGATATGTATCTGTACCAGGTCAAGTCGCCGGCTGAATCCAAGGCGCCCTGGGATTACCTGAAATTGCTGTCGACCATTCCTGCGCAACAAGCCTTCCGTCCGATGGACGCGGCCTGCCCGCTGGTCAAATAAGTTTTTCCGGGAGTCGTGTTTTACCTGCCATACATCTCCGACACGACCCCGGTTTCTTCTTCATCACTATGGAAAATGCATCATGAGCCAAGCCAACATTCCTAACGTTCCCCTCTACATCAACGGCGAACACGTCCAGTCGACTTCGAAAGAATGGCGCGACGTGATCAATCCGGCCACGCAGGAAGTCGTCGCACGCGTGCCGTTCGCAACCAAAGAGGAAGTCGATCGCGCCGTCGCCAACGCCAAGGAAGCGTTCAAGACCTGGCGCAACACCTCGCTGGCCCAACGCATGCGCATCATGCTCAAGTTCCAGCAACTGCTGCGCGACAATATCGCACCGCTGGCCGAGATGATCACGCGCGAACACGGCAAGACCCTGCCGGACGCCGAGGGCGAAGTCATGCGCGGCCTCGAAGTGGTCGAACACGCCTGCTCGATCACCTCGCTGCAACTGGGCGAGCTGGCCGAGAACGTGGCCGGCGGCGTCGACGTCTACACCATTCACCAGCCGATCGGCGTGGGCGCCGGCATCACCGCGTTCAACTTCCCGGTGATGCTGCCTTGCTTCATGTTCCCGATCTCGGTCGCCTGCGGCAACACCTTCGTGCTGAAGCCGTCCGAACAGGATCCGACTTCGTCGCTGTTCCTGGTCGAGCTGGCCAACAAGGCCGGCTTGCCGCCGGGCGTGCTGAACGTGGTGCATGGCGGTCCGGAAGTGGCCAACATGATCTGCGATCATCCCGATATCAAGGCCGTGTCCTTCATCGGTTCGACCAACGTCGGCACCCACATCTACCGTCGCGCCAGCGAAGCCGGCAAGCGCGCACAATGCATGATGGGCGCCAAGAACCACTGCATCGTGCTGCCTGACGCACCCAAGGATCAAGCGATCAACAACCTGCTGGGCGCGGCATTCGGCGCCGCGGGTCAACGCTGCATGGCGAATTCGGTGGTGGTCCTGGTCGGCAAGACCAAGGAATGGATCCCGGAAATCGTCGAGCGCTCCAAGGCCATGAAGGTCGGCCCGGGCAGCGATCGCAAGGCCGACGTCGGCCCGCTGGTGTCCAAGGCCGCCAAGGAACGCGTCGAGCGCCTGATCGGCGTCGGCGTGGAGCAGGGCGCCAAGCTGCTGCTCGACGGCCGCAACTGCAAGGTGCCGGGCAACGAGTCCGGCAACTTCGTCGGCCCGACCGTGTTCACCGGCGTCAAGGCCGGCATGGATATCTACGAACAGGAAATCTTCGGACCGGCGATGTGCATCGTCGAAGTCGAAACCCTGGACGACGCCATCGCCTTCATCAACGCCAATCCGAACGGCAACGGCACCTCGATCTTCACTTCGTCCGGTTGGGCGGCGCGCAAGTTCCAGAACGAAATCGACGTCGGCCAGGTCGGTATCAACGTGCCGATTCCGGTGCCAGTGGCGTACTTCAGCTTCACCGGTTCGCGCGCGTCCAAGCTCGGCGACCTCGGCCCGAACGGCAAGCAGGCGGTGCTGTTCTGGACCCAGACCAAGACCGTGACGGCGCGCTGGTATGCACCGGATGAAGAAGCCGGCCAGGTCAACACCACGATCTCGCTGAAGTAAGCAGCCAAAGACAACGACCAAGAGGAGAACAACATGAGCGCCGATATCGTATTCATTGGCCTGGGCAACATGGGTTTGCCCATGGCGCAGAACCTGGTCAAGGCGGGTTATTCGGTCAGCGGGCATGACCTGGTCAAGGCCAGCGTCGACAAGCTGGTCGAGAGCGGCGGCGTCACCGAAGCCGACGCCATGGCTGCGGTGGCCAAAGCCAAGGTCGTCATCACCATGCTGCCGGCCAGCAAGCACGTCGAATCGATTTACCTCGGCGACAAGGGCATCCTGGCCAATATCAAGCCCGGCACCTTGCTGATCGACTGCTCGACCATCGCTCCGGAAAGCGCCCGCAAGGTCGCCGCCGCCGCGCTGGAAAAAGGCTACACCATGCTGGATGCGCCGGTCTCCGGCGGCACCGGCGGCGCCACCGCCGGCACGCTGACCTTCATGGTCGGCGGCACGGACGACGGCTTCGGTCTCGCCAAGCCGTATCTCGAAAAGATGGGCAAGGCGATCTACCACGCCGGCGCCAGCGGCAGCGGCCAGACCGTCAAGGTGTGCAACAACATGTTGCTGGGCATCCTGATGATCGGCACCTCCGAAGCGATCCGCCTCGGCATCGCCAACGGCATGGACCCCAAGGTCCTGTCGGAAGTGATGTCCAAGAGTTCGGGCCGCAACTGGACGCTGGAAGTCTACAATCCTTGCCCCGGCGTGATGGAAAACGCGCCGGCATCGAAAGGCTACGCCGGCGGTTTCGGCGTCGACCTGATGCTCAAGGACCTGGGCCTGGCCGTGGAGAACGCGCTGGCCACCGGCAGCAGCGTGCCGATGGGGGCATTGGCACGCAATCTGTACGACATCCACAGCAAGTCGGGCTCCGGCGGACTGGATTTTTCCAGCGTGTTCAACATGCTGGCGAAGGCGAAGTAACGGGGGAGTTGTTGCTGCTTTACCGGGAGTCGTGGCGGGGAAACGACACGACTTGCAGTCTCCAATTCAGCGCGGATTCATCCGCGCTTTTTTATGGCGCGACGGGTGATCCGCTCAAAAAAACGGCGTCGTTATCGACGCCGTCTTCATGAGAAGCGATGAAAGATTACTTCTTCACTTCGTCCTCGATGTGGGCTTTCACGATCGAGGCGAAATCGCTGTCCGCAGTGAAACCCAGCGCCTTGGCGCGCTTGGCTTCAAAGCTGCCGGGCCAGGAGTTGACGATGCGTTTGATGGCTTCGTCTTCCTTCCATTCGATCAGCTTGACGACGTCGGCGCCGGCAACCTGCTCCAGCGCATCGACCATCTGGCGTACGGAAACCGACAGGCCGTCGATGCTCAGGAAGCGCGCCAGGCCGAGATCGGCGCCGTTGATTTCGTGACCGTGGATCAGGTTGTCGATGGCCTTGCGCGGCGACATCAGCCACATGCGCGTGTCGGGCGCGACCGGACAGACCGAAGGCTGGCCGTTGAGCGGTTCGCGGATGATGCCACTGGCGAAGCTCGATGCGGCCTTGTTGGGGGCGCCGGGACGCACCGAAATGGTCGGCATGCGCAGCGCGCGGCCGTCGATGTAGCCCTTGCGGCTGTAATCGTTGATCAGCAATTCTCCCATCACCTTTTGTGCGCCGTAAGAGCTTTGCGGCATCAGCAGCGCGTTGTCGGGAACTTGCGCCGGCAGGTCGCCGCCGAACACCGCCACCGAGCTGGTGAAGACCACGCGCGGCTTGGTGCCGAGCGCGCGGGCGCGTTCCAGGATGATGCGGGTGGCGTCGAAATTGATCTTCATGCCGAGTTCGAAATCGGCTTCGGCCTGGCCGCTGACGATGGCCGCCAGATGGAAGATCGATTGCGTGTCCCTGGTGATGGCGCGTTCGATCACGGCAGCGTCGGCAATGTCGCCGACCACTGCTTCAATGCGTGCATCGTCGAAACCTTGTGCGGCGACGACGTCGAGCAGGGTGATGCGGCTGATGGTTTGCTGCTTGCCGTCGCTGCCGGTCAGCTGACCGCGCTTGAGCAATTGACGCGCCAGGCGGCTGCCCAGGAAACCGGCGCCGCCGGTGATAACGATGTGCATTTGATCTCCTCGATTTTACGATATGCAGGGAATGAATTTCTTAAGTTGTCATACAACTTTGCGGTCAGTGTAAGAAGAAAGCGGTATCATGTCAATCAACATGAAAAATACTCAGCTTTCCAAGACTTCTCACACTGGTTCTCGCGCTGCTTCCGGTATTGCGCAGTCGCCCGCCTCGCTCGATTCCGCCAAAGGCACACTGGCGGATCGCGTGACCGGCGCGTTGGTCGAACAGATTCGCCAGGGCGATTTCGCTCCGGGCGAGCGCATGCCTTCCGAGAATGAATTGACCGAACGCTTCCAGGTCAGCCGCACCGTGATTCGGGAAGCCATTTCGCGTCTCAAATCGGAAGGCCTGGTCGGTTCGCGCCGGGGCAGCGGCACCGTCGTCCTCGCGCCGAACAACGCGACGCCGTTCCGGCTCGACATCGATGTGCAGGATTCGATCCAGGCGGTGTTGCGCGTGATTGAGTTGCGCCGCGGCGTCGAGGGCGAGATGGCGGCATTGGCGGCGCAGCGTCGCACCAAGGCGCAGAACCAGCGTATCCGGCAGGCGCTGAAGGATATCGACAAAGCAGTGCAGGAAGGGCGCGACGGCGTGCCGGAAGACTTTGCTTTCCATGCAGCGATTTCCGAGGCGGCGCACAATCCGCTGTACACCTCGCTGTTGCAGTTCCTGAGCCAGTTCCTGCAGGCGGCGATCCGGGTCGCGCGGATCAATGAAGCGCGTCGCGAGGATTTCAGCCAGCAAGTGCGCAACGAACACGCCGTGATTGCACAGGCAATCCACGACGGCGATGCCGATGCGGCGCGTGCGGCAGCCTTGTGTCACATGGAGAATTCGGCGCAGCGCATCCAGGCGGCGGATACGGCATTCTGGGCCAGCGAGGGCGGCAAGGCGGCGCGCCGTCTGGCCGAGGCCAAAGGGCTGGAATAGACGGAAGTAAAAGGCGGGAAAGAAAATGCTGAGATAAAAAAAACGCTGCGAACTTCGCAGCGTTTTTTATTGAAGCAAGGAAAGCCTGCCGATGTTACCGAGGTGATCAGTTACGAACGACTTTCTTGTATTCGTTGGTGCGTGTGTCGATTTCGATCTGGTCGTCCTGGCTGACGAACAGTGGAACCATCACGACGATCTGATTGGCTTCAATGGCGTTTTCGATCTTGGCTTCCTTCAGGACGTTGCCCGAAGTGTTGCCCTTGACTGCCGGCTCCGAGTACACGACCTGGCGCACGATGGTGGTTGGCAGTTCGACCGAGATTGCCTTGCCGTCATAGAAGACCGCTTCGCATTCCATGCCGTCCTTCAGGTAACCCAGAGCATCGCCCAGGTTTTCGCCTTCGATTTCGAACTGGTTGTATTCGGAGTCCATGAACACGTACAGCGGATCGGCGAAGTAGGAATAAGTCACTGCCTTCTTGTCCAGCACGACGACGTCGAACTTGTCGTCGCCGCGGAAAACGTTTTCCTGCGGGCTGTTGGTCAGCAGGTTCTTCATCTTCCACTTGTAAGTGAAACCAGTGCGGCTCGAACCGTTGACGTCGGAGCGCAAGACGATCATTGGCTTGCTGTCGACCATAATGATGTTGCCGACGCGAATTTCTTTTGCAAATTTCATAGCGAATATACGTAAAAAGTAGGTTGCGTAAAAATCTTCTGTAGCCTACCGGCAGAACCACACCGCAAGCCCACGTACGATTAAATTGATGTTGCTGAATCGATGATGCCTAAAAATTAGCCCTATATTTTAACCTATTTCCGGGCCGATTTCGCTGTTACTCGTGCTTACTTGCGCACTGACGCTGCAAACTTCAGCAAATTCGACGCCAAATCGCCATTTGCCAACAGTTGTTGCCGCCATTCCATGGACAGATCGTCAAGCTGCGGCAATTCGGCCGCCAATGCGGGCCAGCGCGTGGCCATGTCGGCCTGTTCCATGCAGGCGCCGTTCCAGGCCAGCATCATGGCTTGCATTGCCGGAGTGGCCGCTTTGTAAATGGCGAGGAAGGCCTTGAGCTTGACGTGGTGCAAGTTTTCATCTTGCGGATAGATGTGCCAGACAAAGGGCTTGCCGGCCAGTTGTGCCCGCACGAAGGAATCTTCTCCGCGTGCGAAGTTGAGGTCGCAGGCCCATAGCAGCTTGTCGTAATCGGGCTGCGGCACGAACGGCAGCACGCGCACCGTCAGCGTCCCTTGCGTTGCATGGGCGCCGGCAACGGGAGGGCGTCCGAGGAAGGCTTGCACGGCGTCGGTCGCGACGCCTTCCGGGACCAGGCAGGTGATCGCGCGGTCGCCGTCGCGCCAGGCGGCAAACAGGTCGGCGATCGGCGCCTGCGGATAGCAGAACAGCGAGACCGTGAGCGCTGCCGTCTCGGCTTCGGTTACGCCGAATTTCGCGAGGAAGTCGGCGGCGGCGCGCGGATCGGCAAGAAAAGCTTCGCATCGCGCAGTCAGGCCGGATTCGATCTGCAGGCCGCCGGTGCGTTGGTTGAATCCGGGAAAAAAGAAGTACTTCGTCAACGGCAACTGCGGATGCGGCGAAGGCAGCGTATGGCAGCCTTCCACCCAGGCTTCCGCCGTCAGGCCTTCAAGATTCAGCCAGACCGGACGCGGCGTGCATTCCGACATGGCCTTGATATAGCCGGGTGGTATGTCGCAGGCAAAAAACTCGATCACGATGTCCGGCATGTCGGCGGCGTCGAATACGCCGTCCTGATCGCGCCAATGGCGGACGATGACGCCTTGAATTTCCTGCGTCTCGCAATCGGTCGCGATTTCCGGGCAGATCCGCTGAAAACTCTTCAGGTCGTCAACCCATAAGGTGACGATGACGCCGTGTTCCGTTTGCAATTGCCGCGCCAGCCGCCAGCAGATACCGATATCGCCATAGTTGTCGACCACCTTGCAGAACAGGGCGAGGGAGGTGGCGTGAGGCGCCTGCGAGGATGTTGTGGAAAGCATTTCCGGAGTGTTCGGGATGTCGGATGGCAAGAAATAATCGGCTTGATTGCGGCCGCAATCAAGCTGGTCCGCATGATACAGGATGAGCTCACGAAGCGAGGAATCCGCCATCTGCCGCCAGCACGTGTCCGACGACGTACGATGCTGCGCCGGACAGCAGCCATAGTACGGCTTCGGCGACTTCCTCCGGTTGCCCCATGCGTTTGAGCGGCAAGCCTGCGGCAACCGCGGACATGTCGGCAATGCCCGATGAAAGCATCATGTCGGTGACTACCCTGCCCGGAGCGATCGCGTTGATGCGAACGCCGTGCGGTGCATATTCCATGGCCGCCGACCGCATCAGCGAGATGGCGGCGGCCTTGGAGGCGGAGTAGAGCGCAAGCCCCGGATTGGGATTGCGTACGCCGCTGACTGAGGTATTGATGACGATGCTGCCGTTGCCGCGAGCCGCCATCGGTGGCAATTGGTATTTCAGGCACAAAAACACGGCACGCACGTTGGCGTCGAAGATGGCGTCGTAAACAGCGGATTCCTGCGCGTGCAGGGATGCCCGTCGTTCCTGTCGTCCGGCATTGTTGAAGGCTGCGTCCAGGCGTCCGAATTGCGTCAGTACGGTGTCGATCAGCCGTTGGACGTCGCCTTCCTTTGTTACATCGGTTTGTACATAGAGGCTCTGTGCGCCGGCGGCGCGACATTCGGCGGCCACGGTTTCTCCCTCCGGTTGACGCCGGCCTGCAATCACCACGGCGCTTGCGCCAGCCCGCGCCATCCGGATCGCGGCGGCGCGACCGATGCCGCTACCGCCTCCGGTCACCAATGCAACTTGTCCGGCCATGTCGTACGGACTGGCGCTGCATTCCTTTTTCGGCATCGTTTCCATGGCATTTCTCCTGAAGATGGGAAGGGGCATCTGAATCGCAATGATTTTCTTGAAATGTATAGTTGTATAATACAACCATATAAAATCAGGGGATGGAAATATGCAAAAAACAGGCTCTTCACCCGATCTTTCTTTTGTCGACGGCATCCGTACCGCTTCGCGCCGGATGGTGCGCGAATTGGGCTTCATGCAATCCACGCTGGCGGCGACCGACTATCCGCCGTCTGCCGTGCACGCCATTATCGAGATCGGCGCACGCAAATCGATGAGCGCAGCGCAGCTTGCCGAATTCCTCGGCCTCGAAAAGTCCAGCGTCAGCCGTATGGTGCGCAAGCTGGTCGAGGCAGGGGAATTGCAGGAACGGGCCAGCGACGTCGACGGCCGCGTCAAATGGCTGGCATTGACGCCGCAAGGTCGACGCACGCTGACTGCCGTCCAGGCGTACGGCCGCAAGCAGGTGCTTGGCGCGCTTGAACAATTGAGTGCGGATCAGCAGGACGCCGTAGCGCAAGGGCTGAGTGTCTATGCGCTGGCGCTGGAAGCGCGCCGGTCGGGCGAGGCAATCGTGCAGGCCGACGAGATTCGCATCGTCGCCGGTTATCAGGCTGGAGTGATCGGCCGGATTGTTCAGATGCATGCGATGTTTTACGCGCGCAGCGTCGGCTTCGGCAGCTTTTTCGAGAGCAAGGTGGCGGCGGGACTGGCAGAATTCGTGCCGCGTCTGGACCATCCTCGCAATGGTTTGTGGTTAGCGGTGCAAGGTCGGCGCATCGCCGGCTCGGTCGCCATCGACGGCCAGGATTTGGGCGACAACAAGGCGCATTTACGCTGGTTTATCGTCGATGACGGTGTGCGTGGAGCAGGCGTGGGGCGCCGTCTGATGGATGCGGCGATGGCGTTTTGCGACGCGCAGGGATTCGCGTCGGTGCAGTTGTGGACTTTTCAGGGGTTGGATGCGGCGCGCCGTCTGTATGAGAATTACGGATTCCAGCTCAAGGAAGAATGGCCGGGAGCGCAGTGGGGCAAGGAGATGGTGGAGCAGCGCTTCGAGCGGTGAATCCCCGTCTGTTTGTGACCGGCTTGGGGAGACTTGCGTATCGGCAAGCATCTGAAAATTTGTTGTATTTTTAAACCTATGCAGATTTTAATTTAAATTGCTTGCAATTTAATTTTTGACTATGTATTATTCAATCCATGGCAAACGCAAACACATCGAAGAACGCAGCAGCGATTGATCAAGCCCTGATGCTTGAAAATCAATTGTGTTTCGCCATGTATTCGGCGTCGTTGGCGATGACCAAGGTCTACAAGAAGTTGCTGAAGGACCTCGACATCACTTATCCGCAATACCTGGTCATGCTGGTCTTGTGGGAAAAGGACGAAGTCACCGTGTCCGACCTGGGCGGCAAGCTGTTCCTCGACTCTGGTACGCTGACGCCGTTGTTGAAGCGCATGGAAGCGATGGGTTTGCTGCACCGCGCCCGCGACACCGAAGATGAGCGTCGCGTCGTGGTCAGGCTCAGCCAGGATGGCCGCGCCCTGCGCAAGCGGGCGATGGCGGTGCCGGAGCGGCTGATGTGCGCCTTGCCGCCGCTGGAGCAAGTTGCCAACCTGCGCGAGCAACTGAAAGACCTGCGCAAGGGCTTGCTGGACGGCGCCGAAGATTCTTGATTGCAGTTGTGCGCTTCCGGTGTTTGCGAGAGCAGTCGTACAAGGTTTTACTCGTTTATTATTTATATTGTTAGCAATTTTATTGTTTGAAATTTAAATTCCTTGCAGTTTGCACCGTTTGGGATTTAAATGAATTTTTTACCCTGGTTTGAACCCTGATTTACAAGCAATAATCGATGCCTCCCCGCATCTTCTTCTGAACCACTCGAAAGGAAACAAAATGAAAATCGAAAAAGCACTCTACCAAGCAACCGCAACGGCAACCGGCGGGCGTGAAGGCTCTGCCAAGTCGTCTGACGGCGTCCTGGACATCAAGCTGAGCACCCCGAAGGAACTGGGCGGCGCAGGCGGCAACGGCACCAATCCTGAACAGCTGTTCGCAGCCGGCTATTCGGCCTGCTTCCTGGGTGCGATCAAGTTCGTCGGCGGCCAGGAAAAGATCGCCATTCCTGCCGACACCAGCATCACCGGCACCGTCGGCATCGGCACCCTTCCAGGCGGCTTCGGCATCGAAGCGGCACTGAACATTTCCCTGCCGGGCCTGGACCGCGCCGTTGCGCAATCGCTGATCGAGAAGGCGCATCAAGTCTGCCCATACTCGAACGCCACACGCGGCAACATCAACGTGACGCTGACACTGGTTTAAGAACTGAAATAGTTCGCCAGTCGCGACCCTCGATGTAAAAAGCCCCGCCGGTCAAACGGCGGGGCTTTTTGTTTTTCAGGACATGCAAGGTTCAACTACGCAGCCGGTTCAGCATCGCCGGAACGATGCGACGGTGAAACGGCATGATCACGCCGAGATAGGCGCGCCCCAGCAATTGCTTGGTGCGCACCACGGTGGTCAGCGTCAGCTGCGCCGGTGACGTCGGCGTGGCGGCATCGCGCCGCACCCAGATGCGGAAATCCAGATGCTTGTCGTCGAAGCCGAGTTGCACCAGATCGTCGCTCTGCGCGATCAGCGGAAATCCCGCCACTGCGCTGCGGGCGCTATCGTCGATGTGCATGTCAGCCGATCTGAGGCCGAACACTGCCACCGCGCGATTGCGGATCGACAGCAGCAGCGTGACCCATGATGGCGTGCGACGAAACATCTGCTCGGTCAGTTGAGCGGCCGACTGGCGCGCTTGTTCTTCGCTGAGGGCGATGCGGAAGGCATCGGCAAAGCCGGCGCCGGGCAGCGCCTGCAGCAGAGAGGTATCGGTATCGACGAGATGGGCGGAAGGCGTTTTCATCGCGGCCTCAGGGTTTGGCCGGACGTTTTTTCGCCAGCTCGGCCTGGGCGCTGGCGGCGACGAAACGTTCGCGGGTTTCGTCTTCCTTGCGGCGGCCGAAGGCGTAGTTGGCTTCCAGCCACATGACGTTGATGATGCCGAAGGCCAGCGCCAGGCCGACTCCGAGTATCCAGGCGAAATACCACATGATGTTCTCCTTCTCGAATGGTTAATAAGCGGTGTGTTCATTGTCGGCGATGTGCTTGAGCGTCACCTTGCCGCGCATCACGCGATACACCCAGGCCGTGTACATCATGATCAGCGGCACGAAGAACAGCACCAGCCAGAACATGATCCCGAGGGTCTTGTGACTCGACACCGAATCCCAGATCGTCAGGCTGCTGCGTGGGTCCAGCGACGACGGCATGATGAACGGGAACATGGCGGTGGCTGCAGTCAGGATGATGCCGGCCACCGCGATGCCGCTGCCGATGAAGGCCAGTCGCGCCTTGCGCCACGCGCCGAAGATCAGCACCAGCAGCAATCCGGCGATGGCGGCGATCGGGATCGCCCTGGTTGCGGGCCAGCGCGTGTAGTTGTCCATCCACGCGCCGGAGACGATTTCGACGGTCTTCGCCAGCGGCATGAAGGCGCTGTTGGCGCTCGGCATGTCGGTGATGCTGTAGCCGTCGATGCCGTGCGCCACCCAGAAGCCGGCCGCCACGAACAGCGCCAGCGTCGCGAGTGCGCCCCACAGCGCAATCTTGCGCGCACGCGCCGCGATCGCCGCCTCGGTCTTCACCATGATGAAGGTGGCGCCGTGAGTCAGCAGCATCGCCACGCTCAGCACGCCGGCCAGCAGGCCGAAGGGATTGAGCAGTTCGAAGAAGCTGCCGGTGTATTCCACGCGCATCGTGTCGTCGTAGTGGAAAGGCACGCCCAGCAACAGGTTGCCGAAGGCCACGCCGCAGATCAGCGGCGGTACGATGCCGCCCACGAACAGGCCCCAGTCCCAGGCATTGCGCCAGCGCGGATCAGCCACCTTGCTGCGGTAGTCGAAGCCGACCGGGCGGAAGAACAGTGAAAACAGCAGCACCATCAGCGCGATGTAAAAACCCGAGAAGGCGGTCGCGTAGACCAGCGGCCAGGCCGCGAAGGTGGCGCCGCCGGCGGTGATGAACCAGGTCTGGTTGCCTTCCCAGGTCGGACCGATGGAGTTGATCAGCACGCGGCGTTCGGCGTCGGTCTTGCCGACGAAAGGCAGCATCATGCCCACGCCGAAGTCGAAGCCGTCGGTCAGCGCGAAGCCGATGATGAGCACGCCGACGAAGGCCCACCAGATGATTTTTAAGGTTTCGTAATCGAAGATCATGAGGATTTCCTTGTGTACTTCTTCGTAAATTTGGCGAGTTGAATGAGCATTGCCATCGGCATCAGCGCGTCGGTCTGGACAGCGGCGGACGTGGCGGTACCGGCGGCTTCGCTGCAACGGCCGGTTTCTTTGTCTTCTCCAGCAGCTCCCAGTGGTAGTTGCCGGTGTGCAGGCTGCTCGGCCCGCGCTTGGCGTACTTGATCATCAGCATCATTTCCACGACCAGCAGGAAGGTATAGAACAGGATGAATCCGGCCAGGCTGAAATACAGGCTCGACGCTTGCAGGGTCGAGGCCGACAGATGCGTCGGCAGGATGCCGGCGATGGTCCACGGCTGGCGGCCGTATTCGGCCACGATCCAGCCCAGCTCGGCGGCGATCCACGGCAGCGGGATGCTGAACACGGCCAGTCGCAGCAGCCAGCGTTGCGGCGCCAGTTGCTTGCGCACCAGGAAGTAGAACGAGGCCGAGAAGATGAACAGGAACAGCATGCCCAACGCCACCATGCCGCGGAACGACCAGAACAGCGGCGCCACGTTCGGGATGGTGTCGTCGACCGCCTTGGCGATCTGCTGCGGCGTGGCGTCGATCACGTTGGGAGTGTATTTCTTGAGCAGCAGGCCGTAGCCGAGATCTTGCTTGAGCTTGTCGAACTCGGCGCGCGCCTCGGGCGACTTGTCGCCGGATTTCAGTCGCGTCAGCGCAGCGTAGGCCAGCATGCCGTTGCGGATGCGCACTTCGTGTTCTTTCTTGAGATCCTTAATGCCGACTACCGGCGTGTCGACCGAACGCGTGGCGATCAGGCCGAGTACGTACGGCACCTTGAAAGCGTAATCGGTGCGCTCGCCCTTGTTGTCGGGCAGGCCGAAGACGGTGATGCCGGCCGGCGCAGGATGGGTTTCCCATTCGGCTTCGATGGCAGCCAGCTTGACCTTGTTGACTTCACCGGCGGTGTAGCCGGATTCGTCGCCGAGCACGATCACCGACAAGGTCGACGCCAGGCCGAAACCGGCGGCGACCGCAAACGAGCGCAGCGCGAACGCGGTATCGCGGCCCTTGAGCAGGTAGTAGGCGGACACGCCCAGCACGAACATCGACGCCGTGACGTAACCGGCTGCGACGGTGTGCACGAACTTCACCTGCGCCACCGGATTGAAGATCACGTCGGTCATGCTGACCAGTTCCATGCGCATGGTTTCAAAATTGAATTCCGCGCCGACCGGGTTGTTCATCCAGCCGTTGGCGATCAGGATCCACAGCGCCGACAGGCTCGATCCCAGCGCCACCAGGAAGGTCACCATCAGATGCTTGACGCGCGACAGGCGATCCCAGCCGAAGAAGAACAGGCCGACGAAGGTCGACTCGAGGAAGAACGCCGCCATGCCTTCGATCGCCAGCGGCGTCCCGAAGATGTCGCCGACGTAGTGCGAGTAGTACGACCAGTTGGTGCCGAACTGGAACTCCAGCGTGATGCCGGTGGCCACGCCCATGGCAAAGTTGATGCCGAACAGCTTGCCCCAGAAACGCGTCATGTCCTTGTAGATGGGGCTGCCCGTCATGACGTAGACGGATTCCATGATGACCAGGATCCAGGACAGGCCGAGCGTCAGCGGAACGAACAGGAAGTGATACAGCGCCGTGATGGCGAACTGCAGGCGCGACAGACTGACGACTTCGTCAATGGGAAGCATGGGAGACCTCGGTGGTGGGAGTGGATACGCTGGATACGTTGGATACGGTTGGTGCGGATTCCGGCGCCGGCGCCAGCAGATGCTGTTCCACCTGGGCGGTGGGCATGCGCATTTTCTTTGCCTGCGGTTCGGAAAAAAAGGTTTTCGCCAGCAGCATCAGGAGCGCGATCTTGACCACAAGGATCAGGGCGATTTCGGCGCCGAGCGGAAGTTTGGTCAAGCGCGGCAGGCGCCACAGGCGATGGGTACGCGACATGATTTAGTCCTTTTCCTTGGCGGCGACCTTCGCGCTTTTATCTTCGCTCTTGTTGTCAGTCTTTTCGCCGCCGAAGCGGAACTTGTCCTTGACGTCGAGCAGCTTCTTGATCTTCGAACCCATCTTCATGAGCGAGGACAAGGTTTCCGGCGATAGCCGCTGCACGTCATCGAACCAGGAGCTGGACAGCTCGATCAGGTCGTACATTTCGCGCATGCGTTTTTGCGCGTGCTTGTCGTCGGCGCTGGCCGGCGTTTCCAGCAGGGCATCTCGCAGCATCGACAGCGTCGGCTCGATTTCGCGGCGACGGCGTTCTTCCAGCAAGGCCTTGAAGATATCCCAGATGTCCTTCGGCGGCTCAAAATATTCACGGCGGTCGCCGGGCTGGTGCAGCAGCTTGACCAGTCGCCACGACTGCAGTTCCTTGAGTCCCATGCTGACGTTGGAGCGCGAGAAACTCAGGTAATCGGCGATTTCATCGGCGTTGAGCGGGCGCGCCTGCACATACAGCAGGGCGTAGATCTGGCCGACGGTGCGGTTGATGCCCCAGCGGCTGCCCATTTCGCCGAAATGGAGGATGAAGCGCTGCATCAGGGGGCTGAGGGTGTGGGGTTCCATGGAAAAATCCTGGGGGAGGGAGTGGAGCGGCATCGTGGATTGTTTTTGAATTTTCAGTAATTACTGAAATATACGACATTTCAGGAATCCAAACAATCATTACGTTGCCACATAACGACGCTGCCGAAGTCAACGAACCCCGAACAAACCAAAGCCGTTGCCGTCGTCATCGCCGCGCCAGTCAGCCGCCGGCGCTTGCGTGTTAACATCGCGCCCATGAACAATAACGACGCCATCGCCCAAGCTTACCTGTTTTTCCAGCATGGTCAGCTGGAGGCGGCTCACGCCATCCTGCAGCCGCTGGCGCAGCAGGCCAATGCTGATTTCAATTTGCTGCACCTGGCCGGCGCCGTCGCCGCGGGATTGCAGTTGCATGCGCAGGCGATTGAACTGTACCGCCGCGCACTGGCGCTGACGCCGGGTGATCTTGCGGTGAGCTACAAGCTCGGCCGTGTGCTGTATGAAGCGGGCAAACATCAGGAAGCGCTGAGCCTCTACCTGCAACTGATCGCCGCCGGCGTGCAGCATGCCGATATTTTCCACGCTGCGGCATTGCTGCTGCAGGATTTCAATCGCAATGAAGAGGCGCTGCAGACCATCGAACACGCCTTGCGCCTGGCGCCGCAGAATCCCGACGCCTGGCATCGCCACGGCGTCTTGCTGCAGCGCTTGCAACGTCCGGGCGACGCCTTGCAGAGTCTGCAGCAGGCCGTCGCGTTGGCGCCCGAACAGACCGTATATCGCTTCGATCAGGCCTTGCTGCAGTACGAACTCCATCGCAACGAAGAAGCGCTGGCCAGCGTCGATCAGGTGCTGGCGCAGGAGCCGGATTTCGGCGACGGCTGGGTGTGCCGCGCCGCGACGCTGGGACGTCTGCGCCGCTATGAGGAATCGATCACGGCCGCCCGCAAGGCCTTGAGCCTGCGCGCCGGTTATGCCGACGCCAGCGTTAACCTGGCGCTGACCATGCTGGCGCTGGGACGGTTCGACGAAGCCTGGCCCTTGTACGAAGCGCGCTGGCAGGGCGAGCGCGCGGATCCGCAGCGTCATCGCGGCATTGCACGCTGGCCCGGCGTGGATGTCGCCGCCGGCAAGACCGTGTTGCTGTGGGCTGAACAGGGTTTGGGTGATGCCATTCAGTTTTCGCGTTATGCGCAACAGGTCGCCGCGCTGGGCGCAAACGTCGTGCTTGAAGTGCATGCCGCGTTGAAGACGCTGCTGCAAACGCTGGAAGCCGATCCGGAGTCAGGCAAGCCCACCGGCATCGTCGTCAAAGCCATCGGTGAAGTCTTGCCCGCGGTCGACTACCAGTTGCCGCTGATGAGCCTGCCGCTGATGTTCGGCACGCGTCCGGATACGATCCCGTCGCCGCAAGCGTATCTGCATGCGGGATCACATCTGCAGCAGCGCTGGGCGCAATCGCTGGAACAGGGAAGGGAAGGCGCGCGGCCGCTGCGCATTGGCATTGTTTGCTCGGGCAACGCAGGCAATCACAACGACCGCCGCCGCTCGATTCCCTTGCAGGCGTTTGCCCCCTTGCTGGATATCGCCAACGCCGAATTCTTCCTGCTGCAACCGGAGCTGCGTCAGCGCGACGCCGACTGGTTGCAGGCCACATCGGCGCTGCAATGGCCCGGTCGCGAATTGCAAGCCTTCGACGACACCGCCGCGCTGATCGCCAATCTGGATCTGGTGATTGGTGTCGATACCGCTGCCGTGCATCTGGCCGGCGCACTTGGTGTCCCAGTGTGGATATTGTTGTCGCACGCCGCCGATTGGCGCTGGCTATTGGAGCGCGACGACAGCCCCTGGTACGCCTCGGCGCGCCTGTTCAGGCAGACGACGGCAGGTGATTGGGATGCCGTGATGACGCGCGTGCTCACGGAACTGTCGGCGCTGAAGCAAGCCGCCACCTGATCAGCGCGAGGCGATCTTCCCCCGGGTGGGGAAGCGCAGGCTGAAGGCGATCCAGCCGTCGGCTGAACAGGCCACCGCCGCCGTGCCGCCATGCACGGTCATGATGGCCTTGACGATCGCCAGGCCGAGGCCATTGGATTCGGTGAATTCGCTGCGCGACTTGTCGCCGCGATAGAAGCGGTCGAACATGCGTTCCATCTGTTGCCGCGTCATCGCCATGCCGCGATTGGCGACGTCGATGGCGATGCCGTCGGCGGTCGGTCGCACGCTGATCCTGATGGCGGTGCCGGCGTCGCCGTAGCGCACCGCATTGACCACCAGGTTGCTCACTGCGCGCCGCCACATCACCAGGTTGGCGCTGCAGGCCAGACCCGGCGCCGCATCGACCTCGAACTGCATGTCGCGTTCCGCGGCCACGCCTTCGAAATAATCAGCGATCTTCTGCAATTCTTCCCTGAGGTCGATCGCGCTGCGGTCGACCACCAGTTGCGCATGATCGGTCTGCGCCAGGAACAGGATGTTTTCAATGATGCGCGACAGGCGCGTCAACTCTTCCAGGTTCGATTCCAGCAGCTGCTCATACTCTTCCACGTTGCGGCGCTGGCCCAGCGTCACCTGCGTCTGGCCCATCAGGATATTGACCGGCGTGCGGATCTCATGCGCCAGGTCGGCGGAAAATTGCGACAGATGTTCGTAGCCGTTTTCGAGCCGGTCAAGCATGGCGTTGAGCGCGCCTGCCAGTTGGCGCAACTCGGCCGGCGCGTCTTCTTCGCGCAGTCGGGTGCTGAGGTTGGCCGGCGTGATTTCGGCGGCGCGGCGGCTCATGCGCGTGAGCGGCATCAGGTCGCGCCGCAGCACGGCGAAGCCAAGCACCGACGTCAGCAGCACGGTCAGCGCCACCGCGGCGACCACGCGCCACAGGTATACCGTCATCATGCGCGACTCTTGCGTCATGACATAGGCGGCGACGATCTCGACGGTGTCGTTGTGGTTGCCCACGTCCGCCAGCGCCGCGACCCAGCGCACGCGCACGCCGTCGGCGCGCATGCCGTCATGCAAAGAAGAGATCGCCAGCGGCATGCCGATGGCGACCGGCGTCATGGCCGGCGGCGTCAGGTTGTCGGGATTCATGTTGATGAACGGCGCTTCGCCCTGGCGGCGGAAGATGCGCACGTCCTGCTCGTTGCCGAGCATGCTTTCAAACAGGGCGGGGCGCTGCTCCATCTGCTCGACGTTGTAGAGGTCATGCAGCAGGTTGCGGAAATGTTCGACGCGGCCGATCAGCGTATAGTCGGCGCGCACTTCCAGCGACTGGCGCGCCGAGGTGTACAGGTACATGCCGAGTCCGGTGACCACCAGGCAGGCGATCAGCGCAAACAGCGCACTGACGCGGAACGCCAGCGTCCAGGAGCGCCACGGCCTCATCGAGTATCTTTCATGGCGTTTCTGAAAACATGTAGCCGATGCTGCGTACGGTGTGGATCAGTTTCTTTTCGAAAGGCGCATCGATCTTGGCGCGCAGGCGCTTGACCGCGACGTCGACGACGTTGGTGTCGCTGTCGAAGTTCATGTCCCACACCTGCGAGGCGATCACCGAGCGCGACAAGGCTTCGCCCTGGCGCTTGATCAGCAGATGCAGCAGCAGGAATTCCTTGTTGGTCAGCACGATATTGACGCCTTGCCGGGTGACCTTGTGGCGCACGTGATCGAGCTGCAGGTCGGCCACCTGGTAGACCTCGGCGTCGCGCGTGACGCCGCGGCGCAGCAGCGTGCGGATGCGCAGCACCAGTTCGGTGAACGAAAACGGCTTGACCAGGTAATCGTCGGCGCCCAGTTCCAGCCCGCGGATGCGGTCGTCGACATGGTCGCGCGCCGTCAGGAAAATCACCGGCAGGTCGCGTTTGGCGCGCAGCGCGCTCATCACCTGCCAGCCGTCGGTGCCGGGCAGCATGACGTCGAGCACCACCAGGTCGTAGTTCTGTTCCATCGCCATGTGCAGGCCGTCGGCGCCGGTGCGCGCGAGATCGACCGTATAGCCGGATTCGCGCAAGCCTTTTTTAAGGTAGTCGCCGGTTTTGGGATCGTCTTCGATGACAAGGATGGCCATGCTGGGCTAGGGTAATCTTCAGAGATTGAGAGGTTGTACGGTGGATGTGGCTGCATTCTAGCAATTCGGGCCGGGCGCACGATGACAAATTTGTCATCAAATTGCCATCTTGATGACACCGCCCCTGCCATAGGATGATGGTGCAAAAAGAGCTGTCCACGCCATGCTGTCAGGCAACAAACCGCATCCATTCATTATTCCAGGGAAACCGCCATGCTGATCAAAATCCGTCCAGACCAGATCGATATTCCGCTCGCCTCCGAGATCACGCCGCAAGAGGTCTACGCCTCGCGCCGGGCTTTCATGAGTAAAGTGGCGGCCGGTGCGATCGCCGGCAGCGGCCTGCTCGGCGTGGGTGGCGCATTCGCCCAGCCGGCTACGCGCAAGTTGCCGGCCAGGCTCAACAGCGCCTACGCGGTGATGGACAAGCCGACCGCCTACCAGGACGCGACGACATACAACAATTATTACGAATTCGGCACCGACAAGGCCGATCCGGCACGCACCGCCGGCACGCTCAAGACTTCGCCCTGGACCGTCAGCATCGAGGGTGAAGTGAAAAAGCCGTTCACGCTCGATCTTGACGCGCTGATGAAACTGGCGCCGCTGGAAGAACGCATCTACCGCCTGCGCTGCGTCGAAGGCTGGTCGATGGTGATTCCGTGGATCGGTTATTCGCTGTCGGCGCTGATCAGGAAAGCGGACCCGACCGGCAACGCCAAATACATCGAATTCGTCACGCTAGCCGACAAGAAGCAGATGCCCGGCTTGTCGGACCCCATCCTGCAGTGGCCGTACACCGAAGGCCTGCGCATGGACGAGGCCAATCATCCGCTGACCTTGCTGACCATGGGCATGTACGGTGAAGTGCTGCCGAACCAGAACGGCGCACCGGTGCGGGTCATCGTGCCGTGGAAGTACGGTTTCAAATCGGCCAAATCCATCGTCAAGATCCGCTTCGTCAAGGATCAGCCGAAGACCGCCTGGAACATGTACGCCGCGCAGGAATACGGTTTCTATTCCAACGTCAATCCCGACGTCGATCATCCACGCTGGTCGCAGGCCAGCGAGCGTCGCATCGGTGAAGACGGTTTCTTTGCACGCAAGCGCAAGACGCTGATGTTCAACGGCTACAACGACGTCGCTGGCCTGTACACCGGCATGGACCTCAAGAAGTATTTCTGACGCCGGAGCACGCATGCGATTTTTCACGAATCTGTCGAGCTTGTCACAGCGCCGGGTGCTGCAACTGCGCAACCTGCTGTTCGTGCTGGCGCTGCTGCCGCTGGCGAGGCTGGCGGCGTTCGGCTTCCTCGGCCGGCTGGGCGCCAATCCCATCGAATTCATCATGCGCAATACCGGCGACTGGGCTTTGTATTTCCTCTGCATCACGCTGGCGGTGACGCCGCTGCGCAAGCTGACCAGGTGGAACTGGCTGGTGCGCCTGCGCCGCATGCTGGGCTTGTACGCGTTCTTTTACGTGGCCTTGCATTTCACGATTTTTTTCTGGCTCGATCATTTCTTCGATGTGCAGGAAATGTGGGCCGACATCGTCAAGCGTCCGTTCATCACGGTCGGCGTGCTGGCCTTCGCGCTGCTGATTCCGCTGGCAATTACCAGCACCAACGGCATGGTGCGCAGGCTCGGCGGCAAGCGCTGGCAATGGCTGCACCGGCTCACCTATGTGATCGTACCGCTGGGCGTGCTGCATTTCTGGTGGGTCAAGGCGGGCAAGAACCTGCTGGCGCAGCCGATCCTGTTTTCGGCGATCGTGGCGCTGCTGTTGCTGGCGCGCGTACTGTCGGAAAAGAACCGCGAGCGATTGGCGCAATTGTGGTCGCGGCGCGGCGCCGGCAATACAGAAACTACGGGAACCGTTTTGATGAAAGAAGGTAAATGATGAAAAACATTTTATGCAAATATGCCGTGCCGTTTATGCTTGCCGCTTCGGCGCTGACGATGCCGGCGTTCGCTGCTGAATCCGCATTCAGGATTCCACCGCCGAAGAGCGCACCCGCCAACAATGCTGCCACCGAAACGGTGGTCCTCGCAGGCGGTTGTTTCTGGGGCGTGCAGGCGGTGTTCCAGCACACCCTGGGCGTGACCAGCGCGGTGTCGGGCTATGCCGGCGGCGCCAAGGAAACGGCGCGCTACGAAATGGTCGGTAGCGGTTCCACCGGCCACGCCGAATCGGTCAAGGTCACCTTCGATCCGCGCAAGGTTTCCTACGGCAAGATCCTGCAAATCTATTTCTCGGTGGTGCACGATCCGACCCAGCTCAATCGCCAGGGGCCGGACAGCGGCACGCAATATCGCTCGGCCATCTTCTACCAGAGCGATGAGCAGAAGCGCGTTGCCTCCGACTACATCGCCCAGCTGGATGCGGCCAGGATCTATCCTGCGCGCATCGTCACGCAGCTGACGCCGCTGGCGCCGACGGCGTTTTATGCGGCCGAGGATTACCATCAGGATTTCGCCACGCTGCATCCGACGCAAGGTTATATCGCGCGTTTCGATCTGCCCAAGATCGAGAATTTCAAACAGATGTTCCCGTCCGACTATCGCGCCGCGCCGGTCCTCGTCTCCAGCAAGTGATTTGTCCGCATGCTTCCTTCCGTTCGGAGGGAAGCATGACAAATTTTGTCACCGCTTGATCATCCGTTTAATCCGCTGCGCCTCCTGCACCGAGCGTCAAGGTCGCGCATCGATACGATACGCTGCTGGTGCAGGCGAGGTAATTCAGGCGAGCGTAACCGGAGAAGCGGGGAACAGGTAGCGCCGTTGCATCAGCAGCGGGATGCCGGCGGCGGGGATGGGGTGCGAAATATAGTAGCCCTGGACCTCGTCGCAGCCGAGCGCCTGCAGCAGATGCAATTGTGCTTCGGTTTCCACGCCTTCGGCGACCACGGTCATGCGCAGGGCGTGGGCCATCGATACCATGGCGTTGAAGAGCACCTCGCTCTCGGCGCGCACGCCGAGTTCGGCAGTGAAGGCCTTGTCCACTTTCAGCACGTCCAGGTCGAGGCGCTGCAGTTGCGACAACGACGAATAGCCGGTGCCGAAATCGTCCACCAGCAACTTGATGCCGAGCTGGCGGAACGACGCCAGTTCTTCGGCCACTTCGATGGCGTCGGCCATCATGCAGGACTCGGTCAGCTCGATTTCCAATTGGGCCGGATCGACCGCGTGTTCGGCCAGCGCGGTGGCGATGATGTCGTTGAGATTGCCCTGGTTGAGCTGGCGCGAGGAGACGTTGACCGACATCGGCAACAGCGGCAATCCCGCGATGCGCCATTGCGCCAGTTGCGCGCAAGCCTTGCGGATGATCAGTTCGCCCAGCTTCAGGATCAGGCCGGTCTCTTCCGCCACCGGGATGAATTCGAGCGGCGACACGATGCCGCGCACCGGATGCTGCCAGCGTGCCAGCGCTTCCATGCTGCAGAACTCGCCGGTCATGGTGTTCACGCGCGGCTGGAAGTACAGCACGAACTCGTCGCGCTCGATCGCCAGGCGCAGGGCGTTTTCGTTTTCTATCTTGATTTGCAGCCGCTCGGACAATTGCGGCTGGTAGAAACGGAAGCGTTTCTTGCCTTCCGATTTTGCGGCATGCATGGCGGTATCGGCGTGCTTGAGCAGGGTGTCGACGCTGTTGCCGTCGCGCGGGAAGATACTGATGCCGATCGACAGGTTGATCTGCAGGATGTTCTGGTTGGACAGCATCAGCGGCCGTGAAAATGCCAGCAGGATGCGATCCGCCAGCTGGGCCGCGTCATCGATGCTGCCGCCCTGATGGATCACCGTGAATGAGTCGCCGCTGAAGCGCACCACTTCATGCGGCGCGGGAACCAGTTCGCGCAGCCGCTGCGTCACCGCTTGCAGCAACAGGTCGCCGCTGGAGTGACCTAGTGTGTCGTTGATGTTCTTGAAGTCGTCGAGATCGACGAACAGCACGGCGAACCCGCGACCGTCGCCGGCAGCGTCGTGCAGCAAGCGGTTCAGATAACGGATCACCCAATGGCGGTTGGGCAGGCCGGTCAGTTCGTCGGTATTGAGCTGGTCCAGCAAGGCCAGTTCATGGGCCTTGGTTTCGCTGATATCGCGCACCGTGATGGCCAGGCCGAAGCGGGTGCGCACCATGCGCCGTTGCAACCACGATGCGCCGAGCGGGCTTTCCGGCGGGGTTTCGAATTCGTCTTCGTATTCGCCGTTTTCCATGGCGCTACGGAATGTCCGCATCAGCGTGGCGAAATATTCCGGCGAATAAAACCGCGACATGTGGCTACCGATCAGGTCGGCCTTGTTGATGCCGAAGATGGCGGCGCCGCGTTCATTGCAGTCGAGCACCTGGAAGTCGACAATCTCGCCATCCTTGCCGCGCAACGCCAGCCACATGTAAAAACCGTCGGGACCGCCTTCGGTGGCGATGCCGTAGGCTTCGCGGGCTTTTTCGGTTTCGTGCTTGCGGATCGCCAGCCGCATCGAGAACAGCATGCCGACTAGCGCGCAGAGGGCCAGAAACACCGAGCAGGCGCTGGCGATGAACATGTAATCGGCGGCCCGTTCGCGAAAGGCGGCGTAGACATCGCGCGTCGAGACGCCGACCGCCGCCACCAGCGGATAGCCGCGCACCGTATGCCATGCCACGATGCGTTCTTCGCCGTCGCCGAAGGTGGATCCCGGCATGACCATGGAGGCGTTGGCACCGACCAGCGGCGGCCGTGACTTGAACACCGTCTCCTGTGTCTGCAGCGCGTCCATCGTGCGCGACAGCAGCGGCGTGCCGTCCGGCTGGAACAGCGCGATGAAGTCTTTCTTGCCGAGCGCCGATTCGTCTTGCAAGGGCGCGAGGAAGGCAGGTTCCACCGCGACCATGACGATACCGTTGAAGTTGCCCTCGGCATCGTTGAGACGGCGCGAAAAACGGATCAGCATGCGCTGCGAACGTACGCCGATCGCCGGCTTGCTGATCAGCAAGCTGCCGTGCGCGTGATTCTTGTGGTTGAGGAAATAATCGCGATTGGCGATGCTGGTCAGATTCTGCATCGACAGCGAACTGGTCACGAGCTGGCCGTCGCGATCCGCGATGGTGACGTACAGCAGCGACGAGGTCGGATACAGGCCTTGCCGCTGCTGATCTTCCACGCTCAGATGGCCGTCGGTGTAATTCCAGTAGTACTTCAGGTGCAGGATGATCTGGTCGATCTGGCTGACGGCGCGCGCCAGTTGTTCGGCATACAGCTTCGACTGGACGCTGGCGTCCTGCAGCGCGCTCTTGCCGATTTCCGCTTCGCGGTCGTTGAGGCGCGTCAGCAGCAACCACCACATGACGATTGCCAGGAGGAGGCACCCAATGGGCCAGGCCAGAATGCTGAGGACTTTGGGTAGACGCTTCTTCACTGTCGTTGACTTATAAAATTCTCAAGGTTTCATGAGCGAATCGGTGGCAATACGGCAATTCGGCAATACGTAGTGTGATCGGCGATGCTGGCGCTTTCTTTAGTCCTTTTTTGTTATTTTTTGTTCAAGCAGCTGCTCAGGCAAATGACGGGAACCCTGCTCAAATTATTCTATTTTTGCAAATGATTATATAGAAGCGTTTGCTCGTTCATGCAATTCCAGCATGTCTTGAGGATACTTTTTCAGCTGATTGTCTGGATGTGTTGTCCGCCATATGGGCAGTCGCCACGCGCTCAGAAAAAAGCGAGCCCGGGTAACGGAATCAGGTGTAACTACGGCGCCGGTAGTTTTCGTTTGCAGTTCCAGATGCGCACCCCGAGCGCGCACCAGACCAGGAAGAGAACCATATTGGCCGGCACCCAGACCAGCTGCAGCCAGATGTAGTAACGCATGGCGTCGTTCCAGTGACCTGGATTCTGCATTTCGGCCGCGTCCATCCATGGCGCCGTGCTCAGGGATGCATATTGCGTCCATCCGAGGATGACGGCCATCGGAATCAACAGGAAACTCCAGAAGGAAAAGGTGCGATGCACGTGTACATCGGCATAGGCGGAGTGTTGCATTTCATCGTGACGGCTGCCGCTTGCTTCGTTTGCTGAACATGGCATCGCGTTCATGCGACCGTGCTCATCACAATTATTGTTTTGATTGCTCGTGTTATTTCGCGCATTTGCCACATCGTTCTGCATTGTGCCCCCGCATCTGCAAACTGACTTGATTGAATTTATTCGGTTTCTTATTTCATTCCCGGCGTGACGCCAACGCCGTCATTCCGACAAGCGGAGCAGCACATGCAGCCGGCCGCGGTGCCGTTCGGGCGAAAGGCGCAGCAACAGAGCAGGGACAAACCGGGAAATGGAAAGTCGGACGTACCGCCAGAGCGTCAATGCGCAGGCAAGCGATAGTGTCTCCGGCTGACCGGAGGCCGCCAAATCATGACGAGGCATTTGCGGTTCTCGCTGAGCGCATCCCTGACCGTGGCCGGGATGCATTATTGTGCGACAGGAAAACAAGACGATACGTTTCGTCTCTAATTTTAGGTGCAAAATTCCTAAGGCGCAACAAATCTTGCGAGAATGTTGTTAAATTAATTCTATATTGGTTCTGGCAGGGGTGATGCCGTCGAGCACCAATGCGACGTGCAGGTCGATGTGGCGTTCGTCGATGCCGGCATGGCGCATCAGCATGCGCTGGATGATCGGACCGTATAGCAGGTCAAAGATGACGTCGAAGTCGAGGTCAGGCTTGAATTCACCGTTCTGGATGCCGCGCAACAGGACTTGCTTGGCGGCGTTGCGGCGTGGATCGAGGTAATTGTCGTTGAACAGGCGCATGGTCTCGGCGTCGAATTGCGACAGGCCGATCATTTCGCACACCACACGGCCGGTCTTGCCGCGATACAGCTTGGCCAGCTTGCGGATCTGGTTTTCGATGTCATGGCGGGCAGATTCGGTTTCCGGGAAGGCGACGTTCGGGCCGACTTCACGCAGCAACGCCTCCATGGCCAGCGAACTCTTGTTCGGCCACCAGCGGTAGATCGTTGCCTTGCCTACACCTGCGCGCGCAGCCACGCCTTCAAGCGAGAGCTTGTCGAAGCCGATTTCATCCAGCAGGACGCAAGTGGCGTCCAGGATGGCATCGTGCGTAGCCGGGTTGCGGCGCCTGCCTGTGGCGGGGTCAGGCATGTAGGTGAGAGAAATGATCGTGCTCCAGTGATGGGGAATACAGTCTGTCCACAGCCTATATCGGTCGTCTGTGCGACAACTTGAGAAAGAAACCTCGATCGTTGCCATTTCGACAACATTTTTTTTACATGCGCAGATGGATCAAGGACGTTGGCACGGCGTCAGAAAGCCCCGGCCATCGCTTGGACCAGACTTGCCACAAAGCATTCCCTTGGCGCCAGTCAGCTTTGCGGAATGTGGCGCCTGCAGCCTCAGCGGCGCAGCAGCAGGTTCTTGCCGGTGTTGTTGATGATCAGCAACAAGCCCATCAGGACCAGGAAGCCGGTGAACAGGCCGGTGGCGTTGAGTAGCACATGCGGATAGCCAAGGTCGCGCACGTTGATGAAGGGGTAGGGATAGAAGCCGGAACTACCGCCGCGCCACAGGGTGATGCTCAGGTAGCCGAGCGGGTAGACCAGCCACAGCAGGCATTTTTTCAGGCTGGGCTGGAAGCGCGGGACGAAAAAGATCCAGTAGACCAGCGCCAGCAGCGGCGTCACGGTATGCAGGCTTTCATTGACCAGCGCGCGGAAACCGGTTGGTTGCCACAATTGGCGCAGCAGGAGGTTGTAGGCAATGCCGACGAAGATCATGTACGCCACCACTGCCGTAATAACTTGCGGCTTGCGGAAGAAGCGGCTGGCCGGATTTGTGCCGGGCAGGGCCAGCGCCGAAAAACCCACGGCGCTCAGCAGGATGGTCAGGTTGGTGAGATAGCTCGTCAAACGTTCGATGCCGTCCATGACCGTCATGCCGCGGTCGAGCAGGCGGTCTATGGTGATGTCGGTCTGGGCGCTCAGCGCGAACCAGCTGATCGCGGCGATCAGCAGGGCGAGCATGCAGGAGAGGGTGATCAGTTGCCGGTCGGGAAAGATCTCGGCGGACAGGGTGGGTTCGTTCTTTGGCGTGGACATCGGCGTAGCGGCGGACTGGTGTGGATAAGAAAAGGCAAAAAGGCGTTCAGTCCGGTGGCGGCATGCCGAAGCTATCAAGCGGGAAGCCTCAGAAATCCTTCACTGGAACTTGGGTATTGACCGTCGCAACGAAAACATTGTTCCGGGCCGCTACCTCTGTATGTCGCTCCGCCAGTTCAGCCGCCTCAATGAAAATGAAGTCTTCGTTGCTGTCCGGCACGAGATCCAGCGCCTGCAACAATTGGAACAGCAGCGATGCCGCGATGGGCAATGCGATAGCGCCAATGATAATCCACATGATCCTCTCCTTGTTTAGCACGATAGTGCGAAATTTAGCCAAAAAAGCACACGCGATTTCCGCATGCGGCCTCAGCCGTGATAATTGAAACTGCGGTAAGTCGAAATCAGCCGGTCGTAGGCCGTCTGTACGCGCTCCAGCGCCTGCGGATCGCGCAGGAAACGCGCATCGTGCATCAGTCCGACCATCAGGCAGTACAGTTCGAACACCAACTGCTGCGGATCGGTGTCCGGGCGCAGTTGGCCTTCTTCCAGCGCCTGCTCGATGGTCCGGTGCAGCATGCCGCGCCATTGCAGGATGTTCTTCTTGATGCGGTCGCGCATCGGGCTGTCGAGCACGTCGTCGTATTCAAAGGCGCCGGCGATGTACAGGCAACTGACGTCGTTGTTGGTGCGTTGCAGCCAATTGCGGATCATCTTGTTCAGGCGCGGCAGGCCGCGCGGCAACGCCATCGCAGGCTTGAAAATCTCTTCCACGAAACGCCGGTCGAATTCATCCAGCACCGCCTGTTGCAAGGCTTCGCGCGAGCCGACGCGCGAGAACACGCCGCTCTTGCTGATGTTGAGCCGTTTGGCGACTTCGCCCAGCGACAGCGACTCGAGGCCCTCGTTTGCCGCCATTTCAAGGGCGGTGTCGACGATCGCGGCCAGGGTCAGTTCGCTTTTGGCGGTTCGGGTGATGACGGTATCCATGGTCGTCAATTTAGCACACTAGTGCGAAATGTAAACTGCTTTCAGCCGCGGTTCAGCCGCAATCGTAAAAGTACCGTAGCAGAGCTGTGTCGGACGCAAGGGAAAGATGTTGCGGAGAAAGTTTTTGGCGTTTCCTTGATCAGATGCCGGTCTGAGTTTTCAGGGCTGCCGTCGGGTTATTGCGCATTGAGAATACGCTCCACCCGCTCGGCGCTGGCCGGATGGCTCGACAGGTAGGGCGGCACACCGCCACCGGCAGCTTCCTTCTCGCCCAGCTTCTCGAATACGTACGCCAGCTTCTTGCGGCTGATGCCATTGGCCTTGAACAGCTCCACGGCATAGTCGTCCGCTTCACGTTCGACGTCGCGTGAATATTTCATGTCCAGCAGCACGGTCGGGATATTGGCGATCACCGCCGAGACGTCGCCGAACAAGGCCGTCGCGGCCGCGCCGATGGCCGAGCTCTGGATCAGGCGGCGCATCAGGTGGCGCCGGTGCACGTGGCCCAGTTCATGCGCGAGCACGCCCATGACGGCGTCGTCGTCGTCCAGCAGCGTGACGATCTCGTCGGTCAGCACGATCTGGCCCGACGGTAGCGCTAGTGCGTTCGGCCCGATGCGGCTTTTGCGGAACACGATCTCATAGTGCGGCACGCCTTCGACCTCCGCCGTCAGCGCGCGAAAGCGCGTGGTGATGGCGGTGCGTCGCGCGGCCGGCAACTGCGTCGGCAGCAGGATATGGTCGTCGAGGAAGTCCAGCGCGCCATCGCCGATGCGCTGCTCGACGCTGATCGGCAACGAGCGCGCGACGACTTCCGCCGCCAAGGGCAACAGGTACAGGTAGCCCAGCGCCAGCACCGCCACCAGCGTCGCGGCCGCGGCCAGCGTGGCGCGCCAGTTCTGTTGCATGCGCACTACCAGCGAATCGCGATGTGCGGTGGCCTGCAGCAGGCTGGTGAAGGCGGCGTTGTCCTGGATTTCAAGATAGGCGCCGTCGGGGTAGGTCACTTTGCGCGCCGCCCGGTTGAGCCGCTCGGACACGCGCAGCTGGATGATCGGACACACCCGCTCGGCTTCGCCGCTGATGGTGGCGACGCCGTCGGCCACGTCCAGCGTGACCGCATGGCGACGCGAGGTCTTGCCGTCGAAATAGAACGCTGCAACCTGCATCGCGGCGCTCAAAGCGACAGATCGAAGTCGAGCAGGTCGCTCAGGCCTTCACCGGCGGCGGAGCCTTGCGCCGCATTGTCGGCGATGAACTCGTCGAGATTGCCGGCGGCATGCAGGCTCATCGACTCGATCTTGTAGCGCAGTGCGCGGATCTGCGCGAACGGCGTGAACAATCCCAGCGTCGCCACGATGCCGACGATGTTGGTGAAGGCGATGAACATCATGCGCGGCCAGCGCATCGCGCTATGGAAGCGATGTTCGCCGAGCCGGGTATGGTTCCAGATGAGATTCTGCAGCAGCGTCAGGAACAGCGGATACATCAGGAAGGTCCAGGCGTACAGCGCAAAGAACAGCAGCATGAACGAGAACACGCTGTGCGCGCCGAAATCACGCCCGGCGGCGATCAGGGCGGTGCCGCCCAAAGCCACCACGATCGCGATGAAACCCGCGAGGTAAATCCCGAAGCCGATCAGGTAGGTCTTGTAAAAGCTGCCGACCGAACCATCGAAGGAAAAATGGCTGGCGCCGAAGCGCGATTCATTGTGCTGGAAGCGCTTGATACGCTGATGCGTGAACGGCGTCAGCAGGTACAGCGTCAGCACGGTCAGCACCGGCAGCAGCAGATACGCTTTGTAAGCGCCGCCGGCATTGCCGCGGAAACCGAAACGGATGCCGCGATAACTGGAGTTGTACAGCTTGAACTGCAGGCTGCGCCAGATCAGCCACGGCACCGCCAGCGCAAACACCAGCAGCGCGATCATGCCCAGCAGCGGGTTGTAGCTGAACGCGAACTGGTAACCGAACAGCAGCACCACCGCGACGATGCGGCCCTTGAGGATGGCGATGGGGTTGCCGTGATACTCGAAGCTGGTGCCGGCCACCGTCGTGTTGTCATAAAAATAACGCAGGCGGCGCACCTTGGCCCACGCCGAGTAAATGCCGAAGGTCACCACCGACAGCAGCAGATTGACTATCCATATGCGGAAATATTCGGAGCCGCGTCCGCTGAACGAAAACGCTTCGACCGATGGCCCGGTCTGCGCCGGCAGCAGCGATGCAAAACTGACCGGTTGATTGGGCTCAGGCTGCCCGGGCGGATCGAAAGTGTCGCTCATGTTTACCCCGTTCGTTGTTATGGAAATAGATGGTCGACGTGAGCGATGAGTCCGACGCGTCGTTGAGTGCGCCAAAGAATCTCTTGCGGCATCCAAAAAGTCAAGCCGTTGACGGATCGACGTCAGCGGAGTTGGTGAGGAGGAGCTAAAAAAAGAAGACGCGAAATAAAAATGAAAAGAAGAAAAAAGCTGACGCGAAAAATATGACTGCCGCCCATCGCCTGATGAAAAACCGACGGTGTCGCCGATTGGCGACATCATCCTCATCGTCGAAGATCTATCGTCTTCACAGAGCGAAAACGCAGAATAAAAATGATGAAGCGCGTAGTGGTATTTGCGTGTGGCGAAAATTTTATACGGATTAAAAATGCGCGATGCGAATTCAACCGCGCGAATGTTCCGCAATCTCATTCCACTGTTACAAAATTCTCGTGAACTTTCTATTTCATGATGTGCCGAATCGCCTGATATCGCTGCACAACTCATGTCGTGAAAACGCAAACGGCATCAGCAGTACAGCGATCTCATCCTCCGCGGAGGACAGCGTTCATCATCGCGTCGAAACAGTGCGCCACCATATGAAGATCATGTCCCCGATTTGTTTTATCAGTGCCACGTCTTGCACCGCACATCTATCTTCAGGAGATACCATGCTTCGCTCAGAAACCCTCTTTGGCAAACGAGAAACCAATTCGCCAAATTCCCCTTTCAGCGCCAACAACAACTTGACGCAACCGGGCGTATCCAATGTGTCCAAGACGGCTACTTCGACTTCTGCTTCTTCCGGCTCGCAGTCGAACAACAACTCCGGTTCCAACGAAATGGGCAGCAAGCTGATCGTCGGTCCCAACATCAAATTGAAGGGTGTCGAAATCAACGACTGCGACACGCTCGTGGTCGAAGGCCGCGTCGAAGCGACCATGGATTCGCGCGTGATCCAGATCGCCGAAAAGGGCGCTTTCAAGGGTTCGGCTGAAATCGACCTGGCCGAAATTCGCGGCGATTTCGACGGCGATCTGACCGTACGCCAGAAACTGGTGATCTATTCCAGCGGCCGGGTATCGGGCAAGATCCGCTACGGCAAACTGGTGATCGAAGAAGGTGGCCAGCTCAGCGGCGACGTGCAGGTCGGCGGCAGCGCCGAGCAGCGCGAGCTGTTGCAGGCTAAAACGGCTTAACGGACGCATCAAATTCATCTGGTCGCCTTCACCGCATAAGCGGCGACCGTCAGCTGCTTGCCGCAGGTGCGGCAGCGGCGTGTCCACCTGTGGGCCGTGTTACGGGCTTAGTGCTCAGGACGGCAAGGGCAGCGCCACGCTTTCCGGAATGTTTTGGACGGGTTGCTGGCCTTGTTCGCCTGTTTTTAACGGCTTTTAGACGTTTTTCGTGCTTTCCAGACCCCTGATCCGGGTTTGGTGCTTTGTGCGCGTGCGCCGGGCATGCGACAATAGCGGCTTTTCGCCATTCGGCTGCGTTCTGGAGGTTTCTCCGGGGACTGGCAGCGGGCGACAGTGCTTCGAAGAACGGCTATGACTCACCCGGAATACATCCTCACCATCTCCTGTCTCGACCAGCGTGGCATCGTCCACCGCGTGTCGGGCTTCCTCGCCGATCACGGCTGCAACATCATCGATTCCGCCCAGTTCGGCGACGCCCAGTCGAAGTTGTTCTTCATGCGCGTGCATTTCGCGTCGGAAGACGTCACGGTCAGCGACGAAGTGCTGCGCGCCGATTTTGCGCTGCTCGGCGCTTCGCTCAACATGGATTGGGAATTGCACGATGCCGCCGCCAAGCCGCGCGTGTTGCTGATGGTGTCCAAGATCGGCCATTGCCTCAACGACCTGCTGTTCCGCTACAAGAGCGGCCTGTTGCCGGTGGAAATCCCGGCCATCGTATCCAATCACACCGATTTTTACCAACTGGCGGCAAGTTACAACATTCCCTTCCATCATCTGCCGTTGGCGGCCGGGGCCTCGGAACAGGCCAAGCTGGCGCAGGAAGCGCGCATCCTGGAAATCGTCGAGCATAACCAGATCGACCTGGTGGTGCTGGCCCGTTACATGCAGATCCTGTCGCCGTCGATGTGCGCCGCGCTCAAGGGCCGTGCGATCAACATCCACCATTCCTTCCTGCCTAGCTTCAAGGGCGCCAAGCCGTACTACCAGGCGCACGACCGCGGCGTGAAGCTGATCGGCGCCACCGCGCATTTCGTCACCAGCGATCTCGACGAAGGCCCGATCATCGAGCAGGGCGTCGAGCGCGTGGACCATTCCATGGGGCCGGAAACGCTGACCGCCATCGGCCGCGACATCGAATCGGTGGTGCTGGCGCGCGCGGTGAAATGGTTCACCGAACATCGCATCCTGCTCAACGGCCACAAGACGGTGATCTTCAATTGATCCGGCTGTCCATAGGGTCGTCCTGACCTTGCAAATGAAAAACGCCGGTGCAGATCTCTGCACCGGCGTTTTTCATTACGGCCGCAGGTGGCAATGCACGGGTGATTCGAGGATAATGCGCAGAAAGCAAGAATCTGGCTTTTTTTCGATGATTTTTCGATATTAGTTTCACGCGATCTTCCGCATCATCTTTTATCCCCATTCAGAGAGCCCCGTCAGCATGAAAAATTGGACGATCAAACAGCGAATCCTCGGCAGCTTTGCGGTCATCCTGATCCTGATGGCGGTCATGGCCGGAATCGCTTACACCAGGCTGGCCAAGATCGACGACGAGGCCACCAGCCTGCGCCAGGATTCCACGCCCGGCTTGTATTACAGCACCATGATCAACGCCGCCTGGTATGAAAACCTGCTGCTGGGCCAGCAGATCGCCCAGATCGACGACACCGAAGCGACGCGCCAGGCCGACATTGCGCTGTTGCGCGCCAATAGCGAGCGCCTCAACCATCTGCAGGAAGAATACGAAAAGACCATCTTCAGCCCCCGCGATCGCGCCTTGTTCGATCAGTTCAAGCAGGCTCGCATGGGATACCGTCAGATCCAGCAGGACATCCTGCGCATGGACTTGTCCAGCCCCAATGCCGCCGTCTACAAGATCATTTCCGATCAGCTGCGCCCGGCCTGGCGCACCGGTTATGTGCTGACGCAGAAGATGGTGGAGATAAACAAGACCATTTCCGATGATTCGGCGCACCGCATCACCGACGCCGTCACCCAGGCCAAGACCAGCATGCTGATCGCGGTCATCGCCGCGCTCGCGGCGGCAGTGGTATGCGGCTACTTCCTGCTGCGCGCGATCACCGGCCCGATGCAGCGCCTGATGGGCATCCTCGACGTGATGCGCGCCGGCGATTTTTCGCAACGGCTGTATTTCGAACGCCGCGACGAGTTTTCGCATCTGGCGGCAGGCTTCAATCGCATGACCGATGAACTCACCGCGCTGGTCGGCCAGGCGCAGAAATCCTCGGCGCAGGTGTCGACCTCGGTCACGGAAATCGCTGCAACGTCGCGCCAGCAACAGGCCACCGCCTCCGAGACGGCCGCCACGACCACCGAGATCGGCGTTACCTCGCGCGAAATTTTCGCCACGTCGCGCGACCTGGTGCGCACCATGAACGAAGTCTCGCTGGTGTCGGAGCAGGCGGCCACGCTGGCCGGCAGCGGCCAGAGCGGCCTGACGCGCATGGAAGACACCATGCAGGACGTCATGGAAGCGGCCGGCTCGGTCAGCGGCAAGCTGGCCATCCTCAACGAGAAGGCCGGCAACATCAACCAGGTCGTCACCACCATCACCAAGGTCGCCGACCAGACCAACCTGTTGTCGCTGAACGCTGCCATCGAAGCCGAAAAGGCCGGCGAATACGGCCGCGGCTTCTCGGTCGTGGCGACCGAAATCCGTCGCTTGGCCGACCAGACCGCCGTGGCCACGTACGACATCGAACTGATGGTCAAGGAAATCCAGTCCGCCGTCGCCGCCGGCGTCATGGGCATGGACAAGTTCTCCGACCAGGTCCGCCGCGGCATGGCCGAAGTGCAGCAGGTCGGCACCCAGCTGTCGCAGATCATCGCCCAGGTGCAGGCGCTGGCGCCGCGCTTCCAGGTGGTCAACGAAGGCATGCAGGCGCAAGCCAACAGCGCCGAGCAGATCAACCAGGCGCTGCTGCAGCTGAGCGAAGCAGCCCAGCAGACCGTCGAGTCGCTGCAGCAATCGAGCCAGGCCATCGACGAACTGAACCTGGTGTCGAACGGCCTGCGCAACGGCGTCTCGCGCTTCAAGGTATCGGCCTGAGCGGCCGGCCATGCTATTCCTGATTTTCCAGATCGGCAATGAGCGTTATGCGCTCGACGCCGCCCAGGTGGCGGTGGTGTTGCCGCCGGCGCCATGCAAACAGGTGCCCGAAGCGCCGCCCTGGGTGCGCGGCATCTTCAGCCACGAAGGCAGCAACGTGCCGGTGCTGGACGTGAGCATGCTGGCGCTCGGCACGCCTGCCGCCGCGCGCCTGAGCACGCGCATGGTGCTGGTCCGCTACACGCCTGAAGGGAAAACGCCGCAACTGCTGGGACTGATCGTCGAGCGCGCCACCGATACGCTGCGTTGCGAAGCGGCCGATTTCACCGGCTCGGGCCTGGCGCACGACAATGCACGCTACCTCGGCCCGGTCATGCGCCACGGCGACGGCCTGATCCAATGGATCAAGGTCGCCGACATGCTCGATGCCGAGGTGCAGGCCTTGCTGTTTCCCGAGGAGAGCCCGGCATGAGCGCCAATGCTTCGCCAATTGTCCATGCCCGCCATGTGGCGGTCGAGCCGATCGCCGCCATGCTCAAGCAGCACATGGGACTGGACATTGCGTCGGTAGGCCGCGCACTGATCGAGCGCGGCGTGCGCGAACGCATGCATGTGCTGGGTCTGGCCGACACGACCGGCTACCTGGACGTGCTGCAATCCGGCGTGGGCGAACTGCAGGAGCTCATCGAACTCGTGGTGGTGCCGGAGACCTGGTTCTTCCGCGACCGCGAAGCGATCCTCGCCGTCGCGCGCCTGGCCCGCGACAAAATAGTTCGTGCGCCCAACGCCACCGTCCGTATCCTGAGCCTGCCGTGTTCGACCGGCGAAGAACCGTATTCCATCGCGATGGCGCTGCTTGAGGCCGGCGTGCCGCCCGCGCAATTCCGCATTGACGGCGTCGACATCTGCCACCGTTCACTGGCCGCAGCGCAGCGGGCCGTCTATGGACGCAATTCGTTCCGCGGCAAACAGCTCGACTATCGCGAACGCCATTTCACCTACGATCACGAAGGCGCCGGCCAGTACGACCGGGCGCTGGCCGAGGATGTGCGGCAGCAGGTCGCTTTCCGCTTCGGCAACATGCTGGCTGCCGACTTCATGCTCAATGAGGCGCCTTACGATTTCATCTTCTGCCGCAACGTGCTGATCTACTTCGATCGCGAGGTGCAACTGCGGGCGGTGCAGGTGCTGGAGCGGCTGCTCGACCGCGACGGTTGCATTTTCGTCGGTCCGGCCGAGGCCGGGCTGCTGCTCAAGCCGCATATCGAATCCATCGGCATCCCGCTCAGTTTCGGTTTTCGCCGCAAGAAAGCGGGGGATCGCGCGGACCTGCCGCCGCCGACGATCGTGGCGGCAATTCCGCGCACGGTTGCGCCTGAACCTGCCCCGCCGTTGCGTGTCCAGCCTGTGCGGAGCGCACCGGTTGCACCGGTTGCACCGGTTCGTCAACGCCTTCCCGAAGCGGCGCCTGCCGTCGCTGCAAAGGAGGACCTGCTCGTGCAGGCGCGCGCCTGCGCCGACCGCGGCGAACTGGCGCAGGCCGAAGCGCTGTGCAAGCAGCAGTTGCATGCTGTCGGCCCGAATGCCGACGCTTACCATTTACAAGGCCTGATCAGCGATGCAAGGCAGGACGCCGTCGCCGCACGGCAGCTCTACCGGAAGGCAATCTACCTGCAGCCCGATCACCGCGAAGCCTTGCTCCACCTGGCCGCCTTGCTGGCGGCGCAGGGTGACGACGCTGGCGCGCGGCGTTTGCAGGAACGTGCTGAACGTGCTGTAAGTACGCCACTGAAGCAGGCCGATGAGGAGCGCTCGCATGTCTGATTTCGCCTCCTCGCCGGTCGTCGTGGAAATCGCCGTCGACGATTGCTGGAATCGCATCGGGGTACGCGGCGACAACAGCTGCGTCAAATTGAAAGAATATTTCCGCTGTCTCAATTGCCCGACCTTCGCCTCGGCCGCTTCGGCGCTGCTCGACCGGCCTGTGTTTGGCGACGATGCGAGCGCCGGCTTGTTTTCGCCGGCCGATGAAGGCGAGGCGCACGCGCGCGGTCGCGGCGATGCCACGGCATCGATGCTGGCGTTTCGCGTCGGCGCCGAATGGCTGTCGTTTCCGACCGCAGCCGTAGTCGAAGTGATCGAGGCGCGCGCGGTCCACAGTTTGCCGGGCCAGGCCAATCCTGCGGTGCTCGGGCTGACCAATATCCGCGGCGCGCTGAAGATCTGTGTGTCGCTTGCCCGCATGCTCGGCATGGCTGATGTCGCTTCAGTCAAAACTGCACAACGCCTGCTGGTGGTGGAACATGAACAGCAGGTGCTGGTGTTCCCGGTCGATGAAGTCGCCGGCGTCTATGGCTATGCAGCCGATGCCGTGCAGCCGCCGCCTTCGACCATGGCGCATGCCGGCATGACCTACACGCAATCACTGATCTCCTGGCGCGACCGGCAGCTCGGGCTACTCGACTGCAGTTTGCTGTTTTATGCCTTGAATCGGAGCCTGACATGAGTTCGCCCGATCTGCAGCAGATGACCATGCTGGAGTTGTTCCGGCACGAAGTGGAAAGCCAGGTGCAGGTGCTCAATGCCGGCCTGCTCGAACTCGAGCGCCACGCCGGGGACATCGATCCCGGGCAATTGGCCGAGCCGCTGGAAGCTTGCATGCGTGCAGCCCATTCGCTCAAGGGCGCGGCGCGCATCATCACGCTCAACGCCGGCGTCAACGTCGCGCACGTCATGGAAGATTGCTTCGTACTGGCGCAGCAGGGCAAGCTGAGCTTGCGGCGCAGGCAGATCGATGCCTTGTTCAAGGGCGTCGACTTGCTGGTGCGCATCGCCAATGCGCCGGGTGGCGACGAAACCTGGGGCGACAAGGAAGGCAAGCCCGAGATCGACGCTTTCATGCTGGCGCTCAGTGCGGCGATGACCGACGACAGTGAAGACCAGGCCGATGAGCTAGTCGATACCGCGCCGGTCGAGACGGCAGCGATCGACATCGCCATACCGGCGGCGGCACCAGCCGACTCCCGCGACGGCGCACATGCCGGCGGCGGCCGGTCGGTCCGCGTGTCCGCCGACAACCTCGACCGCCTGCTCAGCCTGAGCGGCGAATCACTGGTGGAATCGCGCCGCCTCAAGCCGTTTGCGGCGTCGATGCTGCGCGTCAAGCGCCTGCAGCGTGAAGCCGCGCAGGCGCTCGACATGCTGCAGCAAAAGATGGGCGCCGGCGGCGACGCCGCGCAAGTCGCGCTCAACGAAGTGCGCGCGCTGATGCTGCAATCGCAGCACATGGTCGGCGACCAGTTGGCAGAGCTGGAAATGTTCGACCGTCATTCCGTCAACCTGTCGCAGCGTCTCTACGAAGAGGCGCTGGCCTGCCGCATGCGGCCGTTCTCCGACGGCGCCGGGGCAGGCTCCGGCAACTATGCGCGCATGGTGCGCGACGTCGGCCATGCGCTGGGCAAATCGGTACGGCTGGACATTGTCGGCCACGCTACCCGGATCGACCGCGATATCCTGGAAAAACTCGATGCGCCGATCGGTCACCTGTTGCGCAACGCCGTTGACCATGGCATCGAATCGCCGCAGGAGCGCCTGCAGGCCGGCAAGCCGGAGCAGGGCCGCATCACGCTGGAGGCGCGCCACAGCGCCGGCATGCTGCAGGTCAACGTCAGCGACGACGGCGCCGGCATCGACATGGCGCAATTGAAGAAGGCCATCGTCGCACGCAGGCTGTCGACCGAGGACATCGTCGCGCGCCTGAGCGAAGCCGAGTTGCTGGAATTCCTGCTGCTGCCCGGCTTCAGCCTGCGCGACACGGTCACCGATATTTCCGGTCGCGGCGTCGGCCTCGACGTTGTCGCCGACATGCTCAAGCAGGTGCGCGGTACGGTGCGCATCGCCAGCACGGCCGGGCAGGGCACGCGCTTCCAGCTGCAATTGCCGCTGACGCTGTCGGTGATCCGCAGCTTGCTGGTCAGCATCGGCGGCGAGCCGTATGCGTTCCCGCTGGCTTACGTCAACCGCACGCTGGCGTTGCAGCGCGAAGAACTGGACATGCTCGAGGGTTACCAGCATTTCAGTTTCGAAGGGCGCCAGATCGGTCTCGTCAGCGCTCACCAGATCCTGCAAAAGGGAGAGTTGCGGGCAAAGGGCGAGTCGGTCATGGTGGTGGTCATCGGCGACAACGAGCACACGTATGGGCTGGCGGTGGATCGCTTCCTCGGTGAGCGCATGCTGGTGGTGCAGGCGCTCGACGCGCGCCTGGGCAAGATTCCCAACGTGCAGGCCGGCGCCCTGATGGAAGACGGCGCGCCGGTGCTGATCCTGGACGTCGCCGACATGCTGCGTTCGGTGGAAAAGCTCAGCCTCGCCGGCCAGCTCGAAAACGTCGGCCAGGCGACCGCTGAAGATACCGGCGTGGCGCGCAAGAAAGTACTGGTGGTGGATGATTCGCTGACGGTGCGCGAACTGGAGCGCAAGCTGTTGAGCAACCGCGGTTACCAGGTCACCGTTGCAGTCGACGGCATGGACGGCTGGAACGCCGTGCGCACCGAGCAGTTCGACCTCGTCATCACCGACATCGACATGCCGCGCATGGACGGTATCGAGCTCGTCACGCTGATTCGTCAGGCGTCGCACCTGCGCAGCCTGCCGGTGATGATCGTGTCGTACAAGGACCGTGAAGAAGATCGCCAGCGCGGGCTCGAAGCCGGCGCCGATCACTATTTCACCAAGAGCAGTTTCCATGACGAGACGCTGCTGCAGGCGGTGGTCGATCTGATCGGAGCGGCCTGATGAAGATCGCCATCGTCAACGACGTCCCCATGGTGGTCGAGATCCTGCGCCGCGTTCTGGCGGAGTGGCCCGAACACCAGTTGCTGTGGGTGGCGCAGGACGGCGCGCAGGCGGTTGAACTGTGCGCCTGGCAATTGCCGGACCTCATCCTGATGGATATCGTCATGCCGGGTGTGGACGGCGTCGAAGCCACGCGCCGCATCATGCAACAGACGCCGTGCCCGATCCTGATCGTCACGGCCGACATCGGCGCCTGCGCCGACAAGGTCTACCAGGCGCTCGGCCATGGCGCGCTCGATGCCGTCGATACCCCGGCGCTGTCGGGAAGCGACTGGCGCCAGGGTTCGGCTGTCCTGATGGAAAAGATATCCCGTATCGGCCGCATGGAACGCAAGCCGGTGCGATCGCCGGCCGCCCGCGTGAAGACCGAGCCGAAGACGACGCCATTGATGCCGGCGCTACCGATAGCATCCGACAAGCTCGTGGCGATCGGCGCCTCGGCCGGCGGGCCGGGCGCGCTGGCCACTATCCTGCGGCAACTGCCCGATGCTTTTCCGGCGGCCATCGTGATCGTGCAGCACATCGATCCTGGTTTCGCCGGCGGCATGGCGGGCTGGCTGGAGCAGCAGAGCGGGCTGAAGGTAAAAGTGGCGCAAGAGGGCGACCGTCCGCAATGCGGCACGGTGCTGATGGCCGGCACCAATCAGCATTTGCTGTTCAGGAATCGCGATAGCCTGGGCTACGTGCGGGAGTCGCCGGAAGATGTCTACCATCCTTCGATCGATGTGTTCTTCAACAGCGTGGTGCGGCAATGGCGCGGCCAGGCGGTGGGCGTTTTGCTGACCGGCATGGGGCGGGACGGCGCCGTCGGCCTGAAAGCCATGCGCGACGCGGGCTATCACACAATCGCCCAGGATCGCGAGAGCAGTTCTGTCTACGGCATGCCCAAGGCGGCTGCCGCGCTCGATGCCGCCACCGAAATCCTGCCGATAGCGAACATCGCCAAGGCGCTGGCCAGTCAATTTACATGATGCAAAGGAAAGACAACATGGAGTCCCCGACTCTTACCGGTAATGACAGTAACGACAGCGACCTCGGCATACGACTGCCGCCGGCCGACTACAAGATCATGGTGTTGCTGGTCGATGACCAGGCCATGGTCGGTGAAGCGATCCGACGCGCGTTGTTGACCGAATCCGACATCGATTTCCATTTCTGCCCGCGTGCCGAAGATGCTCTGGGCATCGCCGAAAAGACCCAGCCCACCGTGATCCTGCAGGATCTGGTGATGCCCGGCGTCGACGGCCTCACGCTGGTGAAACAGTACCGCAGCAATCCACTGACGATGGATATTCCCATCATCGTGCTGTCGAGCAAGGAAGACGCGCTGGTCAAGCGCGATGCCTTCGCCACCGGCGTCAACGATTACATGGTGAAGCTGCCGGACACGATCGAACTGATCGCGCGCATCCGCTACCACTCGCGCTCGTACAACAACCTGCTGCAACGCGACGCTGCCTACCGCGCCCTGCGCGAGAGCCAGCAGCAACTGCAGAAGAGCAATTTCGAGTTGCAGCGCCTGACCAACACTGACGGCCTGACCAGCATCGCCAACCGGCGTTATTTCGACGACTATCTGAACGCGGAATGGAAGCGCGCCAAGCGCGTGCAGCAAGAGATTTCGCTGCTGCTGATCGACGTCGACAATTTCAAGCTCTACAACGACAACTACGGCCACGTCGCCGGCGACCAGGTGCTCAAGAACGTGGCGCGCGCGATGGAAGCCAGCGCGGTGCGTTCCTCCGACCTCAGCGCTCGCTACGGCGGCGAAGAGTTCGCGGTCATCCTGCCGGGCACCGATGCCGAAGGTGCGCGCGCTGCGGGCGAGAAATTACGCGAGATGGTGGAAGCCCTGCACATCGGCCACGCGCATTCGATCACCAGTGAATGGGTGACGGTCAGCATCGGCGCGGCCACCGTGATTCCGAAGGAAGAGCAGACCCAGAGCGACCTGATCCGCTTGGCGGACAAGCGTCTCTACAAGGCCAAGCAGCGCGGCAAGAACCGCGTGATGGCGCAGGACGACTGAACTTGTTTTGACCGTCCTGCTTCGAGCACGAGAGTCGGTCAGGATGGATACTGTTCGCGCATCACGCGCTTGTTGAGCTTGCCGACGCTGGTGCGCGCCAGTTCCTTGACGAACTCGATGCGGTCCGGCACGCCGTATTTTGAAATCACGCCGTCGTCGGCTGCCGCCAGCACCAGCTTGCGGATGTCGTCGGCATCAATCTTGCCGGCCTGGCCGGCCTTGAGCACCACCAGCGCCACCGGGCGTTCGCCCCATTTCGCATCCTTCACGCCGATCACCGCAATCTCCGCCACGGCGGGATGGCGCGCGATGATTTCCTCGATCTCCAGGGACGACACCCATTCGCCGCCGGTCTTGATCACGTCCTTGATGCGATCGGTCACCTGCAGGTAGCCGCGCGCATCGATGTTGCCGATGTCCTGCGTGTGCAGCCAGCCGCCTTCCCACAGGCCTTGCGACGCCTCCGGATTGTGCAGGTAGCCTTGCGTGAGCCAAGGCGCGCGCACCACCACTTCGCCGGTGCTCTTGCCGTCGTGCGGGCAATCGTTCATGTCGGCGTCGACCGTGCGCAGCGCCACCAGCGGCAAGGGACGGCCGGTCTTCACGCGGGTGGCGACATCCTGTTCCGTGCCGAGTTCGGCGGTGGGCACGTGCGCCAGCGAGAGGATCGGGCAGGTCTCCGACATGCCGTAGCCGGTGAAGACGTCGATGCCGCGTTCGCGCGCCGTCTGTGCCAGCGCGCTGGTCATGGCGGAGCCGCCGATGATCATTTTCCACTTCGACAAGTCGACGTCTTTTGCGGCAGGCGCGCTCAGCACCATGTGCAGGATGGTCGGCACGCAATGCGAGAAGGTGACCTTCTCCGTATCGATCAGTTTGAGAATGGTGTCGGGCACGTAGCGGCCCGGATAAACCTGTTTTAGCCCGGCCATCGTGGCGACGTAGGGCAGGCCCCAGGCGTGCACATGGAACATCGGCGTCAGCGGCATGTAGACGTCGTCGCGATGCAGGCGGCCTTGCTGCGGCGCCAGCGCCAGGCCGGCGGTGACCGCCAGCGTGTGCAGCACCAGCTGGCGATGGCTGAAGTAGACGCCCTTGGGCAGGCCGGTGGTGCCGGTGGTGTAGAAGGTGGTGGCGCGCGCGTTCTCGTCGAAGTCAGGAAACTCGCAGGTCGGCGAGGCTTGCGCCAGCAGCTCTTCGTACTCGCCCGCGAAGCCGGGACCGCGCGGCGCCGGGGTGTCGTCGTCGGTGATCAGCACGCAACGCGTGAGCGTCTTGAGCTCGCCGCGGATTTGTTTGAGGATGGGCATGAAATCCGAATTCACCAGCAGCACGTCGGCCTGCGCATGGTTGAGCGTGTAGGCGATCTGCTCCGGCGACAGGCGCACGTTGACGGTCTGCAGCACGCAGCCGAGCATCGGCACGGCGAAGAAGCATTCGAGATAGCGGTGGCTGTCCCAGTCCATCACGGCAACGGTATTGCCGCGCTGCAGGCCGAGTTCGCGCAGCATGTTGCCGAGGCGCTGGATGCGCGTGTTGAGGTCGGCGTAAGTGTGGCGGCGCTGGTTGTCGATGCCGTAGACGATCTCCTGGTCGGGCGCGGTCGCCATGGAAGAGTGCAGCAATTGCTTGATCAGCAGCGGGTAGCCGTAAGCCTCCGGGGTGGTGTCGATGATATGGGCGCTCATGGGTCTCCTGTCGTTGTCATGGCGGCAAGCGAGCGCGCACGGAGCCCGATACAGGCAATATGCGCGGCTGCTTTTTCCGGAACGATGATGATAGCCCGATTTTCCGTCTCCGGGCCTGCCGGCGACGGCTTGCTGCGCCGTGGCAGCTTCACGCAGCAGCATTGGGAAATAGCAGCGTGAATCGGGTTTTACCCTGTGCGGACCGTACTGACACCTCGCCTTGATGGGCGCGCATGATGGCTTTTGTGATGGACAGCCCTAAACCGGCAGAATCGGAGTCCAGCTTGGTGCGTGCCTTGTCCGCCCGATAAAACCGGTCAAACAAATGAGGAAGATGCTCGGATGGTATCTCCGGACCATCGTTTTCGACATGCACGCTGATGTCCTTCTCTGACCTGTCAATCGATACCGCAATCACTCCTGCCGGCGGCGTGTAACGCATGGCGTTGGAAATCAGATTGCTCAATGCTCTGCGCACCATCAGGCGATCGCCCCGAATCGAGGCTTCCCCTGCAAGCCGCATCAGGACATTCTTTTCTTCTGCCAGCGCGTCGTAAAAATCGAATAGCTCAGAAATCTCTTCTTGCAGACTCAGTCGCTCATAGCTGGGCAAGGTAATACCGTTTTCTGTTTGCGCCAAGAACAGCATATCGGAAATGGTCCGGGCGAGTCGCTGTAACTCCTCGGCATTCGACGAAAGGATGTCGCGATAGGCTTCATTGGTGCGCTGCTGCGTCAGGACGACATCCGTCTGGGTCAGCAAGTTGGTAATGGGCGTGCGCAACTCGTGGGCGATATCAGTCGAAAAGTTCGTGATGCGATTGAAATCGCGCTGCAATCGTTCCAGCATGGCGTTGAGCTTGGCCGCGAGATCGGCAATTTCGATCGGCAGCATCTCGACGGACATGCGTTCGCCGAAGTTATGAGAAGAGACCGCTTGCACTTTGTCCGACATCGCGCGCAAGGGGGCTAGCCCACGGCGCGCCGCCCACCAGCTCAGGAGCACAACAATTAATACTGAACCCGCGATATAGACGACAAGGGTGGTCTGGAAATTGCGCATGAAATGATCATGGATCTCGGTGTCAACTGCCACAATGACTTGCAGTTCCCGAGCGCTTTGATCATCCTTCAAACGGGCTTTGATCGCCTGGAACTTCTGGTGCTGACCCACAGGCACCGCAAACGAACGACCAGGCATGGCGGATTGTGCAGCAGCGAGGATCGGCGCGGTAGCGTGGTTCAGTGTCGAATACAAGGCTTGTCCGCTCAGTGAACTGATGTGAACGTAAAAGCCCGGATGGTTGTGCAATGCCTCGCCAAAGGTCGAGGTAATGGCGTCTGCGCCTCGTTCATTCACCACCATGCGGATGAGCTGCAGTTCTTTTTCCAGCAGTTGCTCATCCTGATCGGTAAAGTGCTTGGCCACGGTCGAGATGATGAGCAGGCCCAGGCCGACCAGCACGGCTGTCGATGCCAAGGCGAACAAGGCAGTCAGGCGGACCGTCAGCGAGCGTTGACGGATCACGTGGCGCTCTCCGTGTGCTCAGGGACGTCCAGGATGTAGCCGACACCTCGAACAGTCAAAATCAACTTTTCGTCAAAACCATCATCGACTTTTGCCCGAAGGCGGCGAATCGCCACGTCAATGACATTGGTGTCGCTATTAAAGTTGATGTCCCAGATCTGGGAGGCGATCAGGGAGCGAGGCAAAACCTCTCCTCGGCGCCTGGCCAGGAACTCCAATAGCGCGAATTCCTTGTTCGTGAGCACCAGTTTGCGGCCACCCCGGCTTGCCGTGCGGCGCGGCAGGTCCAGCACGAGGTCGGCTACCGTCAGGCGGTCTTGCAAGACAGCACTACTCCCTCGACGCAGCAAGGTGCGCACCCGTGCCAACAGCTCGGAAAAAGCGAACGGTTTGACCAGATAGTCATCCGCGCCCATTTCCAGCCCCTTCACGCGGTCCGACACGCTATCGCGCGCCGTCAAAAATAGCACTGGGACCGTCTTTTGCGCTTCACGCAGAGACTGAACAATGCGCCAGCCGTCGACGTCGGGCAGCATCACATCAAGGACGACTAGGTCATAAGATTCCGTCATGGCCAGATGGTAGCCATCCAGGCCGTTTTTTGCCAGATCAACAACGAAGCCGGCTTCGCTGAGCCCGCGCTGGATGTATTCGCCGGTTTTCGGCTCATCCTCAACGACAAGAAGTTTCATATTAGCAATGAGTAGGGAGATGAGCACATGGTACGTGCAGTTGATGAGAATAACGAGATCATTACAGGAATGTAATGATCGGGTAATCCAACTGATCGCCGGCGCTCTTTATCATCAGCCGCATACATCCTCACCTCGGAGAAATCCATCCTATGTCGAACTCATCGTCCCCAATAAGCTCCCGCCGCCGTTTCGTGAGGGGACTGGCCGCCGGTGGCGTGCTGTTTGGGTTGTCCTCACGAGCGCTGCAAGCGGCCTCCCAGAACGTAGAGAAGCCGGCCCGTGGTCCAGCATCTCCCATTCTGACCGGAAACGTGTTCGACCTGGTGGTCGCGGAGTCGGTGGTCAATTTCACCGGAAAGCAAACCACCGCCACGACGATCAATGGCTCGCTGCCGGCGCCGACCTTACGTTGGAAAGAAGGCGAAATGGTCACTATCAACGTGACCAACAAGCTGCGGGAACACACGTCCATCCACTGGCACGGCATCATTCTGCCTTTCCAGATGGACGGTGTTCCGGGCATTAGCTTCGCGGGAATTGCTCCTGGAGAAACGTTCACGTACAAATTCAAGGTGAAGCAAAGCGGCACGTATTGGTATCACTCCCATTCCGGCATGCAAGAGCAAACCGGTATGTATGGCGCCATCGTCATCGATCCGATCGACAGTGGCAAGAAGCTGGCCGATCGTGAGCATGTTGTCCTGTTCTCGGATTGGATGGATGAAAACCCGATGTCAGTGCTTTCCAAGCTCAAGAAGCAAGGCGATTTTTACAATCTGAACAGATTGACTGCAGGTGACTTCGTTCGCGATGCACGCAAGGATGGTGTCAAAGCGGCCATGGACAACCGCGCGATGTGGAATGAGATGCGCATGAATCCGACCGACTTGGGAGACCTGTCGGCAGCCGTCTTGACTTACCTTGCCAACGGCGTTACCCCGGCAGGCAATTGGACCGCATTGTTCAAGCCTGGCGAGAAGGTTCGTCTGCGCTGCATCAACGGTTCCGGCAACACCTTCTATGACGTGCGGATTCCTGGCCTGAAGTTGAAAGTCATCCAGGTGGACGGCGTGAATCTTGAGCCGGTGAGCGTCGATGAATTCCGTTTCGGTCCCGGCGAGACATGCGATGTCGTCGTGGAACCCAAAGAAGAGGCCTATACGATATTTGCCCAGTCCATGGAGCGCACTGGTTATGCCATGGGAACGCTGGCCGCTCGTGCTGGGCTGACCGCTCCGGTACCGACCGTCGACAGGCCTGAATGGCTCAGTATGGACGACATGATGGGAGATATGTCTTCCATGGGTGGAATGGATCACAGTGCCATGGGTGGAATGAACCATGGCGCCATGGCCAATATGTCGTCGATGAACATGGGAACTATGTCCAACATGGACTCCATGGACAGCATGGACGCCACGACGGCGGGGTCATCTATGGGGGGCGGTTCGCAAGCCATGCAAGGCATGGACCATAGCCAGCATCAGATGGCCCCCGGCAATCCGCTAAAGGTCCCGAGCAAGAAGGCGCGCCACGCCAGCACAGAGTACGGTGCCAGTACGGACTCCAAGGTCGACAGCGCCCGCACCAACCTGGATGATCCCGGCGTTGGCTTGCGCAACAACGGACGCCGTGTACTGACGCTGGCTGACATGCACACCATCGGTGGTCCCTTGGACGATCGCGGACCAGAACGAGAAGTCGAGCTTCACCTGACCGGTAATATGGAGCGCTACGCCTGGTCTCTCGATGGCTTGGAGTTTGGCAAGTCCACGCCTGTGCATTTCCGCTACGGCGAACGCTTGCGCGTCATCCTGCACAACGACACGATGATGACCCATCCCATGCACTTGCACGGCCTATGGAGCGAACTGGAAACGCCGAACGGCGATTTCCTCGCTCGTCGCCACACCATCCCGGTGCAACCGGCGCAGCGCATCAGTTTCCTGGTCACGGCGGACGCCTTGGGCCGCTGGGCGTGGCATTGCCACCTCATGTATCACATGGACATGGGCATGTTCCGCGAAGTCGTCGTCAGCTAACCAGGATCTGCACTGAAAGGCATATCGAGAATGATCTTTACCCGTTACCCAACTCGGATTTTACTGCTCGCGCTTGCTTCGGTGAGCATGAATGCGGCGCAGGCCCAGTCTCACGCAAACCACGGAGCGCCGGCCACCGACGCAGCGAGCCAACCGGCGGTCACGACGATGGACTCCATGAATGGAGAGACTTCCAGCACTACTGGGGCGGCCGATTCCGGTGGGATGAGCCATGCCGGCATGGACCATGGCAGCATGGACATGGGATCGACTTCGACTGCACCTTCCGATGCCCGGGATCCACACGGCTATTCCAATGGATACACCCTCAATACAGGCCCCTACGCACCAAAGGACACCAGCGGCTTGATGATGTCGGACATGCATTCATTCGGCTCTTTCATAGTGGACCGCCTGGAGCGGGTTCACACCCGCAATGCCAACTCTCTTGCTTACGACACGCAAGGGTGGATCGGCAACACCTACGACAAGTTCTACATCAAGGCCGAAGGCGATATCGAGAGAGGTCGTGTGGGAGATTCGCGCACTGAATTGCTGTGGAGTCATGCCGTCACCCCATACTGGGACAGCCAGCTAGGCCTGCGCGTTGACGCGGGCAGTAATCGGCCCGGCCGCAATTGGCTGGCATTCGGACTCCAAGGACTAGCGCCGTACTGGTTTGAAGTCGAGGCTACGGGCTACGTCGGCGAGCAAGGTCGCACTGCGTTGCGATTGTCGGCAGAGTATGAAGTGTTGCTGACACAGCGTTGGATACTTCAGCCCCGCGTCGAGGCTAACTTGTACGGCAAAGAAGACCCCGATTTAGGCATCGGCCGCGGTCTGTCCAGTGCGGCTTACGGCATGCGCCTGCGCTATGAATTCTCGCGACAGTTTGCGCCCTATGTTGGGGTCGAACGAAGCCAAAAGTTCGGCCGTACTGCCAGCTACACCCGTGGAGCTGGCAGCAATGTCGGAGAAACGAGACTCGTAGCCGGCGTTCGCATTTTGTTCTAACACTGAATTTTTCGGATCATCCACAGGAGAGTTGCCATGTCTTATCAGTCCTTTATTGCCAAAACCGCTGTCACGATCGCTGCAGCGGCCTTCGCCACCGCAGCCTTTGCGCATCCCAAGCTTCTGGGGTCGACGCCAGAAGACAATTCGACCGTGAGCGCGCCGGAGAAAATTGAATTACGTTTTTCCGAGAACCTGTCCAAGCAGTTTTCCGGCGCGAGTCTGGTGATGACCAGCATGCCGGGCATGAACCACGCTGCGCCTATGAAGATGGGCGCAAAAATTTCTGGCGCTGACGATCCGAAAACCATGATCATCACGCCTACGCAACCATTGATGCCTGGTGTTTATAGTATTGACTGGCGTGCGGTCTCTTCAGATACGCACCCGATTACCGGCAAAGTTATTTTCACGGTGAAGTGAGCTGGCAATGGATAGCGTGAATGTTTTGGTGCGTTTCGCGCTGTATTTGGACTTGATGCTTGTCTTCGGCTTGCCATTGTTTCACCTACATGCCTTACGAAAGCCTGAACGTTCATCCATCTTAGCCAGGAAGCTCTCGACATTGGCCGTAGTCGCAGCCATTGTTGGCATGATCCTGTCAGCGATCAGCATGGTCTTGATGACCAAGGCGATGAGCGGCGCGGCCGATTTTAGCTCGATCGAGCAGCACATGTTCGAAATGATGCTGACCGATACGTCATTCGGTATTGCCTGGTGCTTGCGCGTGGCGATGCTCGTGCTGTGTGTCTTGGCAGGATTGTTCTTAGCACAAGCACCCACCTCGAAATTCGGCGTGATGAGTCTGGCCGGAGGCGTTGCCTTGGCCACGCTGTCGTGGGGCGGCCACGGAGCCATGGATGAAGGCACGCGTGGCCAGCTGCACCTCGCTGCAGACATCATCCACCTTATCGCCGCCGGCGCTTGGATAGGTGCGCTTGCCGTATTTATTCTCATGTTGGTACTGCGCTATGGTAATGACGCCGACGAAGTCTCTCTGCTTAGCCGTACGCTTAATGGATTCGCCCTGATGGGCACTGTCATCGTCGGCTCTTTACTGATCACCGGTGCGCTTAATTACTGGTTGATCGTAGGTCCCACAGTTGCGGGACTGTTCTCGTCACCTTATGGACAACTGCTGATCGCCAAGCTAATTCTCTTCGGCATGATGCTTGCGCTCGCGGCAGCGAACCGGTACCGGTTAAGCCCCATACTCGAGCGAGCATATGTCTCCGGTAAACATCAGGAGGCGGTTGCAGCATTGCGGAGAAGCCTGTTCATCGAGACAGCTTGTGCTTGCTTGATTTTGGTGCTTGTCGCCTGGCTGGGTACACTTGGACCGATGATCGATTGACGTCATAGGAGGGGTATCGGTCGATAAAACATCGTCTATAATCTGGCTCATGAGAATGCTACGTACATTTCTGATTCTGTTGTTGGCCCTTGCCATTCCCCTTGAGGGATTGGCAGCGGTACGCATGGTCGAAATGATGCGCACTAATTCTACGTCTACGGAAATGGCGGCATCCGCGAACGCCGTAGATGAGCCTTGTGTGATGAATATGTCGGACACCGATAAGTCATCCAAATCGACGGCGCCGTGCAAAATGGGTGACGCCTGCAAGATTTGCCAGGTGTTCCCATCGACGACATCTTCCGTCGACATCAATCCATTGATCCTTCCGCTGATCGACACCGTTTCACTGTTGCCTGAGTCATTTCTGCCTTCTCATGACCCGTCCGGGTTGTGGCGTCCCCCTCGTTCACTCTAAATCTCATTGATTCGTTGATGCGTCCGGCCTAGTTGCCGGGCGACTGTTTGCGCGCTTTTGTACGCGCCGTCACGCTATGGAGTGAACAATATGTCCTTTCGCAGGATATCCAGTACCTTGCTTGCTTTGCTGGCAGGGATGTCCGGCCTTGCCCACGCCGGTCCCTTGTCTTTTAACGCCGCGCTCGACATTGCCGAGCGCCAGTCCCCCAATCTCGCCTCTAACAGGGCACAAATCCAGGCGGCTCAATCGTCTGCGATACCCGCCGGCGCTTTGCCTGATCCAAAGATTTTCGCCGGCATCGACAACTATCCCGTGTCTGGTCCGGATCGGGGCCGCCTCAATGCCGACTCGATGACGATGCAAAAGATTGGCGTCATGCAGGAGTTTCCCAATGCGGCGAAACGCCAAGCCCGCGTTGCGGTTGCTGAAGCTTCAATCGAAACAGCCGAAGCACAAAGGCAGGTCGAGCGTCTGAAATTGCGCCGGGCGACTGCCCTGGCATGGCTCAATCGATACTATCTGGAGCGCAAGATCGCTTTGTTTGACAACCTGGACAAGGAGAATCAGCTCTGGGCAGAGGCAGTACGTGCCCAAATCGCATCCGGTCGTACGCAGATTGCCGATAGCGTCATGCCGAAACAGGAGGCGGTGCAGCTTGCCGACCGTCGCGACGACCTGATTCGCGACCTGGTCAAAGCGAAGGCTGGCTTACGTCGTTACGTCGGCGGCGAGGCTGATGAGCCACTGGTCGATGCATTGCCTGCTTTGAACATCGACGCGACCCATCTGCGGGAGCACTTGCATCGGCATCCGGAACTGCAAGCCTTTGCCGCCGAAACACGCAAGGCAGAAGCCGAGGTCCGCGAAGCGCAAGCCATGAAAAAGTCGGACTGGGGTGTCGAGCTTGCTTATCAGCGACGCGATGCGCGATTCGGCAACATGGTCTCCGTCCAGTTCACGTTTGAGATTCCTGTGTCTCCTTCAACCCGACAGGATCCCCGCATTGCCGCCAAACAGCAGGAACTGTATCGGATCGATGCCGACCGTGAAGCCATGCTGCGCGATCACACCAACGAGCTGGAAAACGATCTCGCCGACTACCAGACCCTGACCCGTCAACTGGAGCGCGCCAATCAGACCGCCTTGCCTCTGGCACAGCAAAAGGTCGATCTCCAGTACGCAGGCTACCGCTCGGGTAAGAGCGACTTGACGACGGTGTTGACTGCACGCCGCGAAATCGTCGATCAACGTCTAAAGATCATCGACATAGAAGCTCAGCGCACGGCGATGGCCGCGCAGCTCTATTTTGCTTACGGAGAAGACCTGCAATGAAGAAAAATACCTATCAAATTGCCGTACTGATGATTGCAGTTGCCGCCGTGAGTAGCTCAGGCGGTTATTGGCTTGCCCACCAGAATAACGGCGCTCAAACCATGCATAGCGAAACTGCAGGCCCGACCACGCAAGTGGAACGTAAGGCGTTGTATTGGTACGACCCTATGATGCCGAGTCAACGCTTCGACAAGCCGGGTAAGTCACCTTTCATGGACATGCAACTGGTGCCGAAATACGCAGATGAGCAAGCAGATGACGCCGGCATCAAGATTGACGCCGGCATTGCCCAGAATTTAGGAATGCGCACCGCGAAAGTGGAGCGAGGCAGCTTATCGGCAACGGTGAACGCCGTTGCCAGCGTGCAATTGAATGATCGTCAGGTTGCGATTGTCCAGTCCCGCAGCAGCGGCTTTGTGGAGCGCGTCTATGCACGGGCTCCTGGCGATGTCGTTGTACGCGGTGCTCCTCTGGTTGATTTGCTGATTCCTGAATGGGCCGGTGCCCAGTCGGAATTTTTGGCGGTGCTCAAGACAAACGATCCGGCATTAGTTCAGGCTGCCCGTGAGCGTCTGCAACTACTCGGGATGAGCAGTGATCTGATAAGCCGCGTCGAAAAGAGCGGGCGTCCTCAAACCGTGGTGACAATCGTCGCTCCCATCGCAGGCCTGATTCAGACGCTCGATATCAGAAGCGGAATGACAGTGACAGCGGGCGCGCCTCTGACCAAGATAAATGGCCTGGATTCCGTATGGCTGGAAGCGGCCGTTCCCGAAGTGCAAGCCGGACAGATCAATGTCGGCGGCAAGCTGGAAGCTCGTTTTTCCGCTTATCCAGGTGAAAACTTCACTGGCAAGATCTTGGCCGTTCTGCCTGAAACGAATGCCGACAGCCGCACGCTTCGAGTCCGTATCGAATTACCCAATCGCGACGGCAGGTTAAAGCCTGGTATGTATGCCCAGATCAATTTGGACGCAGGCAAAGCGGCACCAGGCTTGTTGGTGCCGTCTGAAGCGGTCATTCGCACCGGTACCCGCAATGTCTTGCTGGTCACTACGGGTGACGGGCGATATCAGCCGGTCGAAGTTCAACTTGGCCAGGAAGCCGACGGCAAGAGCATCGTGCTGGGTGGCGTCACCGAGGGGCAGCAGGTTGTCACGTCAGGGCAATTCCTGATCGATTCCGAAGCAAGTCTTAAAGGCGTGCTGGCGAGATTGAATACATCGTCATCCTCCACTGCTGCGACAGCGCAGGCCGCACTCAATGAGACAACCGGGAAAATCGAATCGCTGAAGGGGCTCGAAATCACGCTCTCGCATGGTCCGGTCAAAACGCTGGGTTGGGGGCCGATGACGATGACATTCAAATTGGCTCAGCCCGACATGGCATCAGGTCTCAAGACCGGGGACCGCGTGCATTTCAGTTTCAGTGAGAAGAATGGCGACTATGTGATCGAGAAGCTGGATCGGAGCGCGCCATGATAGAGAAACTCATCAAATGGTCGATTGCGAGCCGTTTTCTGGTCTTGCTCTCCGTCCTTTTCCTCGGGGCCTGGGGTATCTGGGCGCTCAAGATGACGCCGGTGGATGCCTTACCGGATCTGTCGGATGTCCAGGTCATCATTCGCACCAGTTATGCCGGCCAGGCGCCGCAGATTGTGGAAAACCAGGTGACCTATCCGCTAGCGACCACCATGCTGTCCGTCCCAGGGGCGAAGACCGTGCGCGGCTACTCCTTCTTTGGCGATTCCTTCGTCTACGTCCTGTTTGAAGACGGCACCGATATGTACTGGGCCCGCTCCCGGGTGCTGGAATATCTCAACCAGGTGCAGGGGCGCCTGCCAGCTTCGGCCAAAGCATCGTTAGGGCCGGACGCCACCGGAGTCGGCTGGATCTACGAATATGCCTTGGTCGACAAGACCGGGCAACACGACTTAGCCCAGCTACGTAGCCTGCAGGACTGGTTTTTGAAATATGAACTCAAGAGCTTGCCCAATGTGGCGGAAGTTGCGACAGTCGGCGGGATGGTCAAGCAATACCAGATCGTGCTCGATCCGGTGAAGCTGGCGGCCTACCGGATCACGCAAGACAGGGTCGTCGAAGCAATCAAGAAAGCCAATCAGGAAACCGGCGGCTCGGTGTTGGAGATGGCGGAAACCGAATACATGGTGCGGGCTTCCGGCTATCTCAAGACGCTGGCGGACTTCCGCAATATCCCGTTGGCGACGGGACAAAACAGTGTGCCGGTTAAATTGGGTGACGTGGCGACCATTCAACTGGGGCCAGAGATGCGGCGCGGTATTGCCGAGCTCAACGGCCAGGGTGAAACAGTCGGGGGCGTTGTCATCCTACGCTCTGGTAAAAACGCACGCGACACCATTGCCGCCGTCAAAACCAAACTGGAAGAACTTAAGAAGAGTCTTCCATCCGGCGTCGAAGTCGTTCCCGTCTACGACCGCAGTCAATTGATCGACCGAGCCATCGACAACCTGTCGCACAAGTTGCTCGAGGAATTCATCGTGGTGGCGGTAGTGTGCGGCCTGTTCCTGTGGCATCTCCGCTCGGCACTGGTGGCAATTGTCTCTTTGCCACTCGGCGTCATGATTGCCTTCATCGTGATGCGCTACCAGGGCGTCAACGCCAACATCATGTCGCTGGGCGGTATTGCCATCGCCATCGGCGCCATGGTCGATGCCGCAGTCGTCATGATCGAGAATGCTCATAAGCATATCGAAGCCTGGAAGCACGAACATCCGGGACAATCTCTTCAAGGGGACACCCATTGGAGCGTAATCGGCGAAGCGGCGGCCGAGGTTGGGCCGACGTTGTTCTTTTGTCTGCTGATTATCACCTTGTCGTTCATCCCGGTGTTCACGCTGGAGGCACAGGAGGGACGCCTGTTCGGGCCGTTGGCGTTCACCAAGACCTATGCCATGGCCGGCGCCGCGGGCTTGTCCGTGACGTTGATTCCTATCCTGATGGGCTACATGATCCGCGGGAACATCCCCTCGGAAAATAGTAACCCGTTGAACCGCTGGCTGATTCGTTGCTATCGGCCGTTGCTGGAGGCCGTCTTGCGTCGACCGAAAGCCACGCTGGTCATTGCCGGCCTGGCCATGCTGACGACGCTATGGCCGATCAGTCGACTGGGCGGAGAGTTTCTACCGCAGATGGATGAGGGCGACTTGCTTTATATGCCGTCGGCATTGCCTGGTTTATCTGCATCCAAGGCTGCGGAACTGCTGCAACAAACTGATCGCCTGATCAAGACCGTCCCGGAAGTCGCCAGCGTTTTCGGTAAAGCCGGCCGGGCGGAGAGCGCGACCGATCCTGCGCCGCTGGAGATGTTCGAAACCACCATCCAGTTCAAACCACGCGATCAATGGCGCTCCGGCATGACGCCGGCGAAATTGATCGATGAGCTCGACCGAGTCGTCAAGGTCCCTGGCTTGTCGAACATTTGGGTTCCGCCGATTCGTAATCGGCTGGACATGCTGGCTACCGGGATCAAGAGTCCGATTGGCGTAAAAGTCTCAGGGACCAGTCTTGCCGATATAGACAAGACGGCACAACAGATCGAACAGGTCGCCAGGCAGGTTCCCGGAGTCAGTTCTGCACTTGCAGAACGTCTCAGTGGCGGACGTTACGTGGACGTCGACATCGATCGGCTTGCGGCTGCCAACTACGGGCTCAATATCGCCGACGTGCAAAGTATCGTGTCTTCGGCAATCGGTGGCGAGAACGTGGGCGAGACGGTCGAGGGGCTGGCGCGTTACCCGATCAGCGTTCGCTATCCGAGGGAAATCCGGGACTCGCTGGAGAAACTGCGCGATCTGCCGGTCCTGACCGGCAGCGGCCAGCAGATCACGCTGGGAACCGTCGCAAAATTGAAAATCAGTGACGGTCCTCCAATGCTGAAGAGCGAGAATGCGCGACCGAGCGGCTGGATCTACGTCGATGTCCGGGATCGGGATCTGGCTTCCGTCGTTGCCGATCTACGTGCAGCAGTGGCTGCCAAGGTAAAACTGGCGCCGGGACTCAGCATCGCCTACTCAGGTCAGTTCGAGTATCTGGAGCGTGCGAATGCACGTCTGAAACTGGTGGTGCCGGCAACACTGCTGATCATCTTTGTGCTGCTGTATCTGACCTTCCGGCGCATCGACGAAGCAGTGCTGATCATGGCTTCATTGCCATTCGCACTGGTCGGCGGCATCTGGTTCCTTTATCTGCAAGGCTACAACCTGTCGGTTGCCACCGGTGTGGGATTCATTGCCTTAGCGGGAGTGTCTGCCGAATTTGGCGTCGTCATGCTGCTGTATCTGAAACAGGCTGCTGCCCGGCAAGGATCCGGAACAACGCTGACGACAGCCGTTCTTGAAGATGCAATCCGGGAAGGCGCCGTGCTTCGCGTTCGTCCCAAAGCGATGACCGTCGCCGTCATTCTGGCCGGGCTGATTCCTATTTTGTGGGGAAGCGGCGCCGGCTCGGAAGTCATGAGCCGTATTGCCGCACCCATGGTCGGCGGGATGATCACCGCTCCATTGCTATCCATGCTTGTCATTCCGGCCGCGTATCGCCTGATGCGTGGTCGTCAACCGAAAGCCACACAGGCTTGATTTATCTTTTAACCTGAAAGGAAATTTATTGTGAAAAATCGTTTTATTATTGCCGCTTTTGCTGCCTTTGCGCTCGTTGGTACCCTCTCAGCTTTCGCTGCCGACATGGGAAACATGAACATGGGTAAGAACGACTCGGCCGAGAAAGTTGCGCACGGTGTTGGTGTCGTCAAAGATGTTGACACCAAACAGAACACCATCATTCTTGCTCATCAGCCGATCAAGGAATTGAACTGGTCGGCGATGACGATGGCTTTCAAAGTGTCGGATGAGAAGTTGCTCAAAGGCGTCAAAGTCGGCGATCAAGTGTCGTTTGATCTGAAGGGAAGCGGCATGTCACCGGTGGTGACGGCCATTCGTCCGGCCAAGTAGTCAGGTGCAAGTTGTGCTTGTCCGTCGGTGGTGTTACTAACCAAAAATAAGGAACGCCCCGATAGTCCCGAACGGATGCAAGCAGTAAAGTTAAACCTGACATCTCCTCTTCAGCAGAAAGGCTGACTCGCTCGTGATCGGTCCATTCCGATCGCGAGCTTTTTTATTTTATGGGCAGCGAAACAAAATCCTGTTAAATCAAGCGTCTAGTCCTGAATCGATGAGGTTATCCACAGCCCTGTCCACACAAACTGGGGATAAGTTTTCCACGAAAAGACACAAAGCACGAAGAGATATTCATCTGCAGGTACCGTGATAACACGTGGGGTCCTAAATTTTCTCGCTCTATATTGCGCGATTGGCCAAGTCGAACGCAATCACGTGATCAAGTGCAATTCCGCAGCCAGCCACTCAATCGATGTCCATGTTACTGAACACCTGGCGTCCACGCTGCTGAACCGCCTGACTAAATTCACTGGAATATGCACTCCTGACAAGTTGCATTTAAAGCTCCTTTTATCGGCATCCCATCCAACGCCAGAATGCGGTCAAGCCGAAAACACAGCACTCTTGCAATTCGATTTATTCCGCACCAGCGCGCGTACCCATCGGGCCCACTCTCGAAGACAGCACTGATCTGACAATTGTTGTCGACCTTAGCGGCCCTGCAGTATCCAATGCCTTGTCTCCTGTCAGCGACTCTTTGATTAACGATAACAGCTACCGAAAGCGAATTGCCAAGTTCATCGACGGTCTCAAACCGACACGCGAGCCTCAGCAGCCTCGCCATGGTTTAATCGACTTCGCCTTTGGGTCCATCAGGCACTATTGGCACCAGCATTAAGCAGGATGGCTGGCGCAATAGGCGAGAATGGGTGGCGCGTGTTTGTTGCAAATAGGTGGCGCGATTGAAGTGATAGTTAGTGGCGCGGTTAGAGCGCAATTTACTGCAGCGCATATTCAGAAATCGCTGATCAGGGATGCCGAGCCCGTTCGAGTTCACACGGACTGGCCGAAAAACCATCGTCTCAGGCAATTCGACTAGAATGTAATCATCGTCAGCTGAACCGGGAGTGACTATGGACAGCGATCTAGACCTGAATATTGCCCTCGAAAAATTGCATCGGCTGCAATTGGAGGATGGTGACTTGGGCGCCGCATATTGGTATCAAATTTCAAAGTTGTTGAAAGAGGCACATCTCTATCAACAGCGGGCACTAGCGGCCGAAGAGAAACTGCGGCGCATTCATAAATTGAGTGGCGCATAAGCGTCTTGCTTCACGTATCTGCAGGGAGGATCTCACCTGAGTTTCAGGAAAGGGATGGCTGCGTGGTGCGCAATGCAGCCGGTATCGTCCTATGTTTCCCGTAAACGACGGCACGCGGTCAAACTGCGTGGGCGGCTTTGGCCGTAAGCGCTGAATTTGCAGAATTGCTCCAGATGCTTCGACTCAGTGCGGTCAAGATCCTCCAGCTCACCGCTGATCTTGTCTCCCTTGGCGATATCAATTCCGCTCAGCAGTTCAAAGACAACATAGTCGCCACGATCCAAGGCATCGATGAACATGCCGAGCCGAAAGTTTACTTCAATGACTGTGCCCATCAACATAATCTCATCCATGAGACGGCGTCGGTATGAAAAAAACTCCGCACCCGGCACAACACCCTTGCGATTTGGTATTTCTAAGCCGACCTAACGAAGTGAAACACGGTCAATGCGATTAGGACAGCAGACAAGCCAATACTGAGCAATTTCAGTCTCTTAATTGTCCGATTTTGCCTCAGTAGAATCTCGTCATCTTCAAGTTTCACGCGCTTCATGCTGACAAGTTCTGCTTCTACGTCATGCAAAAATTGTGGCAATCCGAGTTGTTTTATTTTTTTCATTTCTGTCACATCGATTGTTCTTAGTTCGCTGATCAATTCATTGTTCGATTCGCCTTGTGCCATTGGATGCGTCCGTCCTGGCTCATACTCAAAAGTGATACCAAACCGGCCGTACCAGGCATCCCGTTTCTCTGCGGGGAATTCTGTACTCAAGTGCTCGAAGACCTTCAAGGGATAGAGAATCGACGTTGGGTGATGCGCCAGCGCCCACCCAACTACTTCATTGAAGCAAACGGTGCCGATGCCTTTTTGCCGCTGATATTTATTGGGCACTTCGATATAGCCATCGGACAATTTGGTAACGACCTCATCGCTACTACCCCTCATCGTCGTCACACAGCGAAGCTCTTCCGTGTGGGGCTCTACCAGAAGCGCCGTTACATCAATCTTGGAAAAATCCGTCGCAGTCCTGATCGCAACAAGCATCAACTCTCTTTGCCTGAGATGGTTCGATGTCAGAAGAAACAACTTCCACTTCAACGTAAATTCGTTTTCTTCATCTTGATCGATGTAATTGTTCTGGTCCATAGCTCCAAGGCTAGAGACAGACGGGATAAGGCCACTAAGAGAGGTATTCGAGTATGTATTCACAAAAATAGGCAGAACTAAGAGTTAAGAGCGCAGGCTTTCTGACGGCTATCTCTCAAGTGCGCCGACCTGGTTTAATGGCCAGGAGTGACGGAAAGTCCCCGCCAACTAGCAGTTAATGGATCAAACTACATTGGCATGCCTGGGGACGTATCATCATCCTCTGCAGCCGGGGCATCAGCAGCATCGAGCAACGCCTGCAAACGTCCATCCTTAAGTTCGAACATATGCATCGCCAGCCAATGACCGAATTCATCGTCCTGCAGTTGCGCGAGGATCTCAGCGCGTTCTTCCTCTTCTGCTTCGTAGTACTTGTGAACAAGTTTGAGAGGTGCGGCCGTATCCAGCAACATGAAGCGCTCTTCTTCGATATTGGCCAGGACGATAAGAGCGTGGTTCGAGAGACTTTGAAATGCAGAGGGGTCTCGCTCCAGAAGGACTGTAAGTCGATGATTCGTGAAATTACTGTTGGTGAGTCTATCGAGAAGAGATTTAAGACTTTCGGGTTCAGGCAGTGATTTTTCTACATAAGTCGCAAAGTCACGCGGTTCCAGTACCAGAGTGCTCTGCACCACATGCGGTGGCTCTGGGGCAGGGACAAGAGTCCAATTCCAGCCATTAAATGCATATCGAATAAATACGCCAAGCTTCCATAGCTGGATCAGCGACGAATTCTGTTCCTGATTATGTGGGGAGTTCCACTGGCTGAAAGAGCCGTCATCCTGACAATCTTTGAGTTCGAATAGCAGCGCAAAAGTCCCTTTAAGAAAGACCGCCAAGTCATAAGGCTTGCCTTTCCCTTTTTGTAAATTGGTACTCTCCTGAGAGATTGATACGCCGTCCACCTGGACGAATTCCGTGTGCGAATGAAAATACCACTGGATCGCACGTACCATTGCCAACTTTAGATTTTCTTCTTGGCCAGGTCTTTTGCTCACTTAAATTCCCTATTTTGAGATAGTGATGGTGGATTCGATTGAGAATAAAACGACCGACGCACGGTCACTTCGACGGCTTTGTACGCGCAATATCTCAGGTGATCTCTGCACGCTCATTTTCTTGGCGGAGTAAGAAGGATAGAACACCTATGTCAAATTCTTTCTCAAGAATCTGCAAAAGAGGGATTATGAGCGACGACAAAAAGAGAAGCAGGCATTACGCACAAATTAAACAAGCTGACTACGCATGTAGTAATCGACCAGATTGTCTGCGGCCAGATGCTTCGCAGCCATGTCGTCCCATTTTTTGCAAGAAACGACCCACTGCGCGGCACGAAATTCCGCTTGCTCGGCTTGCGTCTTGAACGTTTCGCTGCTGTGTTGCTTCGCTAGGCGCTCTAATGTGCTCTTAATTTCCTTGCCAGCCGTTTTGCTGCGTCTTTGGTTGATGAGTTGATGCTCGATAAGTGTCTTCAAGGCCAGAGTCAGACCGTATTCTTTAAACGAATCATGATTCAAACTACGGACCCCACTTACAAAAGAATCCGCAATTGCCTCAAGCTCCGTGTCAATTTGAATGCCAGGCATAAGAGCGCCTACAAGAAATGCAGCATCCTGTTTGTGACCAGGCGGTAATTCGGAAAACCACGTCATGATTTGTTCGAATGGGGAAGACATAGATAGCTCCGCGATTGACATTGCTAAATTATGCCCGGAACCTCGTGGTTAGCCAAAAAGTTTTGCAGGGGTGCCGAAAACTGGGGCCTGTTGTGATTCGCGGTTCCGCCGGTCGCTCCAAGGACGAGGAGTTTCATGGTTGCTCTCCTGCCCGTGGCTACGGACGGATCCCTTCCGTATTACAAGCCTGTACGCTGTAGAAAAATGGCATGGATTTTTGCGATCTCGTCAGCTTTACGTTGAACGTGTGTATGCGGTCCCATTTGTAAAGCGGTAGAAAATGGAACTGGCTGGTATCATCTAGCACGGCCTTAAACATAGGACAATAATCCGATGCGCGTTAGATACGACGAAAGTACCGCGAAGATGAAAGAGCTTATGACCGCCCACCCTATTTCTCCTGAAGCGCATGCTGCAGTGCTACGCAATAAAGTAGATGCTAGGCGAATAGCAGAAGATGTGAGAGAAGAGGCCAAGCTACGTCGTGAAGACTCGCTTTGTCTATAAACAGAGTTTCCCCGTCTATTGAATTGCACTCACTCTTGGTCGCGAGCTTGGCATCGAATTGAGACTCCAAGGACTTTGAATTTGACAAACTTCGCGCTAAGCGAAGCAGAAAACCTAGGCATCTAAGAGTCTCAATTGATGTTTGATGTAGCCAGCACAGGCTGCGATCCAGTTGACGATTGTTTTTTCGTCGGTCGCTATTTGAACATGCGAATCTGGACTGTTAGACTGGTGCCACAGCGCGGCCATCGCAAAGTGGAACTTCTTCATTTGACTCAAGAGATCACTGTCCTTCTTTTCTCCCTTAGGCTGTCCGCTTTGTGTGTTAATGCCTTGTTCCTGAGCGACGATATCTAAAAAATCAGGTTCTTGTGCATTGGCAAAATCGACGAAGTTCGTCGAGTTCCCGGCAATTGGAGAGTTCCAGGCGATATCGTGAATATTCCAATGCGGTTGGGCGTGCCGGTGTGGATTGTCTCTCGGGTCCCACTCTGCCCGGAAGTAAAGCTTCGTCGCCTCCATCGTGGGGCCGGCATATAGCTTTAGACTGACGTGCGTCAAATAATATTCTTCCCCATCTCGCTCAAAGTCCAACTCTACGACTAGCCAAGCACTTTGCTCTCCCCAACTATAAATTGGCAGTGCCAATAGCTTTTTCTCTAAGCCCTGGATCTCTAATGATTCTCGGGTACGGATGTAGTAGATTTCCTCTGTGCCGCTGCTGAAAGCGCTATGTTCTAGATGACTCTTACCTATTGCATTGCCAATTCTCTTTTTCGAGTCAATCATGAATTTAGAAAAGTTCTGAATGCGCAGACCTGGTACTAGCGCTGCTGCAGCAGTAGTATTCATCTTAGCCACGATCACGTCCGTAATTGGAATTCGTAGGCCATTCTCACAGCAGCCTCAATGCGCTCTCGATTGAACGCACGGCCTTCAGTAATGGCTAGCCCAAATGCGAAGAGCTCAGCTTTTACCTCTGCAGGAATAATCCGCACATCGATCATCGGCATTTGCTCGACAAATCGCTTCGACAAATTCCATTGGCCTCCCGCGACATTGTTGGAAATTCCTGCCAACAGCTTGTCGATGAAATGCGTATGAAGAATGGCGAGCACACAAAGCAAATCTTCATCTCCTAAGACCTTCTTGGGAAGCCATCCGTAACCCTGCACGACAACGTGATCACCTCTAGCATCGAGAGCGAAGGAGCCTGAGTCCCCAAAATAGGTTGAAACGATTTTCACTTGCGGTCGAATTTGCCATTTCCGATGCTCAGAAAGGCGCCACCAAGTATCTTCAGTGATGCGCGAGCGGCGCAGCAAGGCTTCCTTACTGGGCAGCAAAATCTGCGCATAATAATTTTTGAGGTGCTTCGCCAGTTTTTCTTCGCTGTCGATAAGAGGGAGCCCTTCCGAGTTAGGGTAGAACACCCACCCGTCCGTCTTCAGCTTTCCACAAACGATGGAGTCATTCATGATTGCTGGCCGAAAGAACTTTTGTTCCGATTTAGGCAGTCCTGCGTAGTAGACGTGCGAAATGAGAAGCGTAGCGTTCATTCCGGTTAAGGTACCTTGCTGCACCGAGAAAAAATCCCCTACCTTTTGGAGATCACCAAATTTAGCGAGTAGCTGCGCTGATTTGAATGGCCGCGGCGCCCAATTCCCCGCTTCCAAGCTTCTCGCCTGGTAGATACTAAAGTGCGCTTCATCAACGAGAACTTGTTCCGCGTCATGGACGTCGATTTTACGCAGCGCGCGCAGTGCAGCCTCCGAAGAGCTTTGCTCGTGATCTGCCCAAAGCCAAATTGGATCGGCCTCTGTTACCGTGGGTGCCTTGCGAGTACTTTTCGCGATTACGAGCGCAGGATCGACCATCGCATCAGAAAACACTTGCTGGCTTCCCAGTCGCGCAACCAAACGCAACTGAAGAATTTCCTCGAGATAATCGCGTAGTGCTATCGACGATTCACCGTCGAGAATTGATGCGGGCAAGACAGTGCCGATGACACCTTGAGGATTAATACGTTCTGCGGCCAATAGCAAGAAGGCCATCGCAAGATCTGGACGCTTTTGATTCAAGCGCCCCAAATGCTGCCCAATGGCTTCTCGCTGGTCGGGCAATTGGCGAGACCAGGAAACGAACGGAGGGTTCATTAGGCAAAGATCTGCATTTGGCCACGTGTTTATGGTCAACGCATCGCACTGGACAATTTCAATGACCGCCTGCTTGTTCCAGGATCTCGACTCTGCGGCCAGCACGAATCGCGCCATGACGCACGCTGGCTCAGAGATGTCAAAGCCAACGATCCTCAGCCGCCCTTTAAACCGTCGCAAACTCAATTGGCGCATGGCTTCACGCAAAAACTCACCACTGCCACATGCAGGATCGAAAATGGTCAGATCTTTTCGCTCACTTAGATTTACTTGCTCTAACGCTTGCTCTACGACCGTACGCACCAGAGGTGTCGGTGTGAAGAATGCCCCGGACGTTTTCGATGCGCGCGCAATGGGAACAGCAAGGGCGCCTAGGAAAAGATCATCTTGAATTGGGGTCAATGCGAGATAGTGCGCTTCCTGGAAGATTCTTCCGGATGCGTGACGAATCAGCAAATCAACGTCGAGAGGCAAGCCGTCGGAAAGCTTGGGCTCAAGCAGTCGCTCCACGATCAAGTCTCGATCGGCCGCGTTAAGCGTTGTCGTCAGCGCATCTTGCGCGACGTCAAAATCAGCCCAATCACTCATGTCTAGCTTCGAAGACTGTCGTTGCCACCCCTCGATTAAAACTGCCATGAAAGAAAGAAGTGCTTGGTGATCGTCTTGGCCCGGGCGAATCTTCCCGCGCAGTGCCCTATATAAACCAATCGCATGCGCGACAACCGACTTTTCGCGTGGTGCTTGACGAGACTCAAGGTACTGCTGAAATAAAGGTAATCGACCCTCGATATCAGAGATTTTGTACGCTTCCTTTGCCTCAGGCCTACTCCAGCTCGCGACTGTGATCTCTGCATTTTTTACAGAAATGTAGTGATCGACGTCAGCCGACCACGCTGCCCCTGCAGGAGAGATGTCGGCGTCCGAAGTAGCAACATCCAGGCAGAAATTACCTTTGCCTCCATTGAGCATGACATAGCGGTCATCACTCCTGTCAGCAAACAACGGAACGGGTAAAAAGCCTAGCTGTGTGCGCCATACCTCTGGGTTGGATAATTTTGTTTTCATTTTGCGGCATCTTTCAAAATCGTTATTCCTAGCGGTGGCCAGTTCAACTCGAGCTGCGCATCCGGATCTTGGCTCACCAAATTCAACCGCAGTTGTTCCATGATCGGCCCGAGGGCTACCAAGATGCAGGGGCCTCCAGCTGTGAATTGATTCAATTGCTCTCCGTCTTGGTGAATATTGATATCGGCGCTGCCGATTCGAAGGACGCTATCCCGATACTTCAACCAATGCGTTTGATGACAAATTGCAAATAGAGACTCCGCTTGCGCGGCAAGACGACCAATGTCAATCGTGAGTTCACGTACTACAGCGTTGATCACCATGAGCGCCAGGAGCTCTCCGTGCGTATAAGAGGGGCCGTGCCCACGCTTATTTTTGAGCGGTATTAAATAGCGCTTCCAATAACGAAGCGTCTGTTCGCTGACACCAACGATGGCTCTGGCTTGGGCAGGAGTAAATTTCATGGTGGCAATGATACAGCTTATCCTGTTGTTAACAACAGGATGGATCGCGGATTCGCCACACGATAGTGAATTTTTTTGAAATTATTTAAAAAATTCCAAAATGGAAACTTTTTGGCATTCCTAGGGGGGGGCACGGATGTCTAGCAAGGCTCCGGTAGCATTTTTCCTTTTAATCTGCAAAAGCGAGGGTCTGACTGTGGGTGTTACGCGTACAATCGATCGTCCCGTTGCTTGACCATGTCGCGTTAGGACAGGTAAAGCCCAGATTCCGGCAAAATTATAGGGGCATTGCTGACAATGCTAACTCCAAGTGTCAGTGTTGTAGCCCCGTACTAAGCCTTTATGGACCCAATAGGCAAATTAATGCATACCCACCAAATGCTTCGGCAAAATTATCGGGGTAGCAGGCGTTTTGTGACTCGAGTTTGGGCTCAGCCAATTCCAAAAAACAATGCAAGAATGGCCTTGGATACGTATATGTGGCAAGGTAATGGGGTCAGTTCGCCGCATTTTTATGAGTCCCTTACCATCCCGCCGTGGTTTTTGTGCATTTTTGCCCATCCGGATCGCGTTTTTGTCAGTCCGATGACAGCATTCCCGAAGTTTGTTTGGTAGTAGTTTGCATTACCTTGCAGGTAATCGTCGATCGCCCGATTTTGGCTCACAATGCAGCTGTATGTTAAAGCCGACAACTGACTGGCAACTTGACGATATATCACTGTAATCACGCGTTAAAAGTTTGACGGATTCGGACGCAAGCCTTTATAATCGCCGGGCTTCTAAACCGCCGTCTGCTCATAATGAGTGCGGCCTGCACGATATTGGATATATATGCTGCGCATCATCCTTTTGCAGCTTGTGGCCATGGTCGTCGCTGCATGTATTGCTGGTTTGCTGGGCGGGGTATCTGCGTTGTGGTCTGCATTGCTGGGAGGGATGTGTTGCTTCATTCCCAACGGCCTGTTCGCCCTCCGTCTCTATACAAGTACTCGCAAGCCTGGTGGGGCTGACCCGATGACGTTTTTGTTCGGGGAATTTATCAAGATTGCTACGACTCTTGCGCTCATGGGCGCAGTTGTTTGGTTGTATCGCGATGTGAACTGGCTCGCATTTGTGCTGAGCTTCATCGTGGTGCTTAAAAGTTACTTAATCTTACTGTTTAGACATCGACCATGACTGCTGCTGCGCACGCACCTACTGCTTCAGAATACATCGTCCACCATCTCGGACATTTCTCCTCGCAACACCAGGACAAGATCGTCGATTTCTCGATCATCAACATGGACACCATCTTCTGGTCGGTGTTCTGCGGCGTGGTCGGCTGCCTGTTCATGTACCTGGCGGCACGCAAGGCCACTTCCGGCGTGCCGGGCCGTTTCCAGGCATTCGTCGAAATGGTGGTCGAAATGGTCGAAGACCAATCCAAGGCCATCGTTCACGGCGACCGTACTTTCATCGCACCGCTGGCGCTGACCGTGTTTGTCTGGGTCGCCCTGATGAACTCATTGGACTTCCTTCCTGTCGATCTGGTGTCGGGCATCATGCGTCTGGCCGGCCTGGAAGAAATCCACCACCGCATCGTTCCTACCGCCGACCTGAACGGCACCTTGGGCATCGCCCTGGGCGTGCTGGCGCTGATGTTGTACTACAGCTTCAAGATCAAGGGTGCGGGCGGCTTCATCCATGAACTGTTTGCGGCGCCGTTCGGCATCTGGCTGGCGCCTTTCAATCTGCTGTTGAATATCATTGAATTTGCTGCAAAGACCGTGTCGCTGGGCATGCGGTTGTTCGGCAACATGTATGCGGGCGAGCTGTTGTTCTTGCTGATCGCATTGCTGGGTTCGGCTGCTACGGCGTTCGGCTTTGTCGGCCACGTCATCGCAGGTTCGATCTGGGCAATTTTCCACATCCTGATCGTGCTGCTGCAAGCATTCATTTTCATGATGTTGACACTGGTTTACCTCGGCCAGGCGCATGAGGCGCACTAACAAGGCTGCTGTACGGTTTTAGCTTTTTGGTTTGTTTTTTGATTTTCGTATTAACTTTAACTTTCTAAGGAATTGTCATGACTGATGTCTCTTTCGTTGCTTTGGCTTGCGGTTTGATCATTGGCCTGGGTGCTATCGGTGCTTGTATCGGTATCGCAATCATGGGCGGTAAGTACCTCGAAGCATCTGCACGTCAGCCAGAACTGATGAACACGCTGCAAACCAAGATGTTCCTGCTGGCCGGTCTGATCGACGCTGCGTTCCTGATCGGTGTCGGTATCGCCATGTTGTTCGCATTTGCAAATCCGTTCATCGCGAAGTAATTCGGGCGGCATAGCCGATTCTCACTTTTGCCGGATTACTGATCCGGCACACGATATTCTGAGAAGGAAATTACCGTGAACTTAAATGCAACATTGTTTGCGCAGTTCGTGGTCTTCTTCATCCTCGCCGGCTTTACGATGAAATTCGTTTGGCCGCCGTTGATCAAGGCGCTCGACGAGCGTGCGAAGAAGATTGCGGACGGCTTGGCTGCGGCTGACCGCGGCAAGGCTGACCTGGCGGCTGCTGAAAAGCGCGTTCAGGCAGAACTGTCGACAGCACGCGACGAAGGCCAGAAACGTATTGGCGACGCTGAAAAGCGTGCTCAGCTGATCATCGAAGAAGCGAAGAAAACCGCTTCCGAGGAAGCCGCGCGCATCATCGCCAATGCAAAGGCCGATGCAGAGCAGCAAGTGACTAAAGCGCGTGAAGAATTGCGCGGCGAAGTTGCGACCCTCGCGGTCAAAGGCGCCGAACAGATTCTGAAGCGTGAAGTCAATGCTGCGGCGCATGCCGACTTGCTGACCCAACTGAAGACAGAGCTGTAATATGGCCGAACTCGCAACGATCGCTCGCCCTTACGCAGAAGCCCTGTTTCGTGTAGCCAAAGCCGGCAGTTTGTCGGCTTGGGCTGATCTTGTTTCCGAGATGGCGCAAGCTGCAGCGCACCATGACGTGAAAGACATGGCTCAAAATCCGGCACTGTCGGATGAGCAAGTCGTTTCCACGTTTTCGTCCGTTCTGAAAACACCATTGAGCGTCGAAGCGAAGAACTTCGTCAGCGCGCTGGTGCAGAACGGCCGTCTGACGCTGTTGCCTGAAATCGCCGCCCAATTCCATACGCTGAAAAACGCACAGGAAGGCGCCGCTGATGCAGAAATCACCAGCGCGTTCGAATTGTCCGATGCGCAGTTGAAGGATGTGGTCGTCACGCTGGAAAAGAAATTCGGTCGCAAGCTGACGCCAACCGTCAAGGTGGACAATGCTTTGATCGGCGGCGTGCGTGTGGTTGTCGGTGACGAAGTGTTCGATACCTCGGTGCGCGCGAAGCTGCAACAGTTACATGTTGCCTTGGCTGCATAAAACCTGGGCCTTGGCGTAAGAGCCTAAGCGATAGAAAAATTTTTAGGAGTTAGTATGCAACTCAACGCATCTGAAATCAGCGAGCTGATCAAGAGCCGGATTCAAGGCCTTGGCGATACCGCTGAGATTCGCAATCAAGGCACGGTTATTTCCGTGTCCGACGGTATCTGCCGTATCCATGGTCTGTCTGACGTGATGCAAGGTGAGATGCTGGAATTCCCAGGCAACACTTTCGGCCTGGCGCTGAACCTCGAGCGCGATTCGGTGGGCGCCGTTATTCTGGGCGACTTCGAACACATTTCCGAAGGCGATACAGTCAAATGTACCGGCCGTATCCTGGAAGTGCCTATTGGTCCGGAACTGCGCGGCCGTGTAGTGAATGCACTGGGCCAGCCTATCGACGGCAAGGGTCTGGTCAACACCAAGCTGACAGCCCCGATTGAAAAGATCGCCCCAGGCGTTATTGCCCGCCAATCCGTTTCGCAGCCAATGCAGACCGGCATCAAGTCGATCGACGCGATGGTGCCGATCGGCCGCGGTCAGCGCGAACTGATCATCGGCGACCGTCAAACCGGCAAGACTGCTGTTGCGATTGACGCGATCATCAATCAAAAGGGCCAGGACGTGACATGTATCTATGTCGCGATCGGTCAAAAAGCATCGTCGATCAAGAACATCGTGCGCTCGCTGGAAGCACACGGCGCCATGGAGTACACCATCGTTGTTACCGCATCGGCTTCCGAGTCGGCTGCGATGCAATACCTGTCGGCCTACTCCGGCTGTGCAATGGGCGAATACTTCCGTGACCGTGGTCAAGATGCGCTGATCGTGTATGACGATCTGTCCAAGCAAGCTGTTGCATACCGTCAGGTATCCCTGCTGCTGCGCCGTCCACCAGGCCGTGAAGCTTATCCTGGCGACGTGTTCTACCTGCACAGCCGTTTGCTGGAACGCGCAGCACGCGTGAACGAAAAGTACGTCGAAGATTTCACCAAGGGTGAAGTCAAGGGCAAGACTGGTTCGTTGACTGCACTGCCTATCATCGAAACGCAAGCAGGCGACGTTTCCGCCTTCGTTCCGACCAACGTGATTTCGATCACCGACGGTCAGATCTTCCTGGAAACATCGTTGTTCAACGCTGGTATCCGTCCTGCGATCAACGCCGGTATTTCGGTGTCGCGCGTCGGTGGCGCTGCTCAAACCAAGGTCATCAAGAGCCTGTCCGGCGGTATTCGTACCGATCTGGCGCAGTATCGCGAGCTGGCAGCGTTTGCGCAATTTGCTTCCGATCTCGACGAAGCGACCCGCAAGCAGCTGGATCGTGGCGCCCGCGTCACCGAGCTGTTGAAGCAAGCGCAATACTCGCCGTTGTCGATCTCGCTGATGGCTGTGACTTTGTTCGCAGTCAACAAGGGTTTCCTGGACAGCATCGAAGTCAAGCAGGTACTGCCGTTCGAAAGCGGTCTGCATAATTTCATGAAGACCAGCCACGCGCCTTTGCTGCAAAAGATCGAAGAAACCAAGCAAATCGACAAAGATGGTGAAGCTGCATTGTCTGCTGCCGTTGCTGATTTCAAAAAATCGTTCGTAGCTTAATTTAACTGGAGCACGGAATGGCTACAGGTAAAGAGATACGCAGCAAGATCAAGAGCGTAGAAAATACGAAGAAGATCACCAAGGCGATGGAAATGGTTGCTGCCTCCAAAATGCGCAAAGCGCAGGACCGGATGCGTGCGGCACGTCCCTACAGTGAAAAGATTCGTAATATCGCGTCTAACTTGTCGCAAGCCAATCCAGAGTACACGCACCCGTTCATGGTTAAGCAGGACAACTCCAAGAACGTTGGTTTCATCGTCGTCACCACAGACAAAGGTCTGTGCGGCGGCATGAATACCAACTCCTTGCGTTTGCTGACCGCGAAACTGCGTGAGCTGGAAGGACAAGGAAACAAGGTTCAAGCAGTAGCGATCGGCAACAAGGGTCTGGGTTTCCTCAACCGGATCGGCGCCACCGTCGTTGCGCATGCCGTGCAAATGGGTGATACGCCACATCTGGACAAGCTGATCGGGCCAGTGAAAGTGCTGCTCGATGCTTACCAGGAAGGTCGCCTCGACGCGGTTTATCTGGTGTACACCAAGTTCATCAACACGATGAAGCAAGAGCCGATGCTGCAGCAATTGCTGCCGTTGTCAGTTGATCGTCTTGAGGCTGATAGTAAGGCTGGGGATGCAGGTTCGCATTCCTGGGACTACATTTACGAGCCGGATGTGCAAAGCGTCATCGATGAATTGCTGGTGCGTTATGTGGAAGCGTTGATTTATCAGGCTGTCGCAGAAAACATGGCGTCCGAGCAATCGGCGCGGATGGTGGCGATGAAGTCGGCTAGCGACAACGCGGGTAACGTGATCGGCGAATTGAAACTGGTTTACAACAAGACTCGTCAAGCTGCGATTACCAAAGAACTCTCGGAAATCGTTGCCGGTGCGGCTGCGGTGTAACGCGCAAACTGCGCTTAACAGAACTTAATTTTATATTATTGAAGGAACGAAAATGGCTGATGGCAAAATCGTTCAGTGTATCGGCGCTGTGGTGGACGTTGAATTCCCACGTGACGCGATGCCTAAGATTTACGACGCCTTGAAGATGGATGGCTCGGAACTGACGCTGGAAGTACAACAACAGCTGGGCGACGGCGTAGTCCGTACCATTGCGCTGGGTACATCCGACGGTTTGCGCCGCGGCATGGCAATCAAGAACACAGGCCAGCCAATCATGGTGCCGACCGGTAAAGCAACACTGGGTCGTATCATGGACGTGCTGGGCAACCCGATCGATGAATGCGGTCCGGTGAGCCACGCAACGACGGCCTCGATCCACCGCAAGGCTCCTGCGTACGACGAACTGTCGCCGTCGCAAGAACTGCTGGAAACCGGCATCAAGGTTATCGACCTGGTGTGTCCGTTTGCCAAGGGCGGTAAAGTCGGTCTGTTCGGCGGCGCGGGTGTGGGCAAGACCGTGAACATGATGGAACTGATCAACAACATCGCCAAGGCGCACAGCGGCTTGTCCGTGTTCGCCGGTGTTGGTGAACGTACCCGTGAAGGTAACGACTTCTATCACGAAATGGCCGACGCCAAGGTTGTGGATCTGGAAACTCCGGAGAACTCCAAGGTCGCCATGGTCTACGGTCAGATGAACGAACCGCCGGGCAACCGTCTGCGCGTGGCGCTGACCGGCCTGACGATCGCCGAAGGCTTCCGCGACGAAGGTAAAGACGTGCTGTTCTTCGTCGACAATATCTACCGTTACACACTGGCCGGTACTGAAGTTTCCGCACTGCTGGGTCGTATGCCTTCCGCCGTGGGTTACCAGCCTACGCTGGCTTCGGAAATGGGCCAGCTGCAAGAGCGTATTACTTCGACCAAGACTGGTTCGATCACATCGATCCAGGCCGTCTACGTTCCAGCGGATGACTTGACCGACCCATCGCCAGCCACCACGTTTGCCCACTTGGATTCGACCGTCGTTCTGTCGCGTGACATCGCTTCGCTGGGTATCTACCCTGCGGTCGATCCACTCGACTCGACATCGCGCCAGCTGGACCCGCAAGTCGTCGGCCAGGAGCACTACGAAACAGCCCGCGCTGTTCAAGGCATCCTGCAACGCTACAAGGAACTGCGTGACATCATCGCGATTCTGGGTATGGACGAACTGGCTCCGGAAGACAAGCTCCTCGTTGCTCGCGCACGTAAGATGCAGCGTTTCCTGTCGCAACCGTTCCACGTTGCTGAAGTGTTTACCGGCTCGCCAGGTAAATACGTTTCGCTGAAAGACACGATCAAGGGCTTCAAGATGATCGCTAGCGGCGAACTCGATCACCTGCCGGAACAAGCGTTCTACATGGTTGGCACGATCGAAGAAGCAATCGAAAAGGCCAAGAAGATCAACTAAGATCTCTTGATTCTCGCGAAGCCGTTATTGCCTGAAGTCCGGGCAAGACGGCTGACCGGATAGGAAACGATATGGCACAAACTATTCACGTTGACGTAGTCTCCGCCGAAGAAGCAATCTTCTCCGGTGAGGCGGAATTCGTCGTGTTGCCGGGTGAATCGGGTGAGTTGGGGATTTATCCTCGCCACACTCCCTTGATCACGCGCATCAAGCCAGGTGCAGTACGCATCAAGATTCCTGGCCAGGCGCAAGAAGAGTTCGTATTCGTCGCCGGTGGTTTGCTGGAAGTGCAGCCTGACACCGTGACCGTTCTGGCCGACACCGCAATCCGCGGCTCGGATCTGGACGAAGCCAAGGCCAGCACCGCGAAGAAACTCGCGGAAGAAGCCCTGGCGAATCGCGACTCCAAAATCGATTACGCAGCTGCACAAGCCGAACTGGCGACCGCAGTGGCGCAATTGGCCGCGATCGCAAGATTGCGTCAGAAGCGTTAATTACCCGCGCTCTGCGGCAACGGCATTCAGCATCATTGAAAAAGGCAGCTTCGGCTGCCTTTTTTATTGCCTGCGAATTTACCGGTCCTGCCATCGCCGCCGCTGCTACCGATACACGACGCGTGTACGCATGATCGGTTAAAGTGAATATTTCCGCACATTCGCTGATGTTGCTTTGAGCTGCCTCATGCAGGCGCCGGCAGCCTCTGCCTTTTTACACAGGAGTTGCTCCATGAGCGCCAAGCCAGTCATCGCCGTCGTCGGCCTGTCCAATCGTCCCGACCGTCCCAGCTACGACGTCACCGCCTACATGCAGCGTGAGGGTTATCGCATCGTCGCCGTCAATCCCATGTACGCCGGCCAGCAGATCCTCGGCGAGCACTGTTACGCCAGCCTGACCGAAGCCGCGCAGGCGCTGGCCGGCCAGGTTACGATTTCCATCGTCGACTGCTTCCGCAAATCCGCGGATATTCCGCCGGTGGTGGACGAAGCCATCGCCATTGGGGCGGCTTGCGTGTGGATGCAGCAGGGTATCGTCAATGACGCCGCCGCAGCCAAGGCCAAGGCCGCCGGTCTGACAGTCATCATGGACCGTTGCATCAAGATTGATCACGCCATGGGAATTAGCCACGGCGTGTTGTAGTCCAATCGCTTTCATTGCGCCGGAAGGCACACAGGAGATCGTCACGATGGGTATACGCGAACAATTCCGCGCGACCAAAAGGCAGGAAATCAAGGACGAAAACGCCGGCGTCAAACCGCTCTCCAGCGGCGACAAGGCCGCCGACAAATTGCAGGTCCAGGCATTGGCGGCGCAGATCGCCGAGCAACAGGCGATGCTGTTCGCGCAGCATGAACGCAAAGTGCTGGTGGTGCTGCAAGGCATGGATACCAGCGGCAAGGACGGCACCGTGTCCGGCGTATTCGGCGGCGTCAATCCGCAAGGCCTGCGCATCGTCAGCTACAAGGCCCCGAGCCAGCTTGAACTGCAGCACGACTACCTGTGGCGCATCCATCAGCAAGTGCCGGCCAAAGGCGAACTGATCATCTTCAATCGCAGCCACTACGAAGATGTGCTGATCACGCGCGTGCATAATTGGATCGATGCGGCCGAATGCAAGCGCCGCTACGCACAGATCAACGATTTTGAACGCCTGCTCAGCGAGACCGGCACCGTGGTGTTGAAGTTCTTCCTGCACATCTCGAAGGACCAGCAGCGCGCGCGGCTGCAGGAGCGCGTCGACGATCCCGCCAAGCATTGGAAATTCGAGCTGCAGGATCTGGAGGAGCGCAAGAGCTGGGACGACTACCAGAAGGTCTACAGCCAGGCGATCCAGGCCACCGATGCCGATCACGCGCCGTGGTACGTGATTCCGTCGGATTCCAAGACTCACCGCAACCTCGCCATCGCGGGCGTGGTGCTGGAAACCCTGCAGGCAATGAAGCTGGCTTTTCCGCCGGCCAAGAAAGAACTCGCCGGCCTTAAGGTGAAATAGGCATGCGTCGCTGGCTGCCCGAATTGCTGGCCTTGCCGCTGCTGCCCTGGTTGTATGCGCAGGGCAAACGCACGCGCCGCATCACACCGCGTCTTCCCGAAGCGGACGGCGCGCGGGAAGGCTTGTGCACGCCGGCCGAGGTCGGTGACGCGGTCCCGGTGGTGCTCATCGCCGTCGGTGAGTCGCCGGTAGCCGGAGTGGGTGTGGAGCGTCAGGAAGAAGCCATCACCGCGCAGTTTGCGCAGGAACTGGCCGTTGCGCTGCGACGGCCTGTGCAGTGGCGCGCCTTCGGCAAGAACGGCGCCACGGTGGCGGACGCCCACCGCGACGTCTTGCCGCAGCTCGCACAGTCCTCACTACCGAAAATGCCTCGCATGCAAGAACTCCGCATCGTGCTGATCGCCTTCGGCGTCAACGACAGCACCGCTTTCCATGGCAGCGGCCGTTACCGTCGCGACCTCGCCGCGTTGGCGCACGCATTGCAGCGGCAACTGTCGCCGAGCTTGCTGCTGATTTCCGGTGCGCCGCCGCTGCATCTGTTCCCCGCGCTGCCCCAACCTTTGCGCCATGTGCTTGGAATGAAAGCCGCAGTGCTCAGCCGGGCCGCGCAGCAACTGGCGGCGGAGTTGCCGCGAGCGATTTATGTGCCGGTGCGCAGCGACGCCCGCGAACGCAACCTGATGGCGCATGACGGCTATCACCCGTCGGCCGCGGGCGCGCGCATCTGGGCGCAACAGTTGGCGCAGGCAACTGTCGAAGGCTTGCGTACGCTGGGCGCGCTGAAATAAAAACGCCCGCGTCATCGGCGGGCGTTGCACTGCTCGGCATCAATCCGTCAACGCATCAATGCAGCCACTTGTTGAGCACGCGATCATAGTCGCCGGTGGCTTTCTGCAAATGCATCCAGGCATCCACGTATTCCTTGAAGGCGACATCGGCGCGCGGCAGCATGAAAGCTTTCTCCGAGAATTGCAAGGGCTGGTCCGGATGTACCGGGCACAGCTCGGGATGCTGTTTCGCCTGCCACAAGGTTTCGCTGGCGTCCGTGACCATGATGTCGGCCTTGCCGTCGATGATCTGCTGGAAGATCGTGACGTTGTCCGGATGCAGGATCAACTGCGCCTGCTTGTAATTGGCGCGCGCAAAGCGCTCGTTGGTGCCGCCCGGATTGAAGATGGCGCGCGTGGTTGGCTTGTCGATCATTTCCAGCGTCTGGAACTTGGCGACGTCGGCGCAGCGCACGATCGGCGACTTGCCGTCGACCATGTGCGAGACCGCAAACGCGGCTTTCTTCTGGCGGTCCAGCGTCACCGAAACACCGCCCATGGCGATGTCGCATTTGGCCAGGAAATCGGTCATCAGGTTGGTCCAGGTGGTTTTGACCAGTTGCACTTCGACGCCCAGCGACTTGGCCAGTGATTGCGCCAGGTCGACGTCCATGCCTTCAAACGTGTTGTCGGTCTTGAAATAGGTGAACGGCCTGTAGTCGCCCGTCATGCACACGCGCAACTTGCCGGACTTGATCACCTCGTCCAAGCGGCTGCTTTCGGCGGCGCCGGCGGTCTGCATCGCCAGGCCGGCACACAGCAGCGTGAGCGGCAACAGCCATTTCCTGAAATACTTTTTCATATCGTCTCCTCCATGTTTTTGTAGAGCAAAGACGATATCACCAGCAGCCCCGGGCATCAATCGGGCACGGCTGTTTTACGGTTTGAATGAGATAATAGAAGATTGCCGATGCGGCCAACATGAAGTCCCATTGCTCCAGATCGCTCCCATGTCTCAATTGTCCACATCTCAATTTGCTCCGCTCAAGAACGACACCTTCCTGCGTGCCTTGCTACGCCAGCCGACCGATTACACGCCGCTGTGGCTGATGCGCCAGGCTGGCCGCTACCTGCCCGAATACCGCGCCACGCGCGCCCGCGCCGGTTCCTTCCTGGGGCTGGCCAAGAATCCCGATTACGCCACTGAAGTCACGCTGCAGCCGCTCGAGCGCTATCCGCTGGATGCCGCGATCCTGTTCTCCGACATCCTGACCGTGCCGGATGCGATGGGCCTGGGCCTGTTCTTCGCCGACGGCGAGGGACCAAAGTTCGAGCGCCCGCTGCGCGACGAAAAGGCCGTGCTGGCGCTGCAGGCGCCGCAACTGGACAGCCTGCAGTATGTGTTCGACGCCGTCACCCAGATCCGCACCGAACTGGATGGCCGTGTGCCGCTGATCGGCTTCTCGGGCAGTCCGTGGACGCTGGCCTGTTACATGGTGGAAGGCGGCGGCTCCGACGACTTCCGCACCGTCAAGACCATGCTGTACGACCGTCCCGACCTGATGCACCACATCCTCCGGACCAATGCCGCCGCCGTCGCCGCCTACCTGAACGCCCAGATCGACGCCGGCGCGCAGGCCGTGATGATTTTCGACACTTGGGGCGGGGCGCTGGCGGACGGCGTATACCAGGCGTTTTCGCTGCACTACATGCGCGAAGTCATGCGCCAGCTCAAGCGTGACAAGGACGGCGTCAAGATTCCGGCGATCGTCTTCACCAAGGGCGGCGGATTGTGGCTCGAGCAGATCGCCGACATCGGCGCCGATGCCGTGGGGCTGGACTGGACCGTCAATCTGGCCGATGCGCGTCGCCGCGTCGGAGATAAGGTGGCGCTGCAGGGCAATCTCGATCCTAACGTGCTGTTTGCCGGGCCGGCGCAGATCCAGGCCGAAGTTCGCAAGCTGCTGGAATCCTTCGGCAAGCCCGAAGCGGGCGTAGGGCACGTGTTCAACCTCGGTCACGGCATCTCCCAGTTCACCCCGCCGGAGTCGGTCACGACACTGGTGGAGGCGGTACATGGCATCAGCCGGGAGCTGCGCGGCTGATCTCCACCGCCCAGAACGCCGATAAATCGTTGAAAACAAAGTACATACTCACCAGCATGCGAAACGGTGCACATTGCACCCGCGCGCAGACTCACTTATGCACACGGACGGGGCTTCTCTTAGTGGGAATCATTCATATCCATATTTGTAATGCGGTGGAATTTCGGATTTTGCAAGTGATTGATTTTTAAGGAATTTGTTTCGTGCGCGGGATTTGTGCAAACTATCGAGAGCCGCATGAAACGTGGGGTTCGGGACTGTCAAGAGGTAGTTGCCCACAAAGTTATCCACAGGAATTGTGGATAGCTGAAAAAGCACTTATGAAACCGTGAGTTACATACCTTTTTAACGTTTTACTTTAAAAAACGCGTCAGAATCCTCTCCGCTGTCAGCGCCTTTCCGACAAAATTTTCTTGACTGAAAGTAGTGCGGTCGATCTCGCGACGGTACCTTTTCGGTGCGAAAAAGTGGACTTATGCACAAAAAAGCTTTGTGCGAAGCAATAATAAAAATTTAAAAATAAATTTCATAGGCGGTGGAGTGTTTTGCAAGTCATTGATTTTTATAGGTTTAAATTTTGCTTTTGATTTGGGCAATTTATTGAAACCCGCATCCAGACTGGGAAAAAGGCTGTCAAGCCCGAGTTGTGCACAAAGTTATCCACAGGTTTTGTGGATAGCCTAAAAAGTAGTTATGAAACCGTTACTTAGGTCATCTTTTCAGGAATCACATTAAGTTCGTGGAACAACGCATCCTTCAGATCGTTCTCGATACTCCGCTTGACAGGACCTTCGATTACCGTTGGCGCGCCAACGGCGACGAGGCGCTGCCGCAAATCGGCCAGCTGGCGATCGTGCCGTTCGGCCGGCGCGAGGTGGCGGGCCTGATCATCGGCCTGGCCGAGCAGACCGACGTGCCGGACGGCAAGCTCAAGGACGTGCTGGCGGTGCGCAGCCAACTGGCGCCGCTGCCGCCGCAGTGGCTGGCGCTGTGCGGTTTCGCCGCCGACTATTACCAGCGCCCGCTGGGCGAGGTGGCGTTGCCCGGTTTGCCCAAGAACCTGCGCACCCTGACCGCCACCGCGCTCGATCGTGCGCTCAAGAAGCTGGCCAAGCTCGATGCCGGCCACGACGGCAATCCGGTCAACACGCCGCAGTTGAAGCCGGAACAGCAGGAGGCCGTTGACGCCATCGCCGGCGCGCAGGGTTTTGCGCCGCTGCTGTTGTATGGCGTGACCGGCAGCGGCAAGACCGAGGTCTACCTGCAGGCGGCGGCGCGCATCCTGGCGCAGCATGAAGCCGCCGGCGAAGTGGCGCAGGTATTGGTGCTGGTGCCTGAAATCAACCTGACGCCGCAGCTCGAATCGAATATCCGCGCGCGCTTTCCGGGCGTACACGTGGTCAGCCTGCACAGCGGCCTGGCCGAAGGCGAGCGTACGCTCAGCTGGCTGGCGGCGCACCAGGGCCAGGCGCGCATCGTGCTCGGCACACGGCTGGCGATCCTGTCGTCGTTGCCGCATCTCAAACTGATCGTGATCGACGAAGAGCACGATCCCTCTTACAAGCAGCAGGAAGGCCTGCGTTATTCGGCGCGCGATCTGGCGGTCTGGCGCGCGCATCAACTGGCGATTCCGGTGGTGTTGGGCTCGGCCACGCCGTCGCTGGAAACCTGGCAGCATGCCCAGGCCGGGCGGTACCGCAAGCTGCAGCTGCGCGAGCGCGCGGTGCGCGACGCCGTGCTGCCCAAGGTCAAGATGATCGACATGGAGCGCGACCGTCCCAACGACGGCCTGACCTCGACGCTGGTGGCGGCCCTCAAGCTGCGCCTGGAGCGCGGCGAGCAGTCGCTGCTGTTCCTCAACCGGCGCGGCTATGCGCCGGTGCTCAATTGCGATGCCTGCGGCTGGATCAGCAACTGCATGCGCTGCACTTCGTTCATGGTGCTGCACAAGCCTGAGCGGCGCTTACGCTGCCACCATTGCAGCCTGGAACTGTACATCCCCAAAGCCTGCCCGACCTGCGGCAACGTCGACCTGCAACCGCTGGGACGCGGCACCCAGCGCGTCGAAGAAGGCTTGCAGGCGATGTTTCCGGAGGCGCGCATCCTGCGCATCGACGCCGATTCCACGCGCCTCAAGGGTTCGGCCCAGAATGCCTTCGACAGCGTGCACCGCGGCGAGGTCGACATCCTGATCGGCACGCAGATGGTCGCCAAGGGCCACGACTTCAAGCGCCTGACGCTGGTGGGGGTGATGAATCCCGACACCGCGCTGTTTTCGCACGACTACCGCGCCAGCGAGCGCCTGTTCGCGCAACTGATGCAGGTCGCCGGCCGCGCCGGACGGGCCGGTCAGAAGGAGGGCGGTTCGCCCAGCGAAGTATTGATCCAGAGTCGTTATCCGCATCATCCGCTGTACAGCGCGGTAGCCGCGCACGACTACGACGGCTTTGCCACGCAGTTGCTCGAAGAGCGCCGGCAGGCGGCCCTGCCGCCGTTCCTCTACCAGGCGCTGCTGCGCGCCGAAGCGCCTGAGCTCGACGTCGCGCTGGCTTTCCTGCAGGATGCGGCGGCCTGCCTGGAGCACCCGGGCATCACCATCAACGATCCCATCCCGATGACCATGACGCGCGTGGCCAACGTCGAGCGTGCCCAGTTGCTGGTCGAATGCCCGTCGCGGCCGGCGTTGCAGGCCTTCCTGCGCGACTGGATGGAGGTCTTGCGCCAGATGAAAACGCGCGCCAAATGGTCGCTGGAAGTCGATCCGGTCGATATCTGAGCCGGTACGCCCCATCCGGCGCATCCACTCATCGCATCAAATTCCCCGCAGCCCGCCGTCCTCGCGCCGTTCATCGCACAGCGCTGGAACGGCGCGCGGGGCGCGCCTAACATGGCGGCATTCCTTTCCTTCTTCATTCCAGGAGTCGCCATGTTGCAACAAATGATCATTCATACGCCGCTGTGGGTCTGGGCCTTCCTGGCCTTCGTGGTCTATCGCGGCTGGTTGGCCGGCGCCGACCGGGAAACCCCGCTGTTGAAGGTAGCGCTGATCCCGCTGCTGTTGCTGGCCTTGTCGCTGCACGGTCTTTACGCGCAATCGCAAGCCCATGCGCCGGCGCTGGCGGCGGCTGCGCTGGCGGCATTGGGCAGCGGATTCCTGAGCTGGGCGGCGGCCGGACGGGCCGGCATCGCACCGCATCCCACGCGCGGCACGGTCTGGTTGCGCGGCAGCTGGCTGCCTTTGCTGATGATGGTCGGCGTGTTTGCGGTCAAATACGGTGTGGCCGTGTTGCAGGTCTTGTATTCCACCTATGTGCAGGGGACCTTGTTCACGCTCGCGGTCAGCCTGTTGTACGGCCTGTTCATGGGGGTGCCGGTCGGTCGTCTGTTGCGCATCCTGCATCTTTATCGCCAGGCGCAGTCGTCGGCGACGCCTGCGGCGACCTGAGGCGGAATGCGGGCCTGCAAGATCGGCTTCAATCCGAGCGCGGCAAGCCGGTATAATCCGGGGTTTATATATTCATCAATGTGCGGCTGGCGTTGTCAGCGCGGCCGCCGACCCCTCCGTTCCCATGCTCGCCCAACAAAAACAACGCATCACCGAATTATTCCAGGCCGCCGCGGCGCCGCTGATCGAAGGCTCCGGCCTGACGCCGACGATTACGCTGGAGCGTCCGCGCGATCCGTCGCATGGCGACATCGCCTGCAACCTGGCCATGCAACTGGCCAAGCCGCTCAAGAAGAATCCGCGCGAACTGGCCCAGGCGCTGGTGGATGGCGTGCTGTCGCAGCCCGGTCGCGAAGAACTGATTTCCTCCGCCGACATTGCCGGCCCCGGCTTCATCAACCTGCGCGTGGCTGACGCCGCCAAGCAGGCCGTGGTGAAAGTGGTGCTGGCCGAAGGCGCGCAATACGGCAAGAGCCAGGCCGGCGCCGGCAAGAAGGTGCTGGTCGAATTCGTTTCCGCCAATCCGACCGGTCCGCTGCACGTCGGCCACGGCCGTCAGGGCGCGCTCGGCGACGCCATGTCGGCGCTGCTGCAGTCGCAGGGCTACGACGTCACGCGCGAGTTCTACTACAACGACGCCGGCGTCCAGATCGCCACGCTGGCGACTTCGGTGCAGGCGCGCGCCAAGGGTTTCAAGCCGGGCGATGCGGGCTGGCCCGAGTCGGCCTATAACGGCGACTACATCGCCGACATCGCCGACGATTTCAAGGCGAAGAAGACGGTTTCCGCCAGCGACGGCGAGCCGGCTACCGCCAGCGGCGACGTCGAGGACCTCGAATCGATCCGCCGCTTCGCCGTGGCCTATCTGCGCCGCGAGCAGGATCTGGACTTGCAGGCCTTCGGCGTCAGGTTCGACAACTATTACCTGGAATCTTCGCTGTATACCGAAGGCAAGGTTGCCGCCGCAGTGGACGCCTTGATCAAGGCCGGCAAGACCTACGAACTGGATGGCGCGCTGTGGCTCAAGACCACCGACTACGGCGACGACAAGGACCGCGTCATGAAGAAGGGCGACGGCACCTACACCTACTTCGTGCCCGACGTCGCCTATCACATCACCAAATGGCAGCGCGGTTTCGGCAAGGTCATCAATATCCAGGGCAGCGACCACCACGGCACCATCGCGCGCGTACGCGCCGGCCTGCAGGCGGCCAACGTCGGTATCCCGCAAGGCTATCCCGACTACGTGCTGCACAAGATGGTCACGGTGATGAAGAACGGCGAGGAAGTAAAAATTTCCAAGCGCGCCGGTTCCTATGTCACGCTGCGCGACCTGATCGAATGGTCCAACGGCAGCAACGACGACAATGCAGCCGAAGCAGGTGATGCAGGTGATGCAGGTGACTTGACTCGCGGCCGCGACGCCGTGCGCTTCTTCCTCATCTCGCGCAAGGCCGACAGCGAATTCGTGTTCGACGTCGACGTCGCGCTGACCCGCAACGACGAAAATCCGGTCTATTACGTCCAGTACGCCCACGCGCGCATCTGCTCGGTGCTGAACCAGTGGGGCGGCGACGAGGCCGCGCTGGATCAGGTCGCCGACCTGTCGCCGCTGACGGCGCCGCGCGAAGTCAGCCTGCTGGCCAAGCTGGCCGAATATCCGGAAGCACTGGCGCATGCGCTGCAGGAGCTCGGACCGCATCAGGTGGCTTTCTACCTGCGTGATCTGGCAGGCGAATTGCATAGCTACTACAATGCAGAACGCGTGCTGGTCGACGATGTCCCAACCAAGATGGCGCGCCTGGCGCTCATGAGTGCGACTCGCCAGGTGCTGCGCAACGGACTGGCATTGATCGGCGTTTCCGCCCCGACAAGAATGTAACCCTGTAATGAAGACACAAGTGAAACAACACCATCCGATTTTACGCAAACAGGCCGGCGGCACCTTCCTGGGCCTGATCCTCGGTCTTATCGTTGGTCTCGGCATTGCCGTGGTCGTCGCGCTGATGATCACCAAGTCGCCGATTCCCTTCGTCAACAAGGTCACCAAGCAGGAGCGCACCGAGCTGTCGCCGGGCCAGTCCTCCGACCCGAACAAGCCGCTCTACGGCAACAAGGACGTCGCCAAGGAAGCTCCGCCGGCGCCGAAGAATCCTGATCAGGAAAAGCCTGCGCCGGAAGCCAGGAAGCCGGACACGCCGCTGGCGCCGAAGGTCGACGTGCCGAAGGACAAGGACAAGCTGGCCGCCATCACCAAGGAGCAGCCGGCCAAGTCCGATAAATCCGAGAGTGCAGTCGACGACAAGTGGACCTATTTCCTGCAGACCGGCGCTTTCCGTGAACAGGCCGATGCCGAAAACGCGCGCGCCAAGCTGGCGTTGCTCGGTTTCGAAGCCAAGGTCAGCGAACGGCCCTCCGACAACGGCACCTTGTACCGCGTGCGGATCGGCCCGATCGGCCAGCAAGAGACAGTGAACCGGATGCGTAGCAAATTGTCTGATAACGGCGTCGATGCCGCCATCGTCCGCATACCAAAATAAGGACCGTTTTCAGTTTTGCCGTGGTTCAACTTTGCCCGGCACGGCGGTCCGCCATCATATTTATTTGCGAATACCTTGAGAAGGGGTTAAGAATCATGCGTTTGTTCCGTCATGCTCTCGCTGTCATCAGCCTGGGTTTGCTGGCCGTTTCGGCTAGCGCGTCACCTGCCAATCCACAAAGCGGTACCGACTACCGTACGCTGGAGCAAGCCCAGCCGACCGAGTCGGGCAAGAAGATCGAAGTCACCGAATTTTTCTGGTACAGCTGCCCGCATTGCGCTGCGTTCGATCCAGCGCTGACCGCCTGGGTCAAGAAGCAGGGCGACAAGATTGTCTTCAAGCAAGTGCCGGTCGCCTTCCGGGAATCGTTCATCCCTCAGCAGAAGCTCTACTACGCGCTCGAAGCGATGGGCAAGACTGCGGAAATGAATCCGAAGATTTTCCAGGCCATCCACGTTGACCGCCAACGCGTCGACACCGACAAGACCATCCTGGAGTTCATCGAGAAGCAAGGCATCGACAAGCAGAAATTCGTCGACCTGTACAACTCCTTCGGCGTGCAGACCAAGGTGCGCCGCGCCTCGCAATTGCAGGAAGCGTACAAGATCGACGGCGTGCCGACCATCGCCATCGACGGTCGTTACCTCACCTCGCCATCCATCGCCGGCGCCTCCATGGCCAACCAGCCCGAGTCCATGCAGCAAGCCGCATCGCTGCAAGTGATGGATCATCTGCTGACCAAGCTGGCGGCGGAAAAAAGCGCCGAAAAGCCGGCCGAAGCAGCAACATCGACCAAGCCGGCCAAGAAGAAATAAGCTTCACCACACCGAACACGGTCCGTCGCTCGCGAGAGGACGGACCGTTTTCATTGGTGCGCACCGATCACAATTGAACGAAAGGGATGGCATGCAGCGAGTCTTCATCACCGGCGCATCAAGCGGCATCGGCGCCGCGCTGGCCGCGGCCTACGCGCAGCAAGGCGCGGTGCTGGGCCTGGTTGCGCGTCGCCGCGACATGCTGGAACAGTTGCGCGCCGGACTCGCCCATCCGGAGCGCCATCATCTGTACGTGCTCGACGTTACCGACCACGCCGCGCTACAGGTTGCGGCGCAAGATTTCCTCAAGGCTGCCGGCGGCATTGACGTGGTGATCGCCAACGCCGGCATTTCGCAAGGCACGCTGACCGAATTCGCCGAAGACATCCCGGTGTTCGAACGCATCATTGCCACCAACGTGATGGCCACGGTCGCCACTTTCCATCCGTTCATCGCCGCCATGAAGACTCAGCCACGGCGGCAGGACTGCCGCCTGGTCGGCATCGGCAGCGTGGCAGGTATCCGCGGTCTGCCCGGCGCCGAGGCGTATAGTGCATCGAAAGCGGCGGTCATCAGCTATTGCGAATCGCTGCGCATCGAACTGCGCGCCAGCGGCATCAAGGTGGTGACGATTGCGCCCGGGTACATCGACACCCCGATGACGCAGATCAATCACTACCGCATGCCCTTCCTGATGCCGGTGCAGAAATTCGCGGCGCGCGCGTTGACCGCCATCGCCGCCGGCGACAGCTATCGCGTGATCCCGTGGCAAATGGGCGTGGTTGCCAAACTGCTGCGCCTGTTGCCCAACAGTGTGTACGACTTCGCGTTTTCGAAAGCGCCGCACAAGAAACGACATCTCTGAACGAGCAAGACCATGAAAATCATCTACGCCGGAACCCCCGAATTCGCCGCCGTCGCGCTGGAAGCGCTGTATGCCGCAGGCCATGACGTCACGCTGGTGCTGACTCAGCCCGATCGTCCTGCGGGCCGCGGCATGCAGTTGCATGCTTCGCCGGTGAAGCAATGTGCGCTGGCGCACGGCACGCCGGTGGCGCAGCCGGTGTCGCTGCGCCTGGACGGAAAATATCCGGACGTCGCACGCGAGGCGCACGAATTGCTGCGCAACACGCCGCACGACCTCATGATCGTCGCCGCCTACGGCCTGATCCTGCCGCGCAGCGTGCTGGACATTCCGCGCCTGGGTTGCATCAATATCCACGCTTCGCTGCTGCCGCGCTGGCGCGGCGCAGCGCCGATCCATCGCGCCATCGAAGCCGGCGACAGCGAAACCGGCATCACCATCATGCAGATGGAAGAAGGCCTCGACACGGGGCCGATGCTGCTGATCGAATCGCTGCCGATCGCCGCCGACGACACCACCGCCAGCCTGCACGACAAGCTGGCGGCGCTGGGCGGCAAGATGATCGTCGAGGCCGTGCGCAAGCTTGAGCTCGGCGCGTTGCCGGCCACGCCGCAACCGGACGAAGGCGCCAACTACGCCGCCAAGGTCGGCAAGGAAGAAGCTGCGCTGGACTTTACGCAGCCGGCCGCGGTGTTGGCGCGAAAAATCCGCGCATTCAATCCTTTCCCGGGCGCCTCGGCGCAATTTGCAACACCTGCGGGTGATGTCACCGTCAAGCTGTGGCAGGCGCAGGCGCTCCCCGAAAAGACGGGCGCCGCGCCCGGCAGCATACTCACCGCCAATGCGCATGACGGTGTCAAGGTGGCGTGCGGCGAGGGTATGCTGCACGTGACGGAATTACAAAAGCCGGGTGCAAAGCGTTTGCCGGTGGCCGAATTTCTCAAAGGCTTTGCACTGGCGGACGGCACGTTCCGATAACGCAGTTTCTGCGGAGAGACAATGGATCAATTGGCGGCAATGCGCATTTTCAGGCGCGTGGTGGAAAGCGGCGGATTCTCGGCCGCCGCCGACGCGCTCGACATTTCGCACACGGTGGTGTCGCGCCAGGTGCGCCAGCTTGAGGAGTTGCTCGGCGCGCAGTTGCTCAACCGCACCACGCGGCGCTTTTCGCTGACTGAGGTCGGCCAGCTTTATTACCAGCGCTGCATCGACATCATCGACCAGGTGGAAGACGCTGCACGCGTAGTTTCGCATCATCATGCGCGGCCGGCCGGCGTACTGCGCATCAATGCGCCGATGGTGTTCGGCACGCTGGAAATGCCCAACTGGCTGCCGCAGTTCATGCAGGCGTATCCCGAACTGAAAGTCGACGTGGTTTGCAACGACCGCTTTGTCGACCTCATCAGCGAAGAGTTCGACGTTGGCTTGCGCATCACGCGCTCTTTGCCCGACTCGACGCTGGTGGCCAAGCGGCTGACGGTCAGCGACATGGCGCTGGTGGCGACGCCCGCCTATCTGGAAAAGCACGGTACGCCGCGCGAACCGAAGGATTTGCAGCAACACAATTTCCTGGCGTATTCGCTCGCGCTGCAAACCACCGAACTCGTGTTCACCGGTCCCGACGGCCGGGAGCAGCTGGTCAGTCTGAGCGGCAACGTCCAGGCCAACACCGGCCTGATCGTCTGCGCCGCCGCGCGCGCCGGTATGGGTATCACGGCATCGGCCACCTTCGTGGTGCACGAGGACCTGAAGCGCGGCGAGCTGGTCGAAGTGCTGCCCGAATACCGGCTGCAGTCGCGCGACTTGTATGTGCTGTATCCGCGAAACCATCACCTCTCGCCCAAGGTGCGCGCCTTCGTTGATTTCCTGGCGGACTACTACGCTACGCCGCGCTGGCCTGTGTAGAACGGCGCTCAGACGAGAAAAAGGCTGCACCCGCAAAGGTGCAGCCTTTTCTTCATTCATGCAGCGGGATTACTTTTTCTCGACCGGCACCAGGTCGAAATGATCGGCCTGATACTGGAACAGCAGGCAGTCCTCGCCCTTGGTGCAACCGCTGTAATGCGGCATGCTGGCCGGCAGGTTATAGAACGAACCGGCCGGATACTCGATGCGCTTGCCGTCAATGACGGCGTAGAACGTACCTTTCAGGACCACGGTCGGGAGGTTCTGCGTGTGCAGGTGATAAGGATTGTCCTTGCCAGCCGGGAAAATCACGAAGGCGTCATATGCGCCCTTGCCGGTAATGCTGCCGCGCACGTCGGCTACCTTGATGCCGCCGGTGCCGGGCAGTTCACGCCACTTCAGATCGGCGGCCGGAAAGGAAACCAGCGGCTGGGCGACAGGCTTGCCGGCTTTGGCGTTGTTGCCTGCGAAGCTGGAGCCGGCTGCGGCCAGTAACAGCAAGGCGCTTGCGATATGTTTCATGATGATTCTTTCAGTGTGAGAGATTTACTGCACTTGCAGTTCGAGAATGGCGCTGGTGTCGAGCACGTCGCCGAAAGTATCGGCGATGGTCGTCAGCGCGCCGCGATGCAGGACGTCATGCGTAATAACACCACCGCCAGGTGCATCCAGATCGCGCGTGGCCGAGGCGTCAGCGGCCACGATCACTTCGTAACCGGCAGGAACTGCGTCGCGCGCAGCGCCGGCCACGCAGGCATGCGTCATGAGGCCGGAAATGATCAGCGTCTTGACGCCGGCGGCCTTCAGTTGCGCATCGATATCGGTGGTCGGGAATACGCTGACCGAGCTTTTCTGCACCACGCGGTGGTGGGCGGCCGGCTGGATATCCTTGTGGATGGCGACGGTATCGCCGTCCACTGCGAAGATCGGCGTGCCGGATGGCGTTACGTGCTGGACGTGGAACACGGGCATGTTGTGGCGATCGGCGAAGGCAATCAGACGCTTGGCGTTGTTCAGCGCAGCCATGCCGTCGGGGATCGGCATCTTGCCGCTGAAGTATTCATTCTGAAAATCAATGACCAGCAGCGCGGTGCCGGCAGCTTGCAGCGCGACCGGCGCAGCAGCGCCGGCGATGGTGCGGATGGTGGGGTGCGACATGTTCTTCTCCTGGGTTGATAAGCGACAGGGCGAAGAGTAGACGGGTGAGCGCAGCGCGAACAGTAGCGCTGCGTCACAAGATATGTGCTGAATCAGCACATATTCGAAGAATGTCGAGACGCGGCGAGGACATCTGAAGAGACCTGTGCCGCCAGTATCACGCGCAAGCGTTCCCAGAACAGATCGGCGCCGCGATGCACATTGTCGTTCCAGTGGTCGGCAGCGCTGTCGTCGGCAGCGTCCGTGATGAACTTGAATGCGCGCCAGGAGACGCCATATCGGTGACAGGCGTGCACGATGGCGAATAATTCCATATCGACAACATCCACACCCTGTTCGATCAGCCAGGGATCGGCGGCAGTGACGAAGCTGTCGCCAGTGCCACAGCAGGCATTGCCGTGGCCTGATGCGTAAGAATGGGGTTCGTCCGACAAGGGCGTCACTCCGCGCACGGCCAGCGGGATGGCAAGCATGTCGCGCTGGATGACGCTGGCGATGTCGAGCAGGCCGTCGAGGTCCGGATTGATTTTGCCTGCCGTACCGAAATTGATCACAAGTTGCGGCCGGTGCTGCAAAATCGCCGCTGTGGCAGTGGAGGCGGCGTTGACCTTGCCGACCCCGGTGTAAATCACGTCCACGCCGGCCGGAGCGGCAGCGACGTTGAGTTCGGAGGCAAGGGCGGTCAGCACCAGGATTTTTTGTGTCATTGGGGGGCGTCGATATCCGTAATTTGCCAGGGAAGTGCGGCGGTTGGCCAAGGGGTTGGCGGGCGTTTCACGTATAATTTCAAGGCTTAACCGATTAAGATGAACCCGGCATGTTGCGTGACCAGGTTTCTGCATTCGGATTGCATTATTCCACACGTATTATTCCACACTGTTTCACAATGAAGATTCTCGCCATGAAGCCAAACGATCCGTGCCAAACCGAACTGTTGTTGCGCGACCTGATGTCGCAGCGCATCCTGATTCTGGACGGCGCCATGGGCACCATGATCCAGCAGTACAAGCTGACGGAAGAGGATTATCGCGGCGAGCGCTTCAAGGACTTCAGCGTGCCGGGCAAGGAGTTGTTCGTCAAGGGCAACAATGAGTTGCTGAGCCTGACCCAGCCGCACATCATCCAGGAAATCCACGAGCAATACCTGGCCGCCGGCGCCGACCTGGTCGAGACCAACACCTTCGGCGCCACCGGCGTGGCGCAGGACGACTATCACATGGCGCACCTGGTCTACGAGATGAACGTGCAGTCGGCCAAGCTTGCGCGCGCGGCCTGCGACAAGTATTCGACGCCCGACAAGCCGCGCTTCGTCGCCGGCGCGCTCGGCCCGACGCCGAAGACCGCATCGATCTCGCCCGACGTCAATGACCCCGCAGCGCGCAACGTCACCTTCGATCAACTGGTCGCTTCGTATCTGGAACAGACGCGCGCGCTGGTCGAAGGCGGCGCCGACGTACTGCTGGTGGAAACCATCTTCGACACGCTCAATTGCAAGGCGGCGCTGTTTGCGATCGACGTGTTCTTCGAAGAGTCTGGCAAGCGTTTGCCGATCATGATTTCCGGCACCGTCACCGATGCCTCAGGACGCATCCTGTCCGGCCAGACCGTACCGGCCTTCTGGCATTCCATCCGTCATGCGCGTCCTCTGACCGTCGGTCTGAACTGCGCGCTGGGCGCTGCGCTGATGCGTCCGTATGCCGAGGAGTTGTCCAGGATTGCCGACACCTTCGTCTGCATTTACCCGAATGCGGGTTTGCCTAATCCGATGAGCGACACCGGCTTCGACGAGACGCCTGACGTCACTTCGTCGCTGCTGAAAGATTTTGCTGAAAGCGGCTTCGTCAATGTCGCCGGCGGTTGCTGCGGCACGACGCCAGCGCACATCAAGGCCATCGCCGACACAGTCGCCACGATTGCGCCGCGCAAGGTCCCGGAAGCCAAGCACGAGATGTTGTTGTCGGGACTGGAACCCTTCATCATCAACGACCAGTCGCTGTACGTGAACGTCGGCGAGCGCACCAACGTCACCGGCTCCAAGGCCTTTGCGCGCCTGATCCTCAACGAGCAGTACGACGAAGCGCTGGCGGTAGCGCGCCAGCAAGTTGAAAACGGCGCCCAGATCATCGACATCAACATGGATGAAGCGATGCTCGATTCGCTCGCCGCCATGACGCGCTTCCTCAACCTGATCGCTTCCGAGCCCGACATCGCGCGCGTGCCGGTCATGATCGACTCGTCCAAGTGGTCGGTCATCGAAGCCGGCCTCAAATGTGTGCAGGGCAAGTCCATCGTCAACTCGATTTCGATGAAGGAAGGCGAAGAGAAATTCCTGCACGAGGCCAAGCTGTGCCGCCGCTACGGTGCCGCCGTGATCGTCATGGCCTTCGATGAAGTTGGTCAGGCCGACACCTACGAGCGCAAGATCGAAATCTGCGAGCGCGCCTATCGCCTGCTGGTCGACAAGGTCGGCTTTCCGCCGGAAGACATCATCTTCGATCCGAACATCTTCGCCGTCGCCACCGGCATCGAAGAGCACAACAACTACGCCGTCGACTTCATCGAAGCGACCCGCTGGATCCATCAAAATCTTCCGTACGCCAAGATCAGCGGCGGCGTGTCCAACGTCAGCTTCAGCTTCCGCGGCAACGACCCGGCGCGCGAAGCGATCCATACCGTGTTCCTGTACCACGCCGTCAAGGCCGGCATGACCATGGGCATCGTCAACGCCGGCATGATCGGCGTCTATGACGACTTGCCGGCCGAACTGCGCGAAGCTGTCGAAGACGTGGTGCTGAACCGCCGTCCGGACGCCACCGAGCGCATGATCGACATCGCCGCGACCCTGAAGGCCGGCGACAAGAAGGAAGAAGCCACGCTGGAATGGCGCAGCGAGCCGGTCGAGAAGCGACTCGCGCACGCGCTGGTGCTCGGCATCACCCAATGGATCGTGGAAGACACCGAAGAAGCGCGCCAGAATTTGTTGAAGAGCGGCGGCCGCCCGATTCACGTCATCGAAGGTCCGCTGATGGACGGCATGAACGTGGTCGGCGACCTGTTCGGCCAGGGCAAGATGTTCCTGCCGCAGGTGGTGAAATCGGCGCGCGTGATGAAGCAGGCAGTGGCGCATCTGATTCCCTTCATCGAAGAAGAGAAGCGCCTGATCGAGCAGGAAACCGGCATCGTCGCCAAGCCCAAGGGCAAGATCGTCATCGCCACCGTCAAGGGCGACGTCCATGACATCGGCAAGAACATCGTCTCGGTGGTCCTGCAATGCAACAACTTTGAAGTCGTCAACATGGGCGTGATGGTGCCGTGTTCGCAGATCCTGGCCAAGGCCAAGGAAGAGAACGCCGACATCATCGGCCTGTCCGGTCTGATCACGCCGTCGCTGGAAGAAATGGCCTACGTCGCCAAGGAAATGCAGCGCGACAGCTATTTCAGCGGCGTCAAGATGCCGTTGCTGATCGGCGGCGCCACGACTTCGCGTGCGCATACCGCGGTCAAGATCGCGCCGAATTATTCCGGTCCTGTGGTCTACGTGCCGGATGCCTCGCGTGCCGTCTCGGTGGCGCAATCGCTGCTGACGCCGGAGCAGAAGGATCAGTACATCGCCGACATCGCCACCGATTACGAACGCATCCGCGAGCAGCACGCCAACAAGAAGGCCGTGCCGCTGGTCCCGATTGCCGCCGCGCGCGACAACAAGATGCAGCTGGAATTTGCACCGGTCAAACCGAAGTTCATCGGCCGCCGCGTGTTCAAGAACGTCGACCTGGCGACGCTGGCGAAATACATCGACTGGGGGCCGTTCTTCCAGACCTGGGATCTGGCCGGTCCGTATCCCGCCATTCTGAAAGACGAAGTGGTCGGCGAAGCGGCGAGCAAAGTATTCGAAGAAGCCCAGGCCTTGCTGAAGAAAGTCATCGACGGCCGCTGGCTCACCGCCAACGGCATCGTCTCGCTGCTGCCGGCCAACACCGTCAACGACGACGACATCGAGATCTACACCGACGATACGCGCACGCAAGTGGCGCTGACTTACTACGGCGTGCGCCAGCAGACCGAGAAACCGGTGATTGACGGCGTTGCCCGTCCTAACCAGTGCCTGGCCGATTTCATCGCGCCGAAGGCGTCCGGCATTGCCGACTATATCGGCATGTTTGCGGTCACGTCCGGTCTCGGCATCGAGAAGTACGAGAAGCGTTTTGAAGACGCGCACGACGACTATTCATCGATCATGCTGAAGGCCCTGGCCGATCGCCTGGCCGAAGCCTTCGCCGAATATCTTCATGAGCGCGTGCGTACCGATCTGTGGGGCTACGCGTCGCAGGAGTCGCTGAGCACCGAAGAGCTGATCAAGGAAAAATACGTCGGCATCCGTCCCGCCGCAGGTTATCCGGCCTGCCCGGAACACACGGTCAAGGCCGAGGCTTTCAGGGTCATGCAATGCGACGAAATCGGCATGACGGTCACCGAGTCGTACGCGATGTTCCCGGGCGCGTCGGTGTCGGGCTTCTACTTTGCGCACCCCGATTCCAAGTACTTCGTGGTCGGCAAGATCGGCGACGACCAGGTCGCCGACATGGCCGAGCGCCGCGGCGTCAGCAAGGATGATGTCGAGCGCTGGCTGGCGCCGAACTTGTCTTGACGGCTGTTTTTACCTATTCTCTTGTTCAACTTTTATTTCGTTTCTTCTCGCGCCATGATCGATTCCGCCGACAACGTCACCCACATGTTGCCCGTCACCGGGCCGCTGCGCCTGAACTTCTTCACTGACCAGCCCGAGTTGGCGCGGCTGTTCGTCGCCGACCTGACCCAGGATTTGCTGGGCGACTGGATCGTCACGCAATGCTGGACCGGCAAACCTCAGGCGCGCGGTGGCGGCCGCGTGACCGTGGTCAACGACCAGGATGCCGGCTTCCAGATGATCCGGAAGATCGCAGCGAAGAAGGAAAAAGGCGGTTATCGCCTGGTCTGATGCGCTCTTTTGGAGTGCCTCGGCAGCTTGAAAACGGAGAGATTATTCTCTCCGTTTTCTTTTGCGGTATTGCTTTTCTGACCTCGTCTGCATGCCGGCGCGTCTCGTGTTAGGCTGTCCTCCGCTGTTAAATTGACGATAGTGTTGTTCCATTGACCATGCCATCGCGATTCAACAGCGGGAGACAAAACAATATTCTGAACGAGACGGAGAACCCGCGCGTGACTTCCACCCCTGCAGTACATTCCGCTTTCAAAGATGATCCCAAAAAAGATCCTGGCAACAACTTCGGCGCCGATTCATCCTATGCGGTGGTGCGCCTGCTGATCACGCTGGTGCTGATGGTGATCGGCGCCAGCGGCATGTATGTGGTCGCCGTGGTGTTGCCCGCGGTGCAGGCGGAATTCGGCGTCGCACGCGGCGTGGCGTCGATGCCTTATACCTTGTCGATGATCGGCTTCGGCATCGGCGGCATGCTGATGGGCAAGCTGGCCGACCGGTTCGGCGTGATGATTCCGTTGCTGGTTGGTGCAGTGTGTCTGGGCCTCGGTTTCATCCTGGCCGGCATGGCGCCCAACATCATCGTCTTCACGCTCGCGCATGGCTTGCTGATCGGTTTGTGCGGCAGCTCGGCGACATTTTCGCCGCTGATCGCCGACACCTCGCTATGGTTCGTGCGCCGGCGCGGCATCGCGGTCGCGGTGTGCGCCAGCGGCAACTATCTGGGCGGTGCGATCTGGCCGCCGATCGTGCAGCATTTTGTCGATACGGTCGGTTGGCGCCAGACTTATTTCGGCCTCGGGGTGGTGTGCTTCATCGTCATGGGCGGGCTGGCGTTGCTGATGCGCCGGCGTCCGCCGGTAGCGGTTGCCGCGGCTGCGCGCAACGGCGTCAGCCTGACCTCGGAGCGACCCTTCGGTCTGCCGATGGGCAAGGCGCAACTGTTGCTGTGCGTGGCCGGCATCGCCTGCTGCGTGGCGATGGCGATGCCGCAGGTGCATATCGTCGCGTATTGCGGCGACCTCGGCTACGGCGCCGCGCGCGGCGCGCAGATGCTGTCGCTGATGCTGGCGTGCGGCGTGGTGAGCCGGCTGATTTCCGGATTGATTTGCGACCGCATCGGCGGCTTGCGCACCTTGCTGCTGGGTTCGATGCTGCAAGGGATTGCCTTGTTGCTGTTCCTGCCGTTCGACGGCCTGGTGTCGCTCTATGTCATCTCGGCCTTGTTCGGGTTGTTCCAGGGCGGCATCGTGCCGTCCTACGCGATCATCGTGCGCGAGTACTTCCCGGCTTCCGAAGCCGGCGGCCGGGTCGGCGCCGTCATCATGTGCACCATGCTTGGGATGGCGCTGGGCGGCTGGATGTCGGGCCAGATCTTCGACCTGACCGGTTCGTACCATGCCGCCTTCATCAACGGCATCCTGTGGAACCTGCTCAATTTCAGTATCTGCATGTTCTTGCTCCGACGCACTTCGCGCAACAAAAGCGGCAGCGGCAGCGGTTTGCAGACCGCCGGCGCCTGACACGTAAGCCCGGGAGCACCGCCGGTTTGATTTGGCGGCGCTCCTGCATTACGCTATGGGGAATGCAGGCGACCGCCTGCGGTTTCCTTGCTCCCTGGGCCCCAGATGCTGATCATTTTCCTCAAAGCCGTGCTGCTGATCCCGGTGACGCTGTTGCCTATCCTGAATCCGCTCGGCATCGCCCCGGTATTCGCCAACCTGCTGGGCGACGTGCCGCGCCAGATCGAAAACCGCGTGGCGCGCCAGGTGGCGATCAATTGCTGGTTCTTGCTGGTGGGCGCGATTTTCATCGGCTCGCACGTGCTGGCGTTCTTCGGCATTTCTCTGCCGATTGTGCGTATCGGCGGCGGCATCCTGGTGGCGGTGTCGGGTTGGAAATTGCTCAGCGACGGCGGCAACGACGCGGCGATTCCCAAGCAAGTGGCCAAGGCTTACGACGACGAATCGAATGAGGAATTGAAGGCGCGCAGCTTCTATCCGATCAGCTTCCCGCTCACCGTCGGTCCCGGCACGATTGCGGCGTCGATCACGCTCGGTGCGAACACGCCGGCGCGGCTGGTGGACTGGGTTATGTCGATCGGCAGCGCGGCGCTCGGCTCGGCGTTGACGGTGCTGGTGATTTACCTGTGTTATCGCTCGGCCAACAAGATCGTCAGCCTGCTCGGCCGTCTCGGCACCATGGTGGTGTTGCGTTTGTCGGCGTTCATCCTGCTGTGCATCGGCATCCAGATTTTCTGGTCGGGATTCACCGGCTTGCTGGTGGAGACGGGGATGTTGCCGCCGTAGAAATTTTCAATGGAGCAGGCCGCGCTCGCCGAGCAGGTCCTGCACCAGCTCCAGCCGCAGTACGGGGTTGTCGAGCGCCAGCAGGCCTTGCTTCTGCTCCACGCTCATCGGCAGCATTTCGCTCCAGCGGTTGGAGACCCAGCCGCAATCGTCGAGACGATAGGGCGCCGCCACGGGGATGTCGCTTTCCGGAATGGAATGGTTCTTCAGCGACGCCAGCAAATTCATCAGCGCGGTGACGGTATTCTGCAACTCGTCGGGAATCGCAACGCTCTGATCGTTTTCCAGCGGCTCCACCTGCGCCATCCACAAGCCGTGCTTCAGCTGCTCCTTGGCAGCGATGCGAAAGCGCGAAGTGCCGCTGCAAGAGATGCGCAGCAAGCCCTGCACCGGCGCCGACCACTCCCTGATATGCGCCAGCGTGCCGACCGGCACGAAGCTCTCGACCAGGCCGGGTTTGCGGACTTCGTTGCCGGCCGTCAGCGCCACCACGCCGAATGAGGTGCCGTTGGCGATGCATTTGTTGATCATGTCCAGGTAGCGGACTTCGAAAATCTGCAATGGCAGCCGTCCGTCCGGAAACAGCGCCGAGCCTAGCGGGAAAAGCGGGATGGTTTCCATATGTTCAGGTGATACTTTGTGATTCCTGAGAGCGGCTAAAAAACGTCGCTGGCAAGGCGCGCCGCCGACGACAGTACGAATGTACGGCTAGGCGGTGCAACGCCGCCAGCGGCGTTTTATTAGCCGCTCTAAGTGCGCAGGACGTAGCGGTTGTCGCTGATGCATTCATAGCGTTGCACGATGTAGCCATTGTCGTCGACGCTTTCCAGGTAGACGTCGAATTGCCACAGCCGCGCCATGTGGCGCAGGACTTCATTGGTGCTGTCGCCCAGCGAACGGCCGTCGCTGCGGAAATGGCGCAGCGTCAGGCTGCGGTTGCCGCGCGTGTTGACCGACCACACCTGGATATTCGGTTCGCGGTGGTTGATGTCGTACTGCCGCGACAAGGCCTGGCGCACGTATTGATAGCCGCTGTCGTTGTGGATGGCCGAGACTTCCAGTTCGCTGCGGCTTTCGTCGTCGAGCACGGCGAACATGCGCATGTCGCGCATCAGTTTCGGCGACAGGTATTGCGCGACAAAACTCTCGTCCTTGAAGTTGCGCATCACGTAGTGCAATGTGTCCAGCCAATTGCTGCCGGCCATGTCGGGAAACCACTGCTTGTCTTCGGCGGTCGGATTTTCGCAGATGCGACGAATGTCGCTCATCATCGAAAAGCCCAGTGCATAAGGATTGATGCCGTTGTAATACGGCTTGGTGATCGGCGGCTGGAACACCACGTTGCTGTGCGAATGCAGGAATTCCATCATGAAGCTGTCGGTCAGCTTGCCCTGGTCGTACATGGTGTTGAGCAGCGTGTAATGCCAGAACGTGGCCCAGCCTTCGTTCATGACCTGAGTCTGCCGCTGCGGATAAAAATATTGACCGACCTTGCGCACGATGCGGATGACTTCGCGTTCCCACGATTCCAGCAGGGGCGCATTTTTCTCGGCAAAGTACAAAAGATTTTCCTGCGGTTCCGATGGGAAGCGTTCATCCACCTGCGCCGCCGTAGTTTCCTTCTTCGCCGGCAACGTGCGCCACAATTCATTGACCTGAGACTGCGCGTAGGCTTCACGCTCACGCTGTTGCGCGCGTTCCTGCGCCAGCGACATGCGCTGCGGGCGCTTATAACGGTCGACGCCGTAGTTCATCAGCGCATGGCAGGAATCGAGCAGTTCTTCCACGCGATCGAAGCCGTAGCGTTCTTCGCATTCGGCGATGTAACCTTTGGCGTAGACCAGATAGTCGATGATTGCACTGGCGTCGGTCCACAGCTGGAACAGGTAGTTGCCCTTGAAAAAAGAGTTGTGTCCATATGCCGCATGCGCCACCACCAGCGCCTGCATGGTCATCGTATTCTCTTCCATCAGATACGCGATGCAGGGGTTGGAATTGATCACGATTTCGTACGCCAGACCCATCTGGCCTCGCTTGTAGTCGCGCTCGGTGGCGAGAAAATGCTTGCCGAACGACCAGTGACGATAGTTGACCGGCATGCCCGAGGAGGCATAGGCATCCATCATCTGCTCGGCAGAAATGATCTCGAGCTGGATCGGATAGATGTCCAGCTTGTAGCTTGCCGCCACCTTGGCGATTTCCTCGTTGTAGCGCTCGATCAGCTCGAAGCTCCAGTCGGACGGGCAGGGCAGGGGATCACGTCTGGTCGGCGCGGCCGGAGGCACAGGCGGCGTGTTCATTCGCGTATTCATGCATGGACCTGCTTTTCAAAAAGTTCGCGGAAGACCGGATAGATCTCGGACGAGGACTGCACCTTCTTCATCGCAAAGTGCGGATGCTCGTGCAGCAGCTGCGTGTATTCCGTCCACAGGTTTTGCTCCGGCTCGGCCACCTGGATATAGGCAAAGTAACGGCACATCGGAAGAATCGCTTCCTCAAGGATGCTGCGGCATTTCGGCGAATCGTCGTTCCAGTTGTCGCCATCGGAAGCCTGGGCGCCGTAGATGTTCCATTCGTTCGACGGATAGCGCGTCCTGATGATGTCCTGCATCAGTTCCAGCGCGCTGGAGACCACCGTGCCGCCGCTTTCCTGCGAGTGGAAGAAGGTCTCCTCGTCGACTTCATCGGCGCGCGTGTGATGGCGGATGAAGACCACTTCGATGTGTTCGTAATTGCGCATCAGGAACAGATACAACAGGATGAAGAAGCGTTTCGACAAATCCTTGCGCTGTTCGTCCATCGACCCCGACACGTCCATCACGCAAAACATCACGGCGCGGCTCGACGGCTGCGGCTGGCGCACGCGGTTGACGTAGCGCAGGTCGAACGGGTCGATGAAGGGGATGCGCCAGATGCGGCCCTTGAGATGATGGATTTCTTCTTCCAGCAGCAGTATTTCCGAGCGCCTGTCGCCGGGATCATTCTGCAGGGCGCACAACTGTTCTTCCAGCTCGCGCAGTTTGGCCACCAGCGGTCCGCCCAGCGCAATACGCCGGCCCAGCGAGCTGCGCAGCGAACGCACGATGTCGATGTTGGCGGGCGAACCGTCGACCGAATAACCGGCGCGCATGTTCTTCCAGTTGGGGATCGACATCAGGTTGGTCTGGATCAGGCGCGGCAGTTCCAGGTCTTCGAAGAAGTACTGCATGAATTCTTCGCGCGACAATTCGAAGGTGAACTCGTCCTGGCTCTCGCCTTCATTGCTGGCGGTGCTGCCGCCGTCGCCCGAGCCGCCGCTGCGGCGCGGGATGCGATCGCCCTGCAAATAATCCTGATTGCCGGGATGCACGATCTCGCGCTTGCCGCCGCGGCCGTGGTGGAAGGCCGGTTCGGAAATATCCTTGCGCGGAATGGTGATGCTTTTGGAGCTCTCGATGTCCTTGATACTGCGATCCCGCACCGCTTCGGTAACGGAACGCCGGATATCGCTGCGGAAGCGCCTGAGGAAACGCTCCCGGTTGGCGATGCTCTTGTTCTTGCCAGCTAGCCTGCGGTCGATGATCTGGTGGAGCAAATCCATTCTCCTGCTGATGGTACAGCCGGGCGGGTTGCTTTCAGTTGACGCATTCTGTCATCGGCAACCCGTGTTCCTGGTTCAAGAGGATTTGCGTACGCGCAAATACCATTCGCACAGCAAACGCACCTGCTTCGGCGTGTAGCCCTTGCTGACCATGCGATTGACGAAGTCTTCGTGCTTTTGCATTTCTTCGGTCGAACCCTTGGCGTTGAAGGAAATCACCGGCAGCAGATCCTCGGTGTTGGAAAACATCTTCTTCTCGATCACCACGCGCAGCTTTTCGTAGCTGGTCCACAGCGGATTCTTGCCGCCGTTGTTGACGCGCGCACGCAGCACGAAGTTGACGATCTCGTTGCGGAAATCCTTCGGATTGCTGATGCCGGCCGGCTTCTCGATCTTTTCCAGTTCTGCGTTCAGGGAGGCGCGGTCGAAGCTTTCACCCGTGTCGTGGTCACGGAATTCCTGATCCTGGATCCAGAAGTCGGCATAGGTCACGTAGCGGTCGAACACGTTCTGGCCGTATTCCGAATACGACTCCAGGTAGGCGGTCTGGATTTCCTTGCCGATGAACTCCGCATAGCGCGAGGCCAGCGTGTCCTTGACGAAGGACAGGTACTTTTGCTCCTGCTCGGGCGGGAACTGCTCGCGCTCGATCTGCTGCTCCAATATGTACATCAGATGCACCGGATTGGCGGCGATTTCGGTGGTGTCGAAGTTGAACACGCGCGACAGGATCTTGAACGCAAAACGCGTCGAAATGCCGGTCATGCCTTCGTCAACGCCGGCGTAGTCGCGGTATTCCTGATATGACTTGGCCTTGGGGTCGGTATCTTTCAGGTTCTCGCCGTCATACACCTGCATCTTGGAAATCAGGCTGGAGTTTTCGGGTTCGCCCAGACGCGTCAGGATGGAGAATTGCGCCATCATCTTCAGCGTCCCCGGTGCGCAGGTGGCGTTGGCCAGCGACGAGGTGCGCAGCAGTTTTTCGTAGATGCGGATTTCTTCCGACACGCGCAGGCAGTACGGCACCTTGACGATGTAGATACGATCAAGCAGCGCTTCGTTGTTCTTGTTGTTGCGGAAGGCCTTCCACTCCGACTCGTTGGAGTGGGCCAGGATGATGCCGTCGAACGGAATCGCGCCGAAGCCTTCGGTGCCCTTGAAGTTGCCTTCCTGGGTCGCGGTCAGCAGCGGATGCAGCACCTTGATCGGCGCCTTGAACATTTCGACGAACTCCAGCAAGCCCTGGTTCGACAGGCACAGCCCGCCGGAGTAGCTGTAGGCGTCGGCATCGTCCTGCGAGTATTGCTCGAGCTTGCGGATATCGACCTTGCCGACCAGCGTGGAAATATCCTGGTTGTTTTCGTCGCCCGGCTCGGTCTTGGAAATCGCGATCTGGCGCAGGATCGACGGATAGCGCTTGACCACGCGGAACTGGCGGATGTCGCCGTTGAATTCATGCAGGCGCTTGACGGCCCATGGGCTCAGGATGGATTTCAGATAGCGGCGCGGAATGCCGAACTGCTCTTCGAGGATCTGTCCGTCTTCTTCGTAATCGAACAGGCCGAACGGCGATTCATTGACCGGCGAGCCTTTGATCGAATAGAAGGGGATGTGCTCCATGAGCTGTTTGAGGCGTTCGGCGATGGACGACTTGCCGCCGCCGACCGGGCCCAGCAGATACAGGATCTGCTTCTTTTCTTCCAAACCTTGCGAGGCATGGCGGAAATAGGCGACCACCTGTTCGATGACTTCTTCCGCGCCGTAGAATTCCTTGAAGGCGGGGTAGACCTTGATCACCTTGTTGGCGAACAAGCGCGACAAACGGGGATCTTCGCGCGTGTCGACTTTCTCAGGCTCGCCAATCGCCATCAGCATGCGTTCTGCGGCCGATGCGTACACAGCCGGATCGTTCTTGCAAAGACTCAGATACTCTTCAAGCGAAAATTCTTCTTCTCTGGTTTTGTCAAAGCGACTCGCAAAGCTGCTGTAGATATCCATACCACCTCCGTAACTTCAATGAGACAACAAATTGAATACGTGCGTTATGTTTTTAGATTTATCGACCGCGATTTCCTGAGCATCGGCTCCTGACCAGTTTCAGCAGTTTCACCATGCTGCGCGGCATTGGAGTTTTCAATGCTTTTTTCAGTGCGCTGACGATGCGTGCACGCTGTTGAACTTGGACCGGAAAACAAAATTTTCGTTTTTATTCTATTCCTTTTTTTCTGAAGTCATTGTGCTGCTTTTGTTCCAGCGTACTGCTAAATGATTTTCCCGTATCCGAAAACAACCGCCGTTTTCGGAGCCAGCTTTTCGATATGCAAAAGCGTCGAAATTGTGCGGCGCATTTTTTGCCGTACCCCTGTTCGTTAAATGGTTGAGCGTGATGCGCGGTTGACCTTGTTACGTAATTCAGGCGTGCCGCTTGGCAGGCGAATCGGGACAGGCTTTGCGCGCTTGCCGGGTGAGGTTGGCGGACATCGTCCGGCGCGCATTTTTCGGCATTTCAAACCGTCGCAAGAGGCAATGCAAGTTTGATGCCGGGGAATACCCATGGACAGGATGGGGATGGGAGCGAATGCGGTATCGGACCGAATGGCGCTGAATTTTTTTCAATTGCACGCTTGAAACGTTGCTTTTTTACCATGTGACCGCTTCGCAACGCTTAACTCGATAGCTTTCCAGCAAGCTTTACGATTTTTTTGATAGATGGTCTCGATGAACTTACAGTGAAAACGGCCTCCCGGCCCTGTCCCGAGGGCGTTCGCAAGCGATCTGCAGAGAAAGCACGGAGTAGATAAGTCATTGACAAACAAGTGAAAAATGCAGTCTAATTCAGGGTTCACCATCCGTTGAATTGCGTTCGTGCTGTGGCCTTGCGGTTTCGGCTCTCAAATGCCTCTCTGATCTACAGGAAGAGGCATGCGCAGAAAAACAGAAATTCCGCGGAGATTCCGAAGTATTTTTGCCGATTATTGATTAAGTAAGCGAGTCCAACATGAAACGTACCTACCAACCTTCCGTCGTGCGTCGCAAGCGTACCCATGGTTTCCGTGCCCGTATGGCAACCCGTGGTGGCCGCGCTGTCATCAACGCACGCCGCGCAAAAGGCCGCAAGCGTCTGGCTGCTTGATACATAGCCGGCGCAGAGCACTGCTGTTTGTGTGACAGGCGATCGTTCCTATCTCTACTCACGCGATCAGCGAATCGTTAAAACGGATGAGTTTTCATCCGTTTTTCGTTTGCGACCGGTGTATCGGACTGCCCATTTCGTCCTGTACGCGCGCAACAACGACTTGCCGCTAGCGCGTCTGGGTGTCGTCGCCGCCAAACGCATGGCGCCGCGCGCGGTCACCCGGAACACGATCAAACGCGTCACCCGCGAATTGTTCCGGCAAACGGCATTGGCATTGCCCCAGGTGGATTGCATCGTGCGTTTGTCGAAACCGGTCAACAGCAAGAGCGGACCGGCGACCAACGCCAGACTCAAAGCGGAATTGCGCGACGAGTTGTCACAGTTGTTTGCATTTTTGCTGAACGCGAACGCGTTTGCCAGGAAGCCGGAAAATACGTGATGAAAACGCCTTTACTCCTGCTGTTACGTGCCTACAAGCTGGGAGTGAGCCCTTATCTCGGGCAGAATTGCCGTTTTTATCCCAGCTGTTCCGACTATGCCGCCGAAGCCATCCGCCTCCACGGAGCATGGAAGGGCAGCGTCCTGGCCGGCAAACGCCTGTGCAAATGCCATCCCTGGCATCCCGGCGGACTCGATCCGGTACCTGAGTCCTCCGCATCAGATTCCTCCTCTCCCACTGTAGCCGCTGGCGGCCGCAGCCACTCCTGATTTATTGGTCAATACTCTTATGGATATCAAACGTACCGTCCTGTGGGTTGTCTTCTCGTTTTCCCTGCTGCTGCTCTGGGATAGCTGGCAACGTCATAACGGCAAGCCGTCGATGTTTTTCCCGGCGACGACCCAAGAGGCGACTCCGGCTGCTGCCGGCGCTGACCCGTCCAAATCGCCGGTGCCGCAAGCGGCCGGCGCCGCCGGCGCCACTGCCGGCGCAGCCGACGTTGCAGGCGGCTTGCCTGCCGCCAAGGGTGAGACCATCACCATCACGACCGACGTCGTCAAGGCCGACATCGATACCGTCGGCGGCGAACTCAAGCGTCTGGAGCTGCTGAAGCACCGCGACACCGTTGACCCGACCAAGAACCTGGTCCTGTTCGATTCGAGCGCCGGCCACACCTATCTGGCTGAATCCGGCCTGATCGGCGGTCCGTTCCCGACCCACAAGTCGATCTTCACCGCCAAACCGGGCGCACGCGCGCTGGACAACGGCAACGAAGTCCAACTGGTGCTGGAAGCGCAGGAAAACGGCGTCAAGCTGACCAAGACCTACACCTTCAAGCGCGGCGACTACTCGATCGACCTGAAGCACACCGTCACCAACGACAGCGCAGCGGCGATCAATCCTTCGCTGTACCTGCAACTGGTGCGCGACGGCAACAAGCCGGGCGGCGAGTCGCACTTCTACAGCACCTTTACCGGTCCTGCGGTGTACACCGACGCCGACAAATTCCAGAAGCTGACCTTCGAGAAGATCGAAGAAGGCAAGGAACAGCACGCCAACAAGGCCGACAACGGCTGGATCGCACTGGTGCAGCACTATTTCGTGTCGGCCATCATTCCGCCTGAAAAAGCGCAGCGCGACATCTTCACCAAGAAGATCGGCACCAACCTGTACGCCGTCGGCAACATCCTGCCGCTGGGCACAGTTGCGCCGGGCGCCAGCGTCACCATGGACGCGCGCCTGTACTCCGGTCCGCAAGAATCGTCCGTGCTGGAAAAGACCACGCCTGGCCTGGAACTGGTCAAGGACTACGGCTGGCTGACCATCATCGCCAAGCCGATCTTCTGGCTGATGATCCACATCCACGCCTATGTCGGCAACTGGGGCTGGACCATCATCCTGCTGACCATGCTGATCAAGGCGGTGTTCTTCCCGCTGTCGGCCGCCAGCTATCGCAGCATGGCCAAGATGAAGGCCGTCACGCCGAAGATGACCGCGATCCGCGAGCGTCACAAGGGCGATCCGCAAGCGATGAACCGCGAAATGATGTCGCTGTACAAGACCGAGAAGATCAATCCGCTGGGCGGCTGTCTGCCGATCGTGATCCAGATCCCGGTATTCATCTCGCTGTACTGGGTGCTGCTGGCCAGCGTGGAAATGCGCGGCGCGCCATGGCTGGGCTGGATCCACGATCTGACCGCGCCCGACCCGTTCTACATCCTGCCGGTGCTGATGGCGGTGTCGATGTTCATCCAGACCAAGCTCAACCCGACTCCTCCGGATCCGGTCCAGGCCAAGGTCATGATGTTCATGCCTATCGTGTTCTCGGTGATGTTCTTCTTCTTCCCGTCCGGCCTCGTGCTGTACTGGGTCGTGAACAACGTCCTGTCGATCACGCAGCAATGGGTCATCACCAGAAAGCTGCAGGCAGGCAAGGCTTGATGACCTGCTTGTTATCGCCGTCAGGCACTTGTTAGTCGAAAAAGCCCGTGGCATGATTTTCACGGGCTTTTTTTCGTCCCTGTTTTCCTATTTTTTGAAAAGTAGTGCGCATCATGACTCTCGATACTTCCCCCATCGCCGCGATCGCCACCGCCCCCGGACGCGGCGGCATCGGCGTGGTCCGTCTTTCCGGCAAAAATCTGTGGCCGGTGGTGCAGGCCATCTGCGGCAAGGATGAAAGCTCGCTGGCGCCACGCCACGCCAGCTACCTGCCGTTCAAACGCGCCGACGGCAGCCTGATCGACCAGGGCCTGGCGATCTACTTCAAGGCGCCGCATTCCTACACCGGCGAAGACGTGCTGGAGCTGCAAGGCCACGGCGGCCCGGTGGTCATGCAAATGCTGCTGGCGCGCTGCCTGGAAGCGGGCGTCGACATCGGCCTGCGCCTGGCCGAGCCGGGTGAGTTCACCCAGCGCGCCTTCCTCAACGACAAGCTCGACCTGGCGCAGGCCGAGGCGGTCGCCGACCTGATCGAAGCGTCGACCGAAGCGGCCGCCAAGTCAGCTTCCGAATCGCTGTCGGGCGCCTTCTCCAAGGTGATCCACGATCTGGTGAACAAGGTCACCAACCTGCGCATGCTGGTCGAAGCGACGCTGGATTTTCCGGAGGAAGAAATCGACTTCCTCGAGCAATCCGACGCCCGCGGCCAGCTCGCCGCGATCCGCGCCACGCTCGACGATGTCTTCATGCACGCCTCGCAAGGCGCCTTGTTGCGCGACGGCCTCAACGTCGTCCTGGCCGGCAAGCCCAACGTCGGCAAGTCGTCGCTGCTCAATGTGCTGGCCGGCTCCGACGTCGCCATCGTCACGCCGATCGCCGGCACCACGCGCGACAAAGTCACCGAGACCATCCAGATCGAAGGCATGCCGCTCAACATCATCGACACTGCCGGCATCCGCGAAGCCGAAGAAGATGGCGGCGGTCCCGACGAAGTCGAACGCATCGGCATCGAACGCACTTGGGGCGAAGTCGCCAAGGCCGACGTCATCCTGCACATGCTCGACGCCGATCGCGGTCCGACCCTGGAAGACGAAAAGATCACCGAGCGCTTCCCCGACGGCGTGCCGGTCATCCGCATCTGGAACAAGATCGATCGTTCAGGCCACAAGCCTGCGGTCGACAAGATGTCGGACGCCACGCACATTTACCTGTCGGCCACCGACCAGGTCGGCATCGACTTGCTGCGCGGCGAATTGCTGCGCATCGCCGGCTGGCAGCAAACGGTGGAATCGCGCTACCTCGCGCGCGAACGTCATCTGATCGCCTTGAAGGCCGCGCGCGACTATCTGGAAAGCGCCGCCATGCACGCCTCGGTCGACAATCAGGCCAGCGACAAGTCTCTGGATTTGTTTGCGGAAGAATTACGGCTGGCGCAGGAGCGCTTGAGCAGCATCACCGGCAAGTTCACGCCGGACGATTTGCTGGGAGTGATTTTCTCGCGCTTCTGTATCGGGAAGTGATGCTGGACGACCTGCCGGGAAGTATGTGAAACACAATCCTGTAACGGATGTTACAGGGTGTAAAAACCATAGGTGGGCAGGGAAGGGGGCGTTATCTTGAGCACTCCCTCCCCTCCAATTCATCACCCCCCTGAGGATTGGATTTAACCCGCGCGCCGCAAGGCCGCGGGTTTTTTTCTGGGCAACGCCAATAGCGCGAAAGACGCGTCAGACTTCTTCGGAGCGGTCGTGCGGCGCGGTCTGCAGGGTGGCGGCCGGCGGATACAACTGCAGCGCGTTGTGCAGCTTGCCGATGGCGCGGCACATGTCTTCGAAGCCGCTGGCTTCCACTTTCGATTTGAACTGGTAAATCGTGCCGTCGACCCAGACTTCGCGCTCGGCTTCTCTGAGTATGTTCATCGTTTGTCTCCACTCATTCTTGTCAGGGAATGGTAGCACGGTGGTCCGCTGGCGCAAGATGGTGGCGGTTTTGCGACACACCATCGTGTGCCAGGGTACAGCTCCAGACAAGTTTTGGCACCTTGTCATCTGTTGAAAAGTGCAAACCGGCGCTATGCCGACGCGCTTTCTTGCGTTGCCTGCAGAGCCGGAAAACAACTGCTAAGATGCCCCTCTGTCCGATGCCGCAGAGCAGCATCTTTCCCATTTTTCAGGAGTCTTCATGTCGCAAACCAACCCACGCGTTGCCGATCATCCCATCGATCCACAATTCCTGAATCGCTGGTCGCCGCGCGCCTACACCGGCGCCGACATCTCCGAAGAAACCGTCCTGAGTTTCCTCGAAGCTGCGCGTTGGGCGCCGTCGTCCTACAATTCGCAGCCATGGCGCTTCGTCTACGCGCGTCGCGGCACGCCGCAATGGGACAGCCTGCTGGGCTTGCTCAACGACTTCAACCGCAGCTGGGCGGAGAAGGCCTCGGTGCTGATCATCGTGCTGTCCAAGACCACCTTCACGCCGCCGGGCGCCGCTGCGCCCGGACCTGCGCCGACGCATTCCTTCGACGCCGGCTCGGCCTGGGCCTACCTGGCGTTGCAAGCGAGCCTGTCGGGCTGGCATGCGCACGGCATGGCAGGTTTCGACAAGGAAAAAACCCGTACCGAGCTGGGCGTTCCTGCCGATTTCGCGATCGAAGCGGCGATTGCCATCGGCAAAATCGGCGACAAATCGATCCTGCCGGAAGGCTTGCAAGCCCGCGAACTGCCGTCTCCGCGCGAGCCGCTGAGTAAATTGGCGTTTGAAGGCAAATTTCAGGCTTAATTTGTAGAAAAGGACTGGAATTCCTGGAAAAGCTCCGCTATAATTGCGGTCTTTCAGCGAGACTGAAAACCAGATCTGGAGTGGTAGTTCAGTTGGTTAGAATACCGGCCTGTCACGCCGGGGGTCGCGGGTTCGAGCCCCGTCCGCTCCGCCAAAACACAAACGCCTGCGCAAGCAGGCGTTTTTGTTTTTAAGCTCCCTATTCCTGCCCGAAGGGCATGCATTATGCCCCACACAAGTAAAAGCCCTGCTTGATGCAACCAAGCAGGGCTTTTACGTCTTGCAAAGAGCTAACGAAGTTAGCGAGCGGCCGGGCCGAACCTCACTTCCCCTTCTTCTCCGTGGTCAGCTGCTCAATCACATGCCGCGGCGCCTCGGCATAATGCTTGAACTCCATCGTATAAGTAGCGCGCCCCTGCGTCGCCGAACGCAATGACGTCGAGTACCCGAACATCTCCGACAGCGGCACTTCGGCCTTGATGATCTTGCCGCCGCCGCCGGCGATTTCATCCATGCCCTGCACCATGCCGCGGCGTGACGACAGATCGCCCATCACGCTGCCGGCATAGTCTTCCGGCGTTTCCACTTCGACCGCCATCATCGGCTCCAGCAGCACCGGGCTGGCCCGGCGCATGCCTTCCTTGAACGCCATCGAGCCGGCCATGCGGAAGGCATTTTCGTTCGAGTCGACGTCATGGTAAGAACCGAAGGTCAGCGTCGCGCGGATATCCACCACCGGATAACCGGCCAGCACACCGCTGCCCAGCGTTTCCTGGATGCCCTTGTCGACCGCCGGAATGAACTCGCGCGGCACCACGCCGCCCTTGATGGCGTCAATGAACTCGTAGCCCGTACCGGGCGGCAGCGGTTCCAGCTTCAGCACCACGTGGCCGTACTGGCCGCGTCCGCCGGATTGCTTGACGAATTTGCCTTCGACATCTTCAATCGTCTTGCGAATTGCTTCGCGGTAAGCCACCTGCGGCTTGCCGACGGTGGCTTCGACGTTGAACTCGCGCTTCATGCGATCGACCAGAATTTCCAGATGCAACTCGCCCATGCCGGAAATGATGGTCTGGCCCGATTCTTCATCGGTGCGCACGCGGAACGACGGATCCTCCTGCGCCAGACGATTCAGGGCGATGCCCATCTTCTCCTGGTCGGCCTTGGTCTTCGGTTCCACCGCCTGCGAAATCACCGGCTCGGGGAATACCATGCGTTCGAGGATGATCACGTCATCCGGATCGGACAGCGTGTCGCCCGTGGTGACATCCTTCAGCCCGACCGCAGCCGCGATATCTCCCGCATAGACTTCCTTGATTTCCTTGCGCTCGTTCGCATGCATTTGCAGGATGCGGCCGAGGCGTTCCTTCTTGCCCTTGATCGGGTTGTACACGGTGTCGCCCGAATTGATCATGCCCGAATACACGCGGAAGAAAATCAGCTGGCCGACGAACGGATCGGTCATGATCTTGAATGCCAGCGCCGAGAATTTTTCATCGTCGGCGGGATGGCGCTCAATCTCGTTGTCTTCTTCATCGTGACCCTTGATCGCCGGCACGTCGATCGGCGACGGCAGATAGTCGATCACGGCGTCGAGCATGGCCTGCACGCCCTTGTTCTTGAACGCGCTGCCGCACAGCATCGGCACGATCTCGCCGGCGATGGTGCGCAGGCGCAGGCCTTGCTTGACGTCTTCTTCGGTCAGCGGCGTGCCGCTGAGGTATTTTTCCAGCAACTGTTCATTGGCTTCGGCGGCCTGTTCGATCATCTTGTCGTGCCACTCGCGCGCCGTCTCTTCCAGTTCGACCGGAATCGGCTGGTACTCGAACTTCACGCCTTGGCTGGCTTCATCCCAGATGATCGCTTTCATCTTGACCAGATCGATCACGCCCTGGAAATGGTCTTCCGCGCCGATCGGAATCTGGATCGGCACGGCATTGCCTTTCAGGCGCTCGCCGATCTGTTTCTGCACGCGGAAAAAATCCGCGCCGACGCGATCCATCTTGTTGACGAAGGCCATGCGCGGGACGCCATATTTGTTCGCCTGGCGCCACACGGTTTCGGATTGCGGCTGCACGCCGCCGACCGAGTCGTACACCATGACCGCGCCGTCGAGCACGCGCATCGAGCGTTCGACCTCGATGGTGAAGTCGACGTGGCCCGGCGTGTCGATGATGTTGATGCGGTGTTCCGGATAATTGCCGGCCATGCCTTTCCAGAAGGCGGTGGTGGCGGCGGACGTGATGGTGATGCCGCGTTCCTGCTCCTGCTCCATCCAGTCCATGGTCGCAGCGCCGTCATGCACTTCGCCAATCTTGTGATTGACGCCGGTATAAAACAGGATGCGCTCGGTGGTGGTGGTTTTACCGGCATCGATGTGCGCGCTGATACCAATGTTCCGGTAATGTTCTATACGGGTCTTGCGTGTCATGACATTTTCCTTTTCGTTGCATCGTTGGATGGAACCGGCAGAAAGCAATCGCGGCGGAGTCACATTATGCGCATATTTTTGCATCTATGCTGTCCGCCGTAGTTGACTGATGCTGGCTGAAAATCCAGCCTGCAATCCTTCCCTGGTTCGCCTGGCGGCTTTCTGTCCCGCAAGACAAAGCGAGGAGCGAAAAGCCTGCGCATCATCATGGCCTATATTTATGTAATGCGTGTTACATAATATATTTCGACTGAAATTGCTGTCAATGTATTTTTGTAATTCAAGTTATATTAAGCTACACTGAACATTGATACCCACCGCAGTCGTTGTAAAAAAGGAGAATTCCCATGCAGCAAACCAGAGGGCGGCCGCGCAGTTTCGACCGAGACGAAGCGCTACGCCTGGCAATGCAGGTTTTTTGGAACAAGGGTTACGAAGGCACCACCATGGCCGACCTGACGGCCGCCATCGGGGTCAAGGCGCCGAGTTTGTATGCCGCATTCGGCGACAAGAACGCGCTGTTCCGCGAAGCCATCGATTTCTATTCGGCAACCACTGCCATCGGGCCGATCAACGCCTTGAAAGAGGGCAAGGGCATGCGCGAGGATTTGCACAACATGCTGCAGACCAGCGTCGCGCTGTATGCCGATCCGGCTAACGGCAAGGGCTGCATGGTGGTCGTCTCGGCCATCAACTGCGCGCCCGAAAATGCCGCCCACGCGGAAGAAATGACGGTACGCCGCCAGAAGAAGCGGCAAGAGTTGGCCAAGCGTTTCCGCAAGGCGCAGGAGCAGAACGAATTAAGCGCCGATGCCGACATCGACGGCCTGGCCGATTTCTACACCGCCGTACTGCACGGCCTGTCGCTGAGCGCGCGCGACGGCGTCAGCTGCGAACGCCTGGCAAACACCATTTGCCACGCCATGAAGGCGCTTGATGCAGTATTGATTGCGCCGAAGAAAAAACGCGCCGTGCAATGAGTTGAGATTTTTTGCCGCGCCATGAAAAAACGCCGGGCCGATCTTGCGATCGCCCGGCGTTTTTCGCTAGCTGAAGGGGAGATGAATCAGGCCGCAGCAGCCAATGCAGCAGTACCGTCATTCTCGCGCAATTGTCCGCCCAATGCCTCGATCAGGTCGGCCAGCATCTTGCTGACTTCGCCGGTCATGAGCATGAAATCGCCGTCGAAGCGTTCGTCGTCGTTCTTCGCCGTGACGTCGCTGTCTTCCTTCAACACGTCCAGCGGCGCGATCTTCTTCACGCTCAGGTTTTCGGTCAGCACGAACGACACTCGGTCGTTCCAGGTCAGCGCCAGGCGCGTGCATTGCTTGCCCGATTCGATGTGACGCTGCACGTCTTCCGGCTCCAGCGTGTGGCGCACGAAACGCACGGTCGCCTTGCTGTCGCCGCTGGCGCGCAATTCGGTGTCCTGATCGACGGTGAAGCCGCTCGGAGCTTCGTCCGAGGCCAGCCAGTCGGTCATCGAGGACAACGGCGAGCGCACCGTGCGCAGCGTCTCCAGCGGGAATTTCGGGATCGCCTTGAGCAGCAGCTTCAATACTTCTTCGGCCTTGCCGGGACTGCCGGCATCGACGATCAGCCAACCGTTGACCGGATCGATCCAGGTCCAGGTGCTGCGTACGATGCTGAAGGCGCGCGGCAGCAACTCATCGGTGACTTGCTCTTTCAATTCCTTGGTCTGCTTGCGGCCCGGCGCAAAACCTTGTTGTTCTTCCAACTCGGCGGCGCGTGCCTTGGTCACCTGATTGATCACGGTGCTCGGCAGCAGTTTTTTTTCGGTGTCCAGCTTGAGCAGGAACTGGCGATTGACGACATGCACCAGGCGCTCGTTGCCGCGCGGCGAAACCCAGCCCTGCGACTGCATTTCCAGGCTGGAGCAGGCAGCAAAAGCCTGCGGAGCGAGATTGGATTCGAGCTGGTCGGCGCTGATGGCCCAAGGGGCCGGCAGGCGGTAAATCTGAAGGTTCTTAAACCACATGGCGTTCGGGCAAAAGCGTCCATTTTACACGGAGCCCGGGGGACGTCTGATATTCACGCCGACTTTATCTGCGTGTGCTGGCGCAGGCCGCGCGCAGCCTGATTTGGCCTGATTTACCTACTCGAAACCCAATTCGCCTTGCGAAAAATCCTCGCGCTCAGGCGTGCCGCCGTTCTTCGACAACGCGCCCACGCGCACGCCCAGCAGGCGGATGCGTTGCTCCAGCGGCACCCGTCGCAGGCATTCGCCGGCGGCGCGGCGGATCGCGGCGGGATCGTTCACCGATGCCGGCAAGGTGACGTCGCGCGTCACCGTCGAGAAGTCGGCATAGCGCAGCTTGATGCCGATGGTGCGTCCGAGATAGCCCTTGCGGTGCAGGTCTTCCGACACGCGCGTGCACAGCGCGGTGAAAATGCCGGACAGCTTGTCGCGGTCGTGACGCGCGTGCAGGTCGCGCTCGAAGGTGGTCTCGCGGCTGATCGATTTCGGCTCCGAACTGGTCGAGACCGGACGGTCGTCGACGCCTTGTGCGACATTGCCGAGCCAGGCCGAATAGCTGCGGCCGAAATGGTCCTGCAACACACCGGCATCGGTGCGCGCCAGGTCGCCGATGGTGAGGATGCCGAGCGCGGTCAGCTTCTCGGCTGCCTTCGGACCGATGCCGTTGATCTTGCGCGCCGGCAGCGGCCAGATGCGTGTAGGCACGTCGGCCATGGTCAGGATGGTCAGGCCGTTGGGCTTTTCCAGGTCGGAGCAGATCTTGGCCAGCAGCTTGTTGGGAGCGACGCCGATCGAGCAGGACAGGCCGGTGGTCTCGTTGACGGCGTTCTTGATGCGGGTGGCCAATGCGCGTGTTTCTTCTTCGTGTTCGCTGAGGTCGATGTAGATCTCGTCAATCCCGCGATCCTCGATCAACGGCGCGATGCCGGCAACGGCCTTCTTGAACAATCGGGAATAGTGGCGATAAGAATCGAAATCCACCGGCAGCAGGACGGCGTCGGGCGCCAGTTGCGCCGCCTTCATCATGCCCATGGCGGAAAACACGCCCAGCGCGCGCGCTTCGTAAGTCGAGGTGGTGATGACGCCGCGCCCGACATAGTCGCGCAGGATCGAGAATTCGCGCGTGCCGTCAGCACGCGTGACCGGCTGATGCACCGAGCGGCCGCCGATGACCACGGCCCGGCCGCGCAATTCCGGATAGCGCAGCAACTCCACCGATGCATAGAACGCATCCATGTCGAGGTGCGCAATGCGGCGGGCGTTGGCGTTCATGAAAAAAAAGGAGCGGAAGATGGGTAGCTTGAGGACGGCGGATCGCCGCCATCGTATCGCGCATCAATAATGCGGCGGTCTTTCATTCTCGATGCTGCGCGGCTCGCTGACGCTGTTGGCGGCATCCTTCACCTGCCGCGCCAGCGCGGTCAGCAGCTTTTCGAGTTCGTCGATTTTCTTTTGCTGCTCGTAGACGATCTTGTTGAGCGCATCCACGGTGTCTTCCTGATGCGTCAGTTTCAGTTCGATGTCGACCAGACGTTCTTCGTCGATCATGGTGTGTTCTCCTTTGTGGCCGCAGTATCGGCCTCTGTCTCGCCCAGCCAGCGTAACGCGCCTTGGGCGGCCTTGCGCCCGCTGGCGAAGCAGGCCGTCAGCAGGTAGCCGCCGGTCGGCGCTTCCCAATCCAGCATCTCGCCGGCGCAGAATACGCCGGGCAACTGACGCAGCATCAGGTGATGTTCTCCGGCGTCCTGCATTGCCTCGAATGGTACACCTCCGGCGCTGCTGATGGCCTCGTCGAGCGGCCGCGGCGCGCGCAGCTTGACAGGCAATTCCTTGATCGCCTGCGCCAGCTTGTACATGTCCCGGAAGTCTTCCGCGCTGGTGCATTCGCGCAGCAGCGCCGCCTTTGCGCCCTTGAGCTTGAGCCGGCTTTGCAGATGGCTGGACATTGAGCGGGCGCCGCGGGGATGTTGCAGCTCGCTCAGCACGCGCGCCGGCAGCCAATCGGGCAACAGATCAAGATACAGCGTGGCCGGTGCGGACGGCGTGATGGCGTCGCGCAAAGGCGCCGACAGCGCATAGATCAGGCCGCCTTCGATGCCGCTGTCGGTGATGATGCATTCGCCTTGACGGCGCAAGGGCGTGCCGTCGTTCAGCATGACGGTGGCGGCAATGGTCTTGAGCGGTTCGCCGGCGGCGCGGCTGCGGAAATGCGCACTCCAGTCGACGTCGAAGCCGCAGTTTGACGGCTGCAAGGGCGCCAGCCCGACGCCGCGTTCGGCCAGCAGCGGCATCCACGCGCCGTCCGAGCCGAGGCGCGCCCAGCTGCCGCCGCCCAGCGCAAGAATGACGGTCGATGCGGCTACGGAAATTTCACCCTCGGGCGTGGCGAAACGCAGCTTGCCATCCGCATCCCAACCCTGCCAGCGATGCCGCATGTGGAAACGCACGCCCGCTTCGCGCAGGCGATGCAGCCAGGCGCGCAATAGTGGCGCCGCTTTCATGTCGGTGGGGAAGACACGCCCGGAACTGCCGACGAAGGTGTCGATGCCGAGTCCGTGTATCCACGCACGCAAATCTTCTGGCGTGAAATCCTTGAGCAACGCGGCAACCGCATTGCGGCGCGCGCCGTAGCGAGAGAGGAAGCCGTCGAGGTCTTCCGAATGGGTGATGTTCATGCCGCCCTTGCCGGCCAGCAGGAACTTGCGTCCGGCCGATGGCATGGCGTCGTAGAGGTCGACCTGCACGCCGGCTAGCGCCAGCACTTCGGCGGCCATCAGGCCGGCCGGACCGCCGCCGATGATGGCGACCGCAGGCGAACGTCCGGGATCAGTGGCGGGATGGAGCACTGTATTTCTTTTCCAGCCTGGCCACCAGCATCGCCAGGCAAATCGTCATGCTGAAATACACCACCGAAATCGTGATGTACGGTTCCCAATAGCGCGAATAGCTGCCGGCCACGGTGCGCGCGGCATAGGCCAGTTCGGCCAGGCCGATGGTCGACACCAGCGAGGAATCCTTGAGCAGCGTGATGGCTTCGTTGCCCAGCGGCGGCAGCATGCGGCGAAACGCCTGCGGCAAAATGATGTAGCGCATGCGCAGGCGATAGCCCATGCCGAGACTCGACGCGGCATAGCTCTGGCCGCGGTCGATCGACTGGATGCCGGCGCGGAAGATTTCGGAGATGTATGCCGCTGCATTGAGCGACAAGGCCACGATGCCGGACACGAACGCGCCGTAATCCTGCTTGATGGTGCGCGCCAGTTCACCGGAAATCAGCAGTCCGTTGTCCTGATGGATCAGCACTGGCATCACGGCGAAATGGATCAGCAGGATCTGCACGAACAGCGGCGTGCCGCGGAAGAAAGCAACGTAAAAACTTGCGATCCACTTGGTCACGCGCAGGATGTATTTCCACATGCCGTGCTGCACGTCGGCCAGCCGCAACATGCCCAGCAAGAGGCCCATCACGGTGCCCGCGACGATGCTGATCACGGCCACCTCGAGCGTCATGAAGAAGCCCTTGATGAACAGCGGCGCGTAGCCCTCGATGATGCTCCAGCGGAAATCCATGGCGGAAAATTGAATGGTGGACATGAAAAATGCGCAATCCGGCGGACTGCGCATTTGTCGGGATTATACCGTAGCGCCGCAGCTGCACTGTGGTTGCAGCGGTAGCACTACGGCAGGCGGCGAGCTTATTTCCTGGCGCCGAAGTATTGCGTGCTGATCTTGTCGAAAGTGCCGTCGGCCTTCAGGTCGGCCATGCCCTTGTTGACCTTGTTGAGCAGCTCGGTGTTGCCCTTGCGCACGGCGATGCCGTAATACTCTTTCGGGAAGTTGGCGTCCGACACGGTACGCAGTTTGCTCGACGGATTGTTGGTGATGTAGTTCTTGACCACGGCGTCATCGGCGACCACGGCATCAACGCCGCCGGTTTCCAGTTCCTTCAATGCCAGCGGAGTGGAGTCGAGGCGCTTGATGTTGGGATTGTTCTTGCCCAGCAACTGCTGCACGATTTCGTCGCCGGAGGTGGCGCTTTGCACGCCGACCTTGAGGTTCTTGAGGTCGTCGAATTTCTGCACCTTGGCATCGGCTGCCGGCACCGCGATCAGCTGGCTCGCTTCAAAGTACGGCTCGGAGAAATCGACGGTCTGCTTGCGCTCGTCGGTGATGGTGATGGCCGAGATCAGCAGATCGCGATCGCCCTGCGCCAGGAAATTGAAGAAGCCTTCAAATGGCGTCGGCACGAACTTCACTTCGATGCCGATCTTTTGCGCCAGCGCCTTCATCACGTCGATGTCGAAGCCGACCACTTCCTTCTTTTCGTTTTCCGCAGAGAACGGCGCGTAGGCCGATTCCACGCCGACCAGGTAGACCTTGGCGGCGGCAGCGGCAGGCGCTTGTGCTGCATCTTCTTTCTTGCCGCAGGCGGACAATGCGGCGATGGCGGCGACCAGCGCCAGTGCAGGAGCGAATTGCTTGAAGAACTTGTTCATGACCAACCTTGTAAAAATAGGAGCAGCAGATGAAAACCGGGACCGGATAAGCCGCCGCCGCGCAAGCGCATCGGGGGGGCGGGGCGGCCGGAAAGGGGAGGATTGTAAACGTTTCCAGTCCGGTTCAACGCCATTTGTGGCGCAAAATCAGGTGCAATCGCATTTTCGGTGCGCAGGTATTGAAAAATGTGCAACAAATGCGAGAGGGCGAGGGCCTGTCCGCCGCATCAGGGCGGACAGGCTGCAGCTTATTGCTCAGGACGGCGGACGGTCTGGAAAATGTATTTGAGGGCATCGCCGATAGTCGATTCCCACACCGGCCAGGCATGGGCGCCGTTGACGATGCGTAGTTCGGCCGGTTGCTTGTTCTTGCGCAGCAGTGCATAGAACTGGGTGGCTTCGCTCTCGATCATGAAATCGTCATCGTCGCCGGAGTTGATGTACATCGGCACTTTGATGTTCTTCTTCAGGAATTCGTCCCACAGCGCCGGATAGTTGTGCGCCTTCCAGATGGCCGGATCGAAGTCGGGCGAGCCGAACACCTTGACGAAGCGCGCCGATGAGGTGGCGGGAGGCTCCGGATTGTAGATGGCCGGACTCAGCAGCGCGGCGGCCTGGAATTTTTCCGGATACTTGAGCGCAAAACGCATGGCGCCATAGCCGCCCATCGACAGCCCGCCGACCAGGCGACCGTCGCGTCCGGTCAGGGTGCGAAAGCGTTTCTGCACTTGTGGAATCAGATCGGCAAAAAAGGCGGTCTCGACTTTTTCCTTGAGGTCAACGAACCAGGTGGTGCCGGCGTCCGGCATGATGATGATGGCCGGGGGAATATCTCCGGAGGCGATCAGCGCGTCGGCGGTGGCCTGAATGCGTCCCTTGACAGGCCAGTCGTTGCGGTGGCCGTCATTGCCGTGCAGCAGATACAGCACCGGGTAACGCAGGCTGGATGTTTCATAGCCGGTCGGCAGGTAGACGTTGTAGTTCCATGCGCGCCCCAATGCGGGCGACTGGAATTCGACGTTGGTGATGCTGCTCGCTTGCGCGCCGGCGGATGCCAGCAACAGCATTGTCAGTAGCGAAAGCAGTGAACGCAATGACAGAAGTGAACGATATGGCCGGGTAAACCGTTTCCTGAAAATGGACTGCATGTCTTCTCCTTCTTATTGTTGTCGGAGACTGCGGATGCTCGGATGTCATCTTGCAGCCGGGGCACTGCCCCGCAGAAAATTATACGCGGTGCAGGCGCATCAGTCGTTGGACGGCGTCGGCGTGCTGCGCGGCTGTTGCAGCAAGGCCTTCAGATTGGCCAGCCGGTTCTGCGGCGTGATCTTTTCTTCCTCCCTGGGCACGGCGTCGCCGACGTCGAGGTTCATTTCCTTGATGAAGCGCGACGGGTCGCAGGCGGTGAATTCGCGCGCGCGCTTGCGCCGTTTGCACCAAGTGATTTGGAGGCTGCGCTGGGCGCGTGTGATGCCGACGTACATCAGGCGGCGTTCTTCTTCGATGCGCGCGGCGATGGTCTCGGCCGGGGCATCGGGATCGCCCTTGTGCGGCAAAATGCCTTCCTCCACGCCGATCAGGAACACGTGCGGATATTCCAGTCCCTTGGAGGCGTGCAGCGTTGACATGCGCACCGCGTCCTGCTCTTCGTCCTTGCCTTCGAGCATGGTCATGAGCGCGACCATCTGGGTCAACTCCAGCAAGTTCTTTTCTTCGCCTTCGCCATCCTTGCCGCCGCAGCCGCGCTCCTTGAGCCAGCTGGTGAAGTCGACCACGTTCTGCCACTTGCTTTGCGCCTGGCGTTCGTCGAAGGCGTCATAGCAGTAACCTTCGTAGTTGATCGCTTCCATCATGTCGTCGAGCACCTGCGCGGCATTCTCGCCGCTGCCGGAAGGGCCCGGGCGGCTGGCGCGCGATTCGAGGTTGTTGATGAAGTCGCAGAACTGGCGCAGCGGCAGCAATTGCTTGTCGGGCAGCTTGTCTTCCAGCGCGCCTTTGTAGACCGCTTCAAACAGCGAGCACTGCCATTGGCCGGCAACCGTACCGAGCACTTCCAGCGTGGCCTGGCCGATGCCGCGACGCGGCGTGGTGACGGCGCGGATGAAAGCCGGGTCGTCGTCCTGGTTGGCGATCAGGCGCAGGTAGCTGATGATGTCCTTGATTTCGGCGCGGTCGAAGTAACTCTGGCCGCCCGACATCACATAAGGAATGCGTTCGCGCCGCAGGGCCTTTTCGAAGATGCGCGCCTGATGATTGCCGCGGTACAGGATCGCGTAGTCGGAGAACTTTGCGCGCCGCTCGAAGCGATGCGCCGACAGCATGATGGCGACCTGATCGGCTTCGGCCTCGTCGTCGTCCATCGCCATGACCTTGACCGGATCGCCCAGTCCGTGTTCCGACCAGAGGGCTTTTTCAAACAGCTTGGGATTGTTGGAAATCACCGAATTGGCCGCTTGCAGAATGCGCGTGCTGGAGCGGTAATTCTGCTCCAGCTTGATCAGATGCAAATTGGGGAAATCGATCTGCAAGGTTTTCAGATTTTCGATGGTGGCGCCGCGCCAGGCGTAGATCGCCTGGTCGTCGTCGCCCACGGCGGTGAACATCGGCTTCTTGCCGATGCCGCTGACCATCAGCTTGACCAGCTCGTACTGGCAGGTGTTGGTGTCCTGGTATTCATCCACCAGCAGATAACGCAGACGGCGCTGCCAGCGATCGCGCACTTCTTCGTTGCCGCGAAACAGTTCCACCGGCAAGCGGATCAGATCGTCGAAGTCGACCGCCTGATAGGCCGAGAGCGTGGCGACATAGCTGCGATAGATGCGCGCGGCCACCGCTTCTTCTTCGTCGACCGCGTTCCTGAGCGCAAGATCGGGATCGATCAGGCCGTTCTTCCACAGCGACATGGCATTCTGGATGCGACGGATCAATTGCTTGTCGGTCGTCACCGCCAGATCTTGCACCAGCGAAAAACAATCGTCGCTGTCCATGATCGAAAAGCGATCTTTCAGGCCGAGGTGCTTGGCTTCCTGGCGCAGAATTTTTACTCCCAGCGAGTGGAAGGTCGACACCGTCAGATGCTTGGCCTGTTTCGGCTCCTTGAGCAGCTTGGCGATGCGCTCCTGCATTTCCAGCGCGGCCTTGTTGGTGAAGGTCAGCGCGGCGATGTGGCGCGATTCGTAGCCGCAGTTTTCGATCAGGTGGGCGATTTTCTGCGTGATGACGCGGGTCTTGCCCGAACCGGCGCCGGCCAGCACCAGGCAAGGGCCGTTCATGTACAAAACGGCTTCGCTTTGCGGGGCGTTGAGACCAAATGCGGGGGCGGAAGACATGCAGGGATCGATTGGGAGGGGACGAGGGATAACACGCCATTGTAGCAGGCCGGCCCTGCCCGGCCGGGCCTTCTGTGGGACAATAACGGCATCCGGAAACAGGTCTAAAGCATGAAATTCAATCACTTGATTCAAATCAACGATCCGCTCAACCCGCTGATCGACAACCTGACCCGCGAACAACTGTGGCGCGGCCTCGTCATGCGCGCCGAAGCGCCGCAATTGTTCATGGAGCATCTCGACGAATGCGTGCTGTCCGACAAGACGGATGCCGCGGTCAAGCGCATGCTGCGCTATGGCGAATTGCGCATCCATGACGTCGTGACTTATGAAGCGCTGCAGCGCGTGCACTACCACGTGCCGGCGCAGGGCGAAATCCCCACGTCCAGCCTGAGCATGACGATCGAGGAACCCGAGGAAGAGGCGCTGTTCGTGCGTTTCGAATACGACGACGGCACGCCGGAAGAAGAAGCCGGAACTGAAAAAGCCTTCTACGACCAGTTCCGCCGTTCGGCGTATGAGGAGGCGGATATTGACACCATCCGCATCATTCGCGAATTGATCGTCAAGGGATCAGTGCATTAGGAAGGTGATGGCGGCGTTCACGGCTCCGCCGCCCGCGATCAGCCACACAAACAGCAAGCCCCCCAGCAGCAGCGGCTGCATGCCCGCACGGCGCACGGATGAAAGATGCGTGGTCAGGCCCAGCGCAGCCATTGCCATGGCCAGCAAGAAGGTATCGGCGTCGAGCAGGGCGCCGGTTACGGCGGTCGGGATCGGCAGCAGCGAGTTCAGCGCCACCATACCGATGAAGGCGAAGGCGAACCACGGGATGCCGGCCAGGCGCGAGGTATTGGAGCCCTTCGCAGCAGTGGTTGCAGAACGGCTGCGCTGCACGCAAGCCGACAAGATCAGCAGGAACGGCGCCAGCATCATCACGCGCACCATCTTCGCGATCACTGCAGTATTGGCGGTGTGATCGTCGATTGAGCGTGCTGCCGCCACCACCTGCGCCACTTCGTGCACGGTCGAGCCGATATAGACGCCGAAGTCGGCATGGCCCCGCAGAAAGTCCAGGCTGTGCAGCAGCGGGTATAAGAAGATTGCTGCCGAGCCGAACACCACCACCGTCGACACCGCCACCGTTACCTGTTCACTGCGCGCACGCAGCACCGGCTCGGTCGCCATCACGGCCGCCGCGCCGCAGATCGAACTGCCGGCGCCGATCAGCATCACCGCGTTGCGATCCAGCTTGAACACCTTCACGCCAAGAAAATAAGCGATCGCGAATGTCGACATCAGCATGCTGGCATCGATCAGTACACCGCTCACGCCGACTTGTGCAATGTCCTGGAAAGTGAGGCGCAGGCCGTACAGCACGATGCCCAGGCGCAGCAGATTCTGTTTGGAAAAGGCCACGCCGCCGCTACAGTCGGCGGCCACGCGCGGATAGACGGTATTTCCGACCAGCATGCCGAGCACGATCGCAATCGTCAGCGCGCTGAAACCATGCGCCTGCAACCAAGCGAGGCGGCCGGCTTCAATCGAGGCCAGCGCCAGCGCGGCGCTCAGGGCCAAGCCGGGGAGGACGCGGTTCAACTGCGCCGGCGGGGCTGACGGGGTGGAGACGACGGTAAGCGACGGGGTGTTCATGATGTGCCTGACATGGTTGACTGAGCAATGAAGGCACTTTAGCGCTCTGCTATATAAAAGAAAAACGCGTTATTTTGTTAATATCAACCTGAATAATAAGTAGATCAATGAATCATCAAGCGACTCGATATGAAAATTACCCTTCGGCAATTACAAATCTTCCTGGCGGTGGCGCAATCCGGCAGTACGACCGCCGCCGCCGATCTGGTCGCGTTGTCGCAGTCGGCCGCCAGCGCTGCACTCAATGAACTCGAGAACACGCTCGCCGTGCAACTGTTCGATCGCGTCGGCAAGCGCCTCATGCTCAACGACAACGGCCGCCTGCTGCTGCCGCAGGCGCAGCACCTGCTCGACGCCGCCAACACCATCGAACAGCAATTCCTGACACCCGACCAGGTGGGCGCCGAATTGCACATCGGCGCCAGCACCACCATCGGCAGCTACATGCTGCCGCAAATGGTGGCGGCTTATCGGCGTGACCATCCGCAGTTGCGCGTGCGCGCGCTGGTGGCCAACACCGCCGATATCGTCAATGCCGTCAGCAATTTTGAAGTCGACGCCGCGCTGATCGAAGGACCGTGCCATGCCAGCGACGTTGACGTCGAGCAGTGGATGACGGATGAACTGATCGTGGTCGCTTCGCCGCACCACGCGCTGGCGGCGCAGGGCAAGAAGCTGACGCTGACGACCTTGAGCGAAGCCGACTGGCTGCTGCGGGAGGCGGGTTCCGGCACGCGCGAAGCGGTCGAGCACGCCTTGCTGCCTTACCTGCATCACCTGCCGTCGGCCTGCGAGTTCGGCAATTCGGAGGCGATCAAGCGCGCCACCGCCGAAGGCATGGGCATCAGTTGCCTGTCGCGCGCGGTGGTCGCGGACCTGCTGGAGTCGGGGCGGTTGATCGAACTGGCGACACCGTTGCCGCCCTTGCGCCGGCATTTCTACCTGGTGCGCAACAAGCATCGGGTGCTGTCGGTCAGGCTGGCGTCATTGCTGGATTTTTGCCGCGATTGGGCAGCGCGGCACGAGCAGCGCCAGGACTGAGGATTCAGCCGCGCTTCGATGCCGGGATATCGCCGGCAGCATCGAAGGAAGATCGATTCGTTTGGCGACCGCATTCTGCGCGAGTTCGAGCGCCACCTTGTGCGCGGCATCGGTGAGCGACACCGGGGCCGACGCCGCCTTCGACCAATTCGCGCAAAACTCGTGGATCGTTAGGCGTGGGATCGAAATCGGACAGATCGGTCGGCGTACGCGATTCGACTTCGCCGCGCAACTGCATCAGCGGCGTGATGCATGCGCCGGCGATTGCAACCACTCAGCACTGACCGTCGAGGGTGCAGCTTTCTCCCGGCATCGTTTTCTTCGCGGGCGATGGAATGTTCTGATTCCATCCATCAAACGCGGCTTGCAACAGTGCGGTAAATTCTGCGATCGACTGCGCTCCGGATAGCGCCTGTTGCCGGTCCAGCACAAAGAACGGAATCCCGTTAACGCCGATCTGTCTCGCCTGCGCCACGTCGTTCTCCACCTCGTCGGCGTAGGCTACGGACGTCAGCATTGTTTTTGCTGCCTGTGCATCGAGTCCGACTTCTTTTCCCAGTTGCGCCAGGATCTGGTGATCCTCCAGATTCTGGCCTTCTTCAAAGAACGCCTGGAACAGACGTTCCTTCATTTCGCTGGCCAGATCGCGGGTCGCAGCGAAGTGCACCAGTCTCAATGAATCAAGGGTGTCGACTATTTTCAGACGATCGAAGTCGAACCGGATGCCGACGTCGCGACCCAGCGCCGTGACGTGCGCCATCGCTTGTCGCATGGAGGATGTCGCCAGGCCCTTGACCTTGGCAAGGACCGCGCAGGCATCGCTGCCTTCACGGTAGCGGACCTCGGGAAAAAGACGATAGCTTCTCCAGACGACCTGGATCTTGTCTTTGTGGCCGAAGGCGGCGAGAGCCTCATCAAACTTGCGTTTGCCGATGAAACAGAAGGGGCACATGATGTCGCTCCAGATTTCAACCGGCATCTTTTCGGATGTATTTGCATTCATGCAGATTTCTCGGAGGGGGCCGTGGCGCTTTCGGCCAGGTTCTTCCACGGAACCTGCGCGGCCCAGCTGTCAATCGACGTTTGTGGCACAGCAAATTCAGCCCTTGCCGCGCGCAGGTCGACGTTGAGGATGTCGCCATGCGCGGGATTGGTCATGTAGCGATACAGATTGGCGAGGGCGCCGCCGGTTTCTGCGCCGAAGGCGGCGGAGAGTCCGGCTTCGAATTGCCCGATTGGCAGCGGGAAATAAGAAACGCTGCGACCCACGGCTTTGCCGATGGCTGTGGCCAGTTCATTGCCCGTGATCGCTTGCGCGCCGCCAATGTCGAATGAGGGACGTGTTGCTGCCAGGTCCGGGCGTTGCAAGGCGGCGACGACATAGGCGGCGGTTTCTTCCCAACTGATCCAGGATACTTTCTGGCCGGCGGGAACAGGGTAGGCCAACACGCCGTCATTGACGATCGACGGCGTCGCGAAAGGCGCGGTCAGGTTGCCCAGGTACAGCGTTGGCCGCAATACGATGCTGGGAATCGGCGCCTGCTTCAGATAACGTTCCAGCGCGGACTTGATGTCGATTGCAACGCTTCCGGTTGTCTGGCCCGCCTCGGCTGCGCCGACGATGCTGGTATTGAAGACCATCAGCGGCGCCTTGGCTGCGACGGCGGCATCGATCGCATTCCTGCCCCAGAGAATCGCCCTGTCGGCGTTGAACTGCAGCGGCAGGGCAAAGTAGACGCCGGCGACATCGCGGCTCGCTTCCAGCAGTTGCGCCGGCGAATCCAGGTCGCCGATGGCGACTTCCACGCCAGGAGCCTCAAACGAGGATTTGCCGTCGGTATTGCGCAGCAGCACGCGCACTTTTTTGCCGCTTGCCCTTAGCGCGCTCATCACTGCGCCGCCTTGTGCGCCCGTGGCTCCATACACCAGATAGATTTTTTCTTGCATCATCGACTCCAAAAACGTGGTTAAGAAGTCAACAGTGTAGGAGCCTGGTCTGAGATTGAATAGAATGTACATTCCTGTGCGCTACCCACAAAAATGTACCTATTGGAACCGTCATGAAAGCTGCATCATCCGATCGTTGTCCCGTGGACATGGCGCTGGATCTGGTCGGCGGCAAGTGGAAATCGCTGGTGTTGTACCGCCTCAGCGCCGGGACGTTGCGCTTCGGCCAATTGCAGAGAAGCATTCCGGAAGTAACGCAGCGCATGCTGACGCTGCAGCTGCGCGAGCTGGAGCGCGACGGCCTGGTGCGCCGGGTGGTGTATGCGGAGGTCCCGCCCAGGGTGGAGTACAGCCTGACGCCGCCGGGCCGGTCATTGACGCCCGTGCTTGAGCAACTGGGTGGGTGGTTCCATCAGAATGTGTCGGCGTTGCAGGACTATGCGCATGCCGGAACGGCGGAAAGCGGAGAAGACTGAACATCGTCTCCTCCGGTGAGATGCCCTCAGTCTTCCGTTTCGATTTCTTCAAACACGCCCACACCGCGGTTCTTGGCGACTTTGTCCCAGGCGAACACACGGCCATTCATCGCGACATACACGCCATGCGGCATCAGTTGCGCCACGCCGCAGGCGAAGCCGAAATTGAATTGCGCATCCGAGCCGTGGATGGCGTAAGGAATCATGGCGCCGGTCAGCACGATGGTCTTGGTCAGTTGCGCCGCGCCGAGCACGCGCGCGGTGTCCTGCATGGTGTCGGTGCCGTGGATGACGACGATGGCGTTTTCTTCCGAACGGTCGCAGGAGGCGAGCACGCGGCGCCGATCGATGTCCTGCATGTCGAGCGAGTCGAGCAGCGGCAGTTCTTCCAGCGTGGCGGAAACGGTCAGGCGTGCGCGTGCGATGACCTCGGGCAAGTGGCTGTTGGCGAAGACGAGCTGGCCGGCAATCTCGTCGTAATGTTTGTCGAAGGTGCCGCCGGTGGCGATGATGCGTAAAGTCATGATCACGAAAAATCAAGAAAAGTCCCAGCCATCATACCCCACATCTCGTCACCAGCGGCTCGCCCAAATCCAACTCCGGATTACGCCGCCATGAGCTCGACCGGACGCTCGCCATCGGCCGGCGCTACCGTATCCGTCTGCTGTGCAACGGCTTCCGCCGATTCAGGCGGCAGTGCAATCTGGCCGTCGATCAGCAGCGCGAACAAACGCTCGACGTCGATCGCCTGGATCAGCAACTGGCCGTTGTTGGCTTTGATGACCTGAGTCACCAGCATCGAGGCGCCTTGCATGGCGAACGGCGTGTGCATGATCTGCGCAGGATTGAATTGCGGCACGGCGTGCAACTCGTCGACCAGCAGGCCGATGGTGTGTTCGCCTTCGCGCACGATCATCACCTGGCTGCTGCCGCTGACCGCGGAACGGGTGCCGCGCATCATCTGGCCGAGGTCGAACACCCAGACGAATTCCTTGCGCTTGCCGTCGCCGTCGTCGCGTCGCAGGTTGAGCACGCCGATTTGTTCCGGACGCGTTCCCATCGAGGTCGGCAGTACTTCGCTGAACGGCACCGCTTCCACCACATGGGCGGCGGAGATGGCGAACAGGTTGTGGTCGCTGAAGAAGGTGGCGTATTCGTTGCCGTCGGTGATGGTCGGATCGGTTTCGAGCAGGTATTGGCGGCCGTCGGTTTGCGAGCCCGCGCCTTGCACTGCGCCGAAGGATTCGAACACCACCGCGATGACGTCTTCCTGATAACCGTCGCTGACCTTGAATTCGCGATAGCCGTTCGAGACCGAGCAGGCGACGATGGCGTATTCGCCATCGTGCACCGCGACCTGCGACGCACGGCCGCCGTTGGCGATCGTCAGCAGCGCCGGATCGATGGCCAGCGTCTCGCCGACGCTGCGCGCGCTGTCGGTGGTCGAGATGATGCGCGCATTACGGTCGATGTAATAGGCCTTCATGTTCTTCTTGGCGGTGATGCCGCTGGCGAGCATGTTGGAAAACTCCGGCGTCGAGTCGAACACGATGCCGATGCCGCCGACCACCACGGCTTCGTTCTCGAGGTCGCGCACCGCTGCGTGATAAACGTACGTGTCCTTGCCGTTGTACAACGCGCTCGGCGTGAAGGCGCTGACGTGGTATTGCTGTTGCGTGCGCAGCGACAGCACCTGGTGCAGGCTGTCTTCGTCGATGTTGCTGCCGACGATTTCATCGGTGTTGTCGCCGGTGCTGGCGATGATGCGGCCGTGGCGGTCATAGACGAAGATGCGCGTGTATACGGTGTACAGGCCGTTGATGTAGGTCAGGATGTTGGTCATCTTGTCGACCGCGGCCTGGTCCTGCACCGGTTGCGCCAGCGCGCTGCGCAGTTCGGGCGTGAGTGCCCACCAGCGGCAGTCGTCGGAGCGTTCGTACAGATTGCGGTCGAGCAGGTCGACCAGCAGGCTGGTGGTGAATTCGGCGTCGCGCATGCCCGACACCAGCACCGTCTGGTAGAGATCGTGGATCGATTGTGCGAACAGTTCGTTGCTGCGGTTGCCGGTCTCGCTGATCTGGTCGAGGATGGTCTTGAGCTTGAGCATTTCGCCGCGTTGGCCGGCGGTCATGACCTGGCCGTTCCAGACGATGCGCTGGATGGTCTTGGCGGCGGTCATGATGTCGTACAGCGGCGGGCAGAATGAATGCGCATGCGACAGCAGGCCTTCGGCGATTTCCGGCGACAGCTTGGTGAGCACGTCGCTGATCACGCCGCTGAAAGCGACTTCGACAGGAATCATCACCTGGCCTTGCCAGCCGCCCGGGCCGGGATAGCCTTGATAGCCGTCGGAGGACACCGTTCGCACCAGGTATTCGCGGCCGCAGAACAGCATCAGCGCGGCGTTGCCGTCGCGATTGACCGGCACTTCGGTGCCGACCGGGATCCACAACTTGTCGGCGCTGGCGATGACGCGGTTGTCGGCGTCCAGCAGCAGCATGTTGGAACGCGCTTCGGCGTCGCGATGCGAAGAGAAGATGCCGGCCATTTCTTCTTCGAAGTGGAAGCACAGACACAGGATGCCGACTACCGCACCAGTTTGGGGATGCTGCATGCGGCGCGAATAAATCAGTGCACGTTCCTTGCCGGGACGCAGGTCGCTGAAACGGAAAGTCTCGACATACGTATCGGAGTTGAGCGTCTCGGCGATCAACGCATCCGCGCTATGTTCCAGCGGCGTGGCGGGATCGATCTGCACCAGCACGTTGCCCTCGGTGTCGAGCAGCATGATCTCGTCGTAGACGGTGTATTTGTTGCGGTACTCACGCAGGCGATAGCGGATCGCCTCGACGCTGTCGGTGACGCCGGCGACGAAATTGCACAGTTCTCGATCAGTGGCGAGGAAGCCGACATCGGCGGTGCGCTCGAACAGGTTGCGCACCACGATGTCGATCACGTACTGCGCCTTGGTGCCGATTTCGGTGAGCACATTGCGGACTTTTTCCTGGACCAGGCTGACCACCAGCTCGCGTTCGAGCCGGCTGAAGCCGGTACGCGTCGCCGCCATGGTCGGCAGGATGGTCTTGGCTTCGCTGGGGCAATTCATTTTTGCCGAGGCTTCAATCACACGCCACATCAGATTCAGTTCCTGCAACGACTGTTCGCATTTTGTGACGTCGCGCATATAGGGCAGGAAGGTTTCGGTTTGAATCGCTACGTGTTCAGTCATGTTGTCCCTTTTTATTGAAGAAGCCCGCAAGAACTTGTCCGCACCGTACTTATATTTAGTAATTAATGTCGGCACTCAGTTGTTATTACGCAAATTGCGTGCCACGCATTCTATTGGTAAAACGCTATGCGGGTTGTCTACAAGATCGTCCGCAAAGCCGCATGCAGATTGGCTTTGTTTAATTTCCATACGGAAATTTCAGGCCGTGTTTTTTTCGTCCGCAGGAGCTGCGCACACCATTGTTTTTTCAACTGCTCACGCGATGCCGCTCTCGTTGCTCACCGTGCGCAGTCAGAATTTTGATAGTTGGATAAAATCGAGACATGAAACCGATTGCTCCCGGCACCGTCATCTTCCATCGCCATCGCGGCTATGGCGTCATCGTCTCCGTCAACTTGCTGACGGGATGGATTTCTGCGCGCTTCGGCAGCGAGGTGCGTACGCTTGATCTCAATCTGTCGTCCGATGAAGTGCAGCACGCCGACGGCACGCCTATCCTGTTCCGCCGCCAGCCGCCCGATCGCATGCCGCATGCGCGGCTGATGGCGATGGTGCGCGAGTTGCACGCGGCCGGTTATCAGCGCTTGTATCTATATAGCTGGCCCAAGCCATCGGGTCTGCACTGGCGCTGGCATTTGTTCGCCGGACCGCGCCACTGGAACGAACGTCCGTGGCGCGAAGGCTGGTACGGCTCGGGCGCGGACTACAACTTCAATCCGATTTTCGGTTGGGGCGACACGCCCGGCGCGAGCGCGCAGGATCTCGCCGGCGCATTGGCGCAATTCGATCCGCAGGGTCTTGCTCAGGCGCTCGGCCGCGATGAAGATCACACGGCGTGGTTTGCGTCGGTGTGCGATGCGCTGTTACCGCATCATGCGTACAGCATGGGATGGGATCACGCCGGATCGATGCCGGAACATTTGCCGGTCATCGCCGTGCGCAAGGGAGTGGAGCCGTATGCCGGGCCGCCGCTGTCATGGCCGCCCGGCTGGATGCATCTATGGAAGGTGTCGCACGCCCAGCATCTGCAGTATGCACCGCCGACGCTAGTGCGCGTCAGGCCAACGCCTCAGGATTGAGGACATTCTTCGGCGCGCCGTTGGCGAAGTCGACAATGTTCTGGAAGGCCGCGCGGAAGTACAACTCATAGCCGTCTTTTTCCACGTAGCCGAGATGCGGCGTGGCCACCACGTTGTCCATGCGCAGCAGCGGCGAGTCGTGCGGCAGCGGTTCGGTCTCGAACACGTCGATACCGGCGAATCCCGGTCGGCCTTGTTGCAGCGCTGTTTCCAGCGCACCGCTTGCCACCAGTTCGGCACGGCTGGTGTTGATGAAGGTGGCGGTCGGTTTCATCAGCGCCAGGTCTTGCGCGGTGACGATGCCGCGCGTGGCGTCGTTGAGACGCAGATGCACCGAGATGAAGTCGGTCGTCGAGAAGAATTCTTCCTTGCTGGCGGCCGCGGTGTAACCGTCTTTCTGCGCTTGCTCCAGGCTGGCGTCGCGTCCCCACACCACGATCTTCATGCCGAAGGCCTTGCCGTAACCGGCCACCATGCGACCGATTTTTCCGTAGCCCCAGATGCCGAGCGTGCGGCCCTTGAGGGCGACGCCGATGGCATTGCGCTCCGGCGCGGCCGACACTTGCTGCCAGATGCCGGCCTTGAGGTTGGCGGTGTATTGCGGGATGCGGCGTGCTGCCGCCATGATCAGCGCCCAGGTCAGTTCAGCCGGCGCGGTCGGATCGCCGACGCCTTCGACGATGGCGATGCGCTGCGCGGTGGCGGCGGCGACGTCGACGTGGCCGCTGATCTTGCCGGTTTGCGAAATCAGTTTCAGCGCCGGCAGTTTATCCAGGATCGCCTTGGTGAAGACCGTGCGTTCGCGGATCAGCACCAGCGCCTCGAACGGCGCCAGGCGCGCAACCAGCTGGCCGGCGCCGCGCACGGTGTTGTTGAATACCTTGACGTCATGGCCGTCCAGCAGCTTGAAGCAGTCGAGTTGGCGGACGCTGTCCTGGTAGTCGTCGAGGATGGCGATCTTCATGTGGTCTCCGGAAGGCAGTCGATATCGTTAATGCGACATCATAAAGCGCCTGCCGGATTTTTGCCGCGTTGGCTCAGTCCATGAAGTTACCTGGTCGAAGCCGAAGCGGAGAACCATCGCGCGGCCAAGATCAAGGCCTTCGTCGATTTCGTCGCCTGCTGCGCAGCAATGTCGGTGAATCGCTGACGCCATGTCGGCGGCTTGTCCTGTGGCACTTTGCTGCGCGCGGGATGTCTCATTCAAGGCCCGGGCAGGCAAAAGTCCTTTTGCTGCGCTGCTTCGTAATGAAAAAACGCAATCGCGTCAAAAGCGTATTTCCTACTACATTAGTCGGTTACTTTTCACTACAAACAAGCAGGGTACGGGTGTACAATCGCCGCCTGATTTTCATAAAGTCAGCCGCTGCGGAACAATCTTTCGCGCCTGATTTTATGGATGGCTTTCAGTCGCGACTGAAGCATTCGACAAGACCGCCGTACCACCGGCTGATGGCGCCACCCGCCTCGCCGGCTGCATGCAACGACGATCCTGCCGTGCCAACGAATTCGATTTAACTTTAGGCATTGGAGGTAGTGTTTATGAATCAACCTGTCATGGAAAGCGTCGCCGCATTGAACGCTCCGGCTTTCGTCAAACACCAAAAACTGATCAACTGGGTCGCCGAGATCGCCGCGCTGACCAAGCCGGAAAGCATCTACTGGTGCGATGGTTCGCAGGAAGAATACGATCGCCTGTGCGCCGAAATGGTCGCCGCCGGCACCATGAAGAAACTCAATCAGGACAAGCGTCCGAACAGCTACCTGGCCTGTTCCGATCCGTCCGACGTGGCGCGCGTGGAAGACCGCACCTTCATCTGCTCGAAGAACAAGGACGACGCCGGCCCGACCAACAACTGGACCGACCCCGCCGAAATGCGCACGACCCTCAACGGTCTGTTTGACGGCAGCATGCGCGGGCGCACCTTGTACGTGGTGCCGTTCTCGATGGGCCCGCTGGGTTCGCCGATCGCCCATATCGGCGTCGAGCTGTCCGATTCTCCTTACGTCGCCGTGAACATGCGCATCATGACCCGCATGGGGAAGGCCGTGTATGACGTGCTGGGTACTGACGGCGATTTCGTGCCATGCGTGCATACCGTTGGCGCACCGCTGCAAGCCGGCGAGAAAGACGTCGCCTGGCCATGCAACCCGACCAAGTACATCGTCCATTATCCCGAGACCCACGAAATCTGGTCCTACGGTTCAGGCTACGGCGGCAATGCGCTGCTGGGCAAGAAGTGCTTTGCGCTGCGCATCGCATCGACCATGGGCCGTGATCAGGGCTGGCTGGCGGAACACATGCTGATCCTCGGCGTCGAATCGCCAGAGGGCAAGAAGCATTATGTCGCAGCGGCGTTCCCGTCGGCCTGCGGCAAGACCAACTTCGCCATGCTGATTCCGCCGAAGTCCTTCGACGGCTGGAAAGTCACCACCATCGGCGACGACATCGCCTGGATCAAACCGGGTGAGGACGGCCGTCTCTACGCGATCAATCCTGAAGCGGGTTATTTCGGCGTGGCTCCGGGCACCAACGAAAAGACCAACTTCAACTGCATGGCCTCGCTGCGCGCCAACACCATCTTCACCAACGTCGCGCTCACCGACGACGGCGACGTCTGGTGGGAGGGCATGACCAAGGAAGCGCCTGCCCATCTGATCGACTGGCAGGGCAAGGACTGGACGCCGGCAATCGCCAAGGAAACCGGCCGCAAGGCGGCGCATCCGAACGCGCGCTTCACCGTCGCCGCGACACAGAATCCCGTCATCGATGCCGCCTGGGATGATCCGGCCGGCGTGCCGATTTCGGCCTTCATCTTCGGCGGTCGCCGTTCGACCACGGTGCCGCTGGTGACCGAGGCGCGCAACTGGGTGGAAGGCGTCTACATGGCTGCGACCATGGGATCCGAAACCACTGCTGCCGCCGTCGGCCAGCAAGGCGTGGTGCGCCGCGATCCGTTCGCGATGCTGCCGTTCGCCGGCTACAACATGAGCGACTACTTCCAGCACTGGCTGAACCTCGGTCGCAAGATCGCCGCATCGCCGGCCGAACTGCCGAAGATCTACTGCGTCAACTGGTTCCGCACCGACGCCGACGGCAAGTTCGTCTGGCCCGGATTCGGCGACAACATGCGCGTGCTGAAGTGGATGCTGGAACGCATTGAAGATCCGCAAGGCGTGCGCGTCGGCGGCGTTCCACACATCTTCGGGGTGTCGCCGCGTTACGAAGACCTGCAATGGGACGGCATCGACTTCACGCCGGAACAGTTCGCCACGATCACTTCGATCGACAAGGCGGCCTGGGCCCGGGAGGTTGAATTGCACACCGAGCTGTTCGACAAGCTCAAGCACAATCTGCCGCGTGAACTGATGGAAGTGAAGGTGGCGCTGCAGAAGAAGCTGGCGGCGTAATCGTTCAAGCTGCGTTCTGTACTGCCAAGCAAAATCGGCCATCGAAAGATGGCCGTTTTTTTATGCCCGCAAAATCGTCTGAAGCACCGAGCGCATGCGCTCCGGCACCGTCACCGGCCGTCGTGTCGCAGCGTCGACGTAGACGTGGATGAAGTGTCCCTGCGCTGCGGCGGTGTCGCCGCCTTCACGGAAAATGCCCACCTCGTAGCGCACGCTGGAGTTGCCCACGCTCGCTACGCGCACGCCGATCTGCACCGTGTCCGGAAAGCTGACCGGCGCGAAATAATTGCAGTGAGTCTCAATGACCAGGCCGATGACGTCGCCGCCCGGGATGTCGAGCGCCCGGCTTGCCATCAGGAAATGATTCACAGCGGTGTCGAACCAGCTGTAATACACGACGTTGTTGACGTGGCCGTAGACGTCGTTGTCCATCCAGTGCGTCTGCAGGGCGTGGAAATGGGGATAATCGGCGCGGCGGGAAGCGGTCGGTTTGCTGGTCATCGTCTATTTTGCCTCGTCACACGCGTGTTGCCGTGCTGAAGTAATATTGCGACGGGAACGAACCCCGTCTCCTGATTTCAATCGAACGGTGAGCCGGCAGTGTAAGCGATCCGCAGTTCCGTCGCAGCAAGCCCCGGCGGTTGCATCCGGCGCTTTCGCGCCCATATGCAGCGTATCCCTTGGTATGACGGCAAGCCGTTCCACACGAATGTTGATAGTCAAACGCAATCGAAAGTATTAAACAAATAAATTTGATTAATATATAGAGGCGCTTTACTATCTCTTCACTCTCTTTCAACCCCTAAGTAAAGGAAACGCAATGTCCCTGATCAATACGACAGTCAAGCCATTCAAAGCAACTGCTTACCACGACGGCAAATTCGTCGACATCACCGAAGCAAGCCTGAAGGGCAAATGGTCCGTGTTCGTGTTCTACCCAGCTGACTTTACTTTCGTCTGCCCGACCGAACTGGAAGACCTGGCCAACAACTACGCTGAATTCAAGAAGATGGGCGTGGAAATCTACGGCGTGTCGACCGATACCCATTTCGCGCACAAGGCATGGCACGACACTTCGGACGCCATCAAGAAAGTGCAATACCCACTGGTCGGCGACCCAACCGCAACGCTGGCTCGCAACTTCGAAGTCCTGATCGAAGAAGAAGGTCTGGCACTGCGCGGTACTTTCGTGATCAATCCGGAAGGCCAGATCAAGGTTCTGGAAATCCATGACAACGGTATCGGCCGCGACGCTTCCGAACTGCTGCGCAAGGTCAAGGCAGCGCAATACGTTGCTTCGCACCCAGGTGAAGTTTGCCCAGCCAAATGGACCGAAGGCGCAGAAACTCTGAAGCCATCGTTGGATCTGGTCGGCAAGATCTGATTTGAATCGCAAAGCGATTTAATGCAGTGATCAAGAAGTACAGAAACAAAAACTGAAGCACCCGTCCGGATTGGGCGCAAGCAACGCCGCAGAGCTCACGAGGCCGAGCGGCGGAGTCCGGACAATATTGAAGTCTCACATCAGAGGAAAGTGGAAATCATCATGCTGGATGCCAATCTCAAAGCCCAATTGAAAGCCTACCTGGAAAAGGTCACGCAGCCTATCGAGATCGTCGCGTCGCTGGATGATGGCGCCAAGTCTCATGAGTTGCAGGAGCTGCTGCAGGAAATCGTCACGCTGTCCGAGCGCATCACGCTGGTCGAGCGCAACGATCACGCCGTGCGCAAGCCATCCTTTTCATTGAATCGCCCCGGTACCGATATCAGCGTGCAGTTCGCCGGTATCCCGATGGGCCACGAATTTACGTCGCTGGTGCTGGCGCTGCTGCAAGTCGGCGGCCACCCCATCAAGCTCGACGACAAGGTGATCGAACAAATCCGCAATCTGGATGGCGATTACTCGTTTGAAACCTATATCTCGCTGACTTGCCAGAACTGCCCGGAAGTCGTGCAGGCGCTCAACGTGATGTCGATCATCAACCCGCGCATCCGCTCGGTGACGGTGGACGGCGCGCTGTTCCAGGACGAAGTCGAGAAGCGCCAGATCATGGCCGTGCCGACCGTCTACATGAACGGCGAAGTGTTCGGCCAGGGCCGCACCGGCGTGGAAGAAATCCTCGCCAAGCTCGATACCGGCGCCGCCGCCCGCAAGGGCGAAGAGCTGAGCGCGAAAGAAGCCTACGACGTGCTGATCGTCGGCGGCGGTCCCGCCGGCGCAGCGGCTGCGATCTATGCAGCGCGCAAGGGCATTCGCACCGGCGTCGTCGCCGAACGTTTCGGCGGCCAGGTGCTGGATACGCTGGCGATTGAAAACTTCGTCTCCGTCAAGGAAACCGAAGGTCCGCAATTCGCCACCGCGCTGGAACAACACGTCCGCACCTACGACGTCGACATCATGAACACGCAACGCGCCGAAGCGCTGGTGCCCGGCGATGGCATGATCGAAGTCAGGCTGGCCAACGGCGGCGTGCTGAAGGGCAAGACCGTGATCCTGTCGACCGGTGCGCGCTGGAGGCAAGTCAACGTGCCGGGCGAGGACGAATACCGCAACCACGGCGTAGCGTACTGCCCGCATTGCGACGGCCCGCTGTTCAAGGGCAAGCGCGTGTCGGTGATCGGCGGCGGCAATTCCGGCGTGGAAGCGGCAATCGACCTGGCCGGCATCGTCAGCCATGTCACGCTGCTGGAATTCGCGGCTGAACTCAAGGCCGACGCCGTGCTGGTGCGCAAGCTGAAGAGCCTGCCCAACGTCACCATCATCACCTCGGCGCAGACCAGCGAAATCACCGGCGACGGCAAGAAGGTCAACGGCATCAGCTACAAGGAACGCATCAGCGGCGAAGTGAAGCACATCGAACTGGAAGGCGTATTCGTCCAGATCGGCCTGGTGCCGAACACTGAGTGGTTGAAGGGTACTGTTGCGCTGAGCAAGCACGGCGAAATCGAAATCGACGCCAAGGGCCAGACCTCGATTCCCGGCGTGTTCGCTGCCGGCGACGTGACGACGGTGCCGTACAAGCAGATCGTGATCGCGGTCGGTGAAGGTTCCAAGGCGGCATTGAGCGCATTCGATCACCTGATTCGAAGCTCGGCACCGGAAGAGGCACCGGTTGTCGCCAAGGAAGCAGCGGTAGCGTAAGCAGCAATTGCGAGCCGGTTGTCCGTTGCCCCTTCGGCGGACGGCCGTAAAAAAGCCACCTCGCGGTGGCTTTTTTTGTGGGCGCGAGCTGCACGCTGCACGTCGCGCCCGACTGGCCTGGATTACTTGAACAGCAAACGCAGCGAATCCCAGGCGCGGCCGAAGATGCCGGCCGGGCCGACCGATTCCAGCGCCACCAGCGGCAATTCGGTGACGGCCTTGTCGTCGATCATGATCTTCAGTGTACCGACCTTGGCGTTTTCCGAAATCGGCGCGATCAGCGGATCGTTGCGTTCAACGCGCGGCTTGATCTTGTCGGCGGTGCCCTTCGGCACTGTCACGTAGACGTCGCGCATGAAGCCGATCTTGATCTTGCCTTGCGAACCCTTCCACACGTCAGGCGTGTCGACTGCCTGGCCCTTGCTGTACAGCTTCACGGCGTCGAAATTCTGGAAGCCCCAGTTCAGCAGCTTCTGGCTTTCCTGCGTGCGGACCTGGTCGGATACGGTGCCGATGACGACCGAGATCAGGCGGCGTTCGCCGTTGGCGACCGGACGCTTGGCCGAGGTGATCAGCGAATAGCCGGCGCTGTCGGTGTGGCCGGTCTTCATGCCGTCGACGGTCGGGTCGAGCCACAGCAGGCGGTTGCGGTTGGGCTGGGTGATGTTGTTATAGGTGAACTTCTTGACCGAGTAATAGGTTTTGTAGAAGTCGGGGAAGTCGTTGATCAGGTTGCGGCACAGGATCGCCAGGTCGCGCGCAGTCGTGTACGTGTCCGGGCTCGGCAAACCGTGCGGGTTGCTGAAGTGGGTGCCGGTCAGGCCCTGGCGTTGCGCTTCGCGGTTCATCAGCACGACGAAAGCGTCGGTGGTGCCGGAGACGGCTTCGGACAGCGCCACGGCGGCGTCATTGCCGGAAACCGAGATCAGACCGTACAGCAGGTTGTTGACCGAGACCGGCTTGTTCGGCTCGATGAACATCTTGGAGCTGCTCGGATCGACTTTCCAGGCATTGACCGAGACGCTGATTTCCTGGTTCAGGTCGAGACGCTTGTCGCGCACGGCGGCAAAGGCCAGGTAAGCGGTCATCAGCTTGACCAGCGAAGCCGGTTCGACGCGCGTGTCGGCTTCCTGCGAAGCGATGATCTGATTGCTCGACGCATCCAGCAGCAGCCACGATTTGGCGGCGACGCTGGGAGGTGGAAGGCTCTGGGCGGCTGCCGAGAAGCTCAGGACGGTTGCGGCAATGGCCGCGAGTAGTTTTTTCATCTTTGGGTGTAAAAAAATGTGTCCCGCCGGACTGCATGCGGGACTGTCGTTTGAAAAGAGATGAGTGAACATCGCACCGGATTATAAACGTCGAGCCTGACAACAAGGCTGTGCGGCGTCCGTTTGCGTGCTTCAAACCTGCTTTGGGGCTCGCTGCAAGAGCCAAAGCAGGTTCAGCGATGCCACATTTGGACTATCAGTGTTTTGATATGTTGCAATTTACGGTGAAAAAAGTGATCCGCGCCGGGGATCACGATGACCGGCAGTTCCTGCGGGCGCGCCCAGTCCAGCACCGCCGTGAGCGGAATGGTGTCGTCCAGCTCGCCATGGATCAGGATGGTGTCGGCCGGGACCGGCGGCATCGGCCATTTGCCGGCGGCGGTGCCGACCAGGGCTAGGCGTTCGGCGGGTGTGCCTTCTGCAATCAGGCGCTGCTGCAGTTGGGCCTGCACGAAGGTGCCGAACGAGAAGCCGCCCAGCGCCAGCGGCAGGTCGGGATATTGCGTGCGCATGTGCGCCAGCAAGAGCGCCATGTCGTCGGTTTCGCCGTGGCCGTGGTCATGCACGCCTGCGGATTTGCCGACGCCCCGGAAATTCATCCGGACGGTGACATAGCCGAGTGCCAGGAACGAGCGCGCCAGCGTTTGTGCGACCTTGTTGTCCATGGTGCCGCCGTACAGCGGATGCGGATGGGCCACCAGCGCGAGACCGCGCGGCGCGGCGAACTGCTCGGAATCCGGCAGGTCCAGCGCGCATTCCAGCTGGCCGGCGGCGCCGGGGATCAGAAAGGCTTGTGTTTGTGCGTTCATGCGTTTATGCGCCCGGGAAGAGGCGTATTCAGATTTTGAGGCGGTCGGCGATCTTGCCGCCGACGATGTGCGAATCGATGATTTCATCGATGTCTTCGTTGTCGACGTAGGTGTACCAGGTGCCTTGCGGATAGATGACCACGACCGGGCCTTCTTCGCAGCGCTCCAGGCAGCCGGCCTTGTTGATGCGCACCTTGCCTTCGCCGGCCAGGCCGAGTTGCTTGATGCGCTTCTTGGCATGTTCCTGCGCGGCCTGTGCGCCCTTGTCGGCGCAGCAGGTGCGTTCGCCCGGCTTGCGCTGGTTCAGGCAGAAAAAGACGTGATGTTCGTAGAACGGCTTGTCGGCGGTGTCAGGAGTGTCTGCCATGGCGATGTTCCGAGTAGATCAAAGGCGTCATGATACACCTCGTCATTTGGGGGCGCCTTGGCCGCCGGCCTTGCGATGCACCGGGTGATACAGGAACCACAGCGCCAGGAACGGCCACAGCACCGAGAGGAATTGCGCGGCGCCGTCGAAATTGAGGAATTTTCCCTGTACCCAGGTTTGTAGCGTCGAGACGAAATACGGATTGGCCGGCACCGCATTGGTCGCCAGCAGGCTGAAGATCAGTGCCAGCCCGGCGATGCGTCGTTGCGCCACCGGCGGTGCGAACGACAGGCCGGCCAGCATCAGGCCGCCGACGATCATGCCGCCGGCCGCGCCCGGCGTGAACCAGGCGAAGGCGTTTTCCGGCGCGAAGAACAATGCGCATGAGAGCGACTTGATGAACACCGCACCGAACAGGTAGATCGCCATCAGCATGTTGCGCGGCGCCGGCTTGCGCAGCAGCAGGAGCATGGTCAGTACGGCGCCGGTGAGGCCGCAGGCGGTGACGATGATTTCGGCCAGCCAGTATTGCTCGGCGCTGAGCTGGGCGTTGTTGGTCCACCAAGTGGCGAGATCGATCGGCGTGTCGAGCAGGTCCGACAGCAAGCTCGACAGCGGCGGCACCACGTGGCCGAGGCCGAACAGATGGTTTTGCGGATAGATCAGCGCCAGCGGCCACAGCCCGACCACCACCAGACCGCGGCTGGCTTCGCGCGAGAACCAGCTGCGCCGTATTTCCAGCAAGCGGCTCTGGCGCAGGAAGTAGCGACTGGTCCAGGCGCCGATCAGCGCGCCCAGCAAGGTGCCGCAACTGTTGGTGATGAGATCGAGATTGGAGGGAATGCGCGTGGGCAGGTAGGTTTGCACTGCTTCCATCACGGCCGACAAGGCCACGCCGGCCAGCGTGCCAAGCAGCACCGCCCACACGGAACGCACCCGTGGATACAGTGCATACACCACCAGTGCGCCGAATGGCGCATAGCCGATCACATTGGTCCAGAGGTCGAAGCCGGTCCAGTAATACGGCAGGCGCGCCCACAGATAGTCGTAGGGCAGCAATCCCATGTCGCGCCAGCCCGAAAACGGATACCAGCTGGCGTACACGATCAGCAGCGCATAGATCAGCAAACTGACGCGTGCAAACGAGGAAGCCGCCGGCCGGGCGACTGCGGTTGCGATGGAAGCGGAGGCAGGGGCAGAGGCGGGCGGGGCGGCTGGCGCGGGTGATTGTGGCGGTCGGTAAGGAGCGTCCATGCCAGCGAGGGTAACCGATTTCTCCTTCGCTTGCACCTTGCACAACCGTTACAATGTGCGCCATGCACGCCACCGAAACTTCACTCGCCACGACGATTTCCGCCCAGCGCATCGCCGCATTGATCGCCAGTTCCAGCAACGACAACGCCAAGACCGTGGCGGTCGAAGTGGTTGCCGAAACCGGTTCGACCAATGCCGATCTGCTGGCGCGCGTCACCGCTGTCGACGGCGCCAGGCTGGTGGCGCCGGTCCTGCTGGTGGCCGAGTCGCAGACCGCCGGTCGCGGGCGCGCGGGGCGGCCGTGGCAGACCACCAAAACGTCGGCGCTGACATTCTCGCTGGCGTGGAAATTCGGGCGTCCGCTGCATGCGCTGATCGGCTTGCCGCTGGCCGTCGGCGTTGCGCTGGCCGAGGCGCTCGGCATCTTCGGCATTGATGTCGAATTGAAATGGCCCAACGACGTCCTGCGCGACGGCGCCAAGCTGGCCGGCATCCTGATCGAGACCGCGCAGGATAAAGGCGCGGGTGCTGCCGGCACCTGGACCGTCATCGGCATCGGCGTCAACCTGACCATGCCGCCGGATCTGCAGCAGCGCATCGGCCGCGCCGTGGCCGACGTGTCGGAGTTGCTGACGCATGATCGCGAGCGCCTGCTGGCGATTTTGCTGAGCGCCTTGTCGGATGCGCTGGCCGATTTCGATGCGCGCGGATTTACGCATTTCGTGGCGCGCTGGAATCGTTTGCACGCTTATACGGGGCGCGCCGTGCGCATTCTCGACGACGGTCGCATGCTGCACGAGGGCGTCGCCGTCGGCGTCGATGAGCAGGGCTGTTTCCTGATGGACACCGCAAGCGGGCGCGTGGCCGTCACCGCCGGCGATGTGTCCTTGCGTTTGCGGGAGTAGCGACATGTTGCTGCTGATCGATGTCGGCAATACGCTGATCAAATGGGGCGTTCCGGCGGAACAAATTTTCTCGGTTGCCGGCGCGGGCCGCTGGCGTCATGTCGGGGCAGTGGCGCGCGGTGAGGTCGCTGCATTGACACAGGCCTGGCAGGGTTTGCCTGTGGTGCGCGTGCTGGTCTCGAACGTGGCCGGTCCTGCGGTTCGGGAGGCTTTGCAGGCAACGCTGCATGCGGCCTTCGGCAAGGAGTTGCGCATCGACTGGTTCGCATCGCAACCGCAACTGGCGGGTGTGCGCAATCGTTACAAGAATCCCGGCCAGCTCGGCTGCGATCGTTTCGCGTCGGCTATCGGCGCGCATGCGCTGTTTCCGCAGCGTGCGCTGATCGTGGCCACTTGCGGTACCGCTACTACGGTCGACGCGGTCACGTCCGACGGCGATTTTCTGGGCGGCATGATCTTGCCGGGACTCGGCGTGATGGCGACGTCGCTGGCGCTCAATACCGCGCAGTTGCCGCAGATACACAGCATCAGCGCGGTCGCCACGCCTTTTGCCGACAACACCACCGACGCCATCATCGCCGGCTGTATTGCGGCGCAGACCGGCGCCATCGAGCGCGCCGTCGCTGCGCACCGGCAAACGCACGGCGAGGTGCTGTGCGTGCTGGCGGGCGGCGCCGGGCCGGTGCTGGCGCCGTATTTGTCAATGCCCTGCGAAAAAGTCGATAATCTGGTGCTGATCGGCCTGCATGTGGCGGCGACGGAATGAAGGCGATGAAATCATGTTGAAATTGCTTTTTTGGCTACTGTTGATCGGCAATGCGGCCCTGTTCGCCATGCAACGAGGCTATCTCGGCGCGACAGCCTCCGAGCGCCACGAGCCCAAACGCCTGGCGCAGCAGCTGCATCCCGAAACCCTGACCATCCTGCCGGCCAACAGCGAAAAATTGGTGTCCCCGGCCAAGTCCGATGCACCTGCAGGCACGGTCGCGGTCGCCGCGGCGGAGGATGCCGCCAAGGACGCAAAGCAAAGCAAGCCGGATGCGACGCCGCCGGAAGCCAAGGTGCCCGCCGATGCTGCTGCTCCTGCAGTCCCGCTCATCGCCTGCACTGAAATCGGCAACTTCAACGCCGTCGAAGTGCGCAAATTCGACGTCCAACTGAGCAGTCTCAATCTGCCGGTCAAGCCCACCACGCGCAGCGTGCAGGAAGCCGCCAGCCACATGGTCTATATCCCCACGCAGGACGGCAAGGAGGGCGCCGACCGCAAGACGGCCGAACTGCGCCGTCTCGGCATCCAGGACTTCTACGTGATGCCCGAATCCCAGCCCAATCCGGCCTTGCGCTGGGCCATTTCGCTGGGCGTATTCAAGACCGAAGAAGCGGCCAAGGCCTACATCGGCCGGCTGATTCCTCAGGGTGTGCGCAGCGCGCGCATCATGGCGCGCAACGTCACGTCGAACAAGCAGGCTTATCAATGGCGCAATGTCGATGCGGCAACCAAGACGGCGCTGGACGGCCTCAAGGCCAAATTCCCCAACCAGGAAATGCGCAGCTGCACGGGCTGAGTCTCGCCCATGCATGGCCGGTGCGGGTTGCCGGGCGCAGGCCGATTTTGCATGGGGGCGATAAAACGTCATATCCGCCACAATCGGATCGCGCTTTCCATGTAAAATCGCGGACATTCCGAATATCTCTCCTGCCCAGGAATTGCACATGACCGATTTGACCGACCTGACCGACGTTGACCCCATCATCAAGGCTGAAATCCTGGCCGAAGCCTTGCCGTACATCCGCAAGTTCCATGGCAAGACCATCGTCGTCAAATACGGCGGCAATGCGATGACGGAAGAGCGTCTCAAGCATGGCTTCGCCCGCGACGTGATCTTGCTGAAACTGGTCGGCATGAATCCGGTGGTGGTGCACGGCGGCGGTCCGCAGATCGACAATGCGCTCAAGAAAATCGGCAAGCAGGGCACCTTCGTGCAGGGCATGCGCATCACCGACGAAGAAACCATGGAAGTGGTGGAGTGGGTGCTGGGCGGCGAAGTGCAGCAGGACATCGTGATGTTGATCAATCACTACGGCGGCCAGGCAGTGGGCCTGACCGGCAAGGACGGCGGTCTGATCCGTGCGCGCAAGATGCAGATGCCGGACAAGGAAAATCCGGGTCAATTCCTCGACATCGGCTTCGTCGGTGAAATCGAGGCAATCAATCCGGCGGTGGTCAAGGCGCTGCAAGACGATGCCTTCATCCCGATCATTTCGCCGATCGGCTTCGGCGACGACGGCCAGGCTTACAACATCAATGCCGATGTCGTGGCCGGCAAGATCGCCGAGATCCTGCATGCCGAAAAGCTGATCATGATGACCAACATTGCCGGCGTGCAAGACAAGAAGGGTAACCTGCTGACCGACCTGTCGGCACGCGAGATCGACGAAATGTTCGAAGACGGCACCATCTCCGGCGGCATGCTGCCGAAGATTTCCTCGGCCCTGGACGCCGCCAAATCAGGCGTGAACACCGTCCACATCATCGACGGCCGCATCGAGCATTCGCTGCTGCTGGAAGTGCTGACCGAACAGGCGTTCGGCACCATGATCCGCTCGCACTGAACATCGCAAGCGCATCGCGCAAAAAAGGCGCCCCGGGAAACCGGCGGCGCCTTTTTTATTGCAGCGTGGATGCGTATATGAGGACGGTCAGTAAATCCGTTCGACCTTGAAACCGCGCTGTTGCAGCAACGCCGGCACGCCGGTGGGGCCGACCAGATGCAGGATGCCGATGGCGGCGAAAATGCGATCGCGGCTCTTGAGCAGGCCGCCGATTCGTTCGGCCAGGGCGGGATTGCGCTGGTCCAGCAAGACGTCCTTGGTAAAGCGGCCGACGAAGCTGCCGTCGCCGGCCATTTCATCAAGCAGGCTTTGCAGTCCGGACAGGTTGGCGGTGCGCCAGAACTCGGCCAGCTCCACTACGCGCGCTGCGCTGTCGGGATCGTCGAGCTCCTTGAGGGTGTCTTCCAGCAGCAGGGTTTGCTGTTGCCGGCTTAGCGCGCCGAACAGCGCCAGCTGTGTTTCGGCGCCTTCCAGTTCGATCACGGGCTTGTTGCGTTTGGTGACGAAATCGGCCAGATGGCCGTCGACGGCAAGGTCGGAACGATAGCCTTTGCTGCCGAACTCCTGCACGGTCAGCAGGCTGGCGATCATCCAGGGGCGAAAGCGCGCGACGGCTTCGGCCGGGACATTGTATTTTTTCAGCGCTGCCTGCACCTGCTGCTGCAGTTGCGGAGTGAGGTCGGTCTGGTAGCTCTGGCCTTCGGGATAGAACCCGTAGCGCAGCACCGCGGCCTGCATGGCGGGCGTTTTCTTCGGATCGATTTCGAGCGCGATTGCCGGGGCCTGTTCCAACGCTTGCATCACGCGCGGTTCCAACGGATAGAAGTTGGCGGCGCCGACATGGATGGTGCCGAACAGATACAGCGTGTGGCGTGCGTCCTGCACCTTGAACAAGGCGCCGCGATGCTCCGCGCGGACCGCCGCAGAAGCAGCCTCGGCGGCATTTGCGAGCGGCAGATAAAGGCAGAACAGCCAGCTGAATGTCACTATAATCAGGCGTCGCATCATTGCGCTTTCCATCCATTCACATCAAGTTTTACCGTGCCGAATATTACACCGCTCTGGCTTTTCGATCTCGACAACACCCTGCACAACGCGTCGCACGCGATCTTCCCCGCGATCAACGCCAACATGAACCTGTTCATGGAGCGGGTGCTGAAAGAGCAAGGCTTGCCGGCCGATCAGGACGCCGTCGACGCCATGCGCCAGCGCTACTGGCGCTTGTACGGTGCGACCTTGCTGGGGATGGTGCAGCATCATCAGGTGCGGCCGGAAGACTTCCTGCGCGACGCGCATGACTTCGACGACCTGTTCGGCATGATCCGCGCCGAGCGCGGCTTGCTGAACCTGCTCAAGCGCCTGCCGGGACGCAAGATCCTGCTGACCAATGCGCCGTTGCGTTACTCGCGCGACGTGGTGCGACATCTCGGCCTGCATCGTCATTTCGACAAGCACATCTCCATCGAATCGATGCGCGTGCACGGCAAGCTCAAGCCCAAACCGTCGCGGCAGATGCTGCAACAGTTGCTGGCGCGCGAACGTGTCCCGGCGCATCGCTGCATCCTGGTGGAAGACACCGTGGTCAATCTGAAGTCGGCCAAGGAGCTGGGCGTGCGCACGGCGTGGATCACCCAATACCTGGTCGGCAATCCGCATTTTTCAGCGGCCGGCGTGCGCAGGATGCAGACAATGCATCCGTCATATGTCGATGTGAAGGTGCGTTCGGTGCGACAGCTGACCAGCCATTTGCGTCGCCTGGCCGGCGCTTACAAGGAATAAGCGGGAATAAGCGGTATTCAGCCGTATTCAGCGGCTTCAGCCGAATACTCAATCGTCGGCGCAGTCGGCGCACCAACCCTTGATGGTCAGTTCGATTTCGTGACTGCGAAAGCCCTTGCCGAGGGATTTTTGCAGGGCGGTCTGCAATTGCGCCGCCGTGGTTTGGCGCTTTCCCGATGAAGGCAAAACACTTTCAAGAAACCCCGCTTCGCCGCTGCCGTCCAGGCAAAACACCCGGGCGCAGCGCGTGCATTTGAAATGACCATGCTGATGCTGGGCATTGCCGTGGGCGTGTTGATGGCCGCCATGGCTGCCGTGATCGTGATGTTCGGCGCCGGTGCCGGCGTTGTAGCGGAAGATGCGGTCATCGCTGGCGATCTTGTGCGCCAGCCCGGCCTCGGTCAGGCAGTCGAGCGCGCGATACAGCGTGACACGATCCATGTCGACCAGCTTGTCCTGGATATCCTGATGCGACACCGCGCTGCGTGCGCTCAGTAGCGCTGCCAGGACGCTCACGCGCGCCTGCGTGACGCGCACCGACGCGTCGCGCAATTGCAGCTCGGCCAGAGCCTGCACAGCGGCGGGATCGTGGGGCAGAGCGTTGGCGGTGATGTCGGCTTTGGATTTCATGGCATATCGCTAGAGTGGCTGGTACGGCTGATGTGAGGACGGCTCGCAGATGCGGCGCCCGGTCGGTGACCTATCCGAATTATGCCGCAATTCGCCGGTGGCGGCTTTGTCCGGGCGTGGGAGTGAAGCTTATTTGCCGGCGATCTTCTTGGCGCGCGGATGGGCGGCGTCATAGACTTGCGCCAGGCGCTGGAAGTCGAGCGAGGTGTAGACCTGGGTCGCCGCGATCGACGCATGGCCAAGCATCTCCTGCACTGCACGCAAGTCGCCTGAGCCTTGCAGGACGTGGGAGGCGAAGGAGTGGCGCAACACATGCGGATGGACGTTGGTGGCCAGGCCCAGCGCCTGACCGTGCGCTTTGAGGCGCAATTGCGCTACCCGCGGCGACATGCGCGCACCGCGCTCGCTCAGGAACAGCGCGCGCCGCTCGGCGTCGGCATGACCCCCCATCACGGTCTCGCGCGCGCTCAACCAGGCTTTGAGCGCCTCCATGGCCGGTTTGCCGACCGGCACGCTGCGCATCTTGTTGCCTTTGCCGGTGACGGTCACTTCATTGCCGTCCATGTCGATCCAGCCGGCCGAGACATAGCCTGCTTCCTGGCGGTACTGCACGTCGAGGCCAACCAGTTCGGAAACCCGCAAGCCGCTGGAGTACAGCAATTCGAACATGGCGCGATTGCATAGCTGGGCAGGTGCGGCGGGGTCCTTGAGCGGATTGGCCTGCGACACCAAATGGACGGCGTCATCGGCGGCCAGCGCCTTGGGCAGCGGCTTGGCTTTCTTGGGTGCTTTGACGCCGTCGACCGGATTCGACTTCAACCGGCCCTGTTCGGACAGCCAGTCGTAGAAGCCGCGCCAAGCCGACAACTTGCGTGCGATGGAGCGGGCATTGAGGCCGCGGCCGTGCAATTGCGCGGCGAACTTGCGTATCTGGAAATGGGAGACTGCGTCCAACTCCGCACTGGCGGCTTGCGCCAGCTCGGATAACTCGGCCAGATCGCGACCGTAATTGCTCACCGTGTGCGGCGACAGCATACGCTGGCTCAGCAGGGTGTCGAGATAGCGGTCGATTTCGGCTTGATTGGCGTCGGCGCTCACACGGTCTGGAGGGAAGTCGGGATAAATCAGTGTAGCAGGCAGGCCAGCGCTGCGCTGGCGGTTTCGCTGATGCGGCTCAGGAAATCGGTAGCCATGTCGGCGCTGAAGCGGCTTGGGTCGGGCGAGCCGAGCACCAGCAAACCAAAGGCTTCCGGCGCCGCGCCCACGCGCAGCGGCAGCATTGCCAGCGACTTCACGGAAGCGGCGTCTTCCAGCCAGCTGGCGGCTTCGAAATCGTTGTTGGCGCCGCAGAACGGTGTCGTCAGGCCATTGGCAAAAATACGCGCATCTTCCGAGACGGCGGCGGTGTACCAATTGTCGTTGTGGCTTTCGGCGACGTTCCACAGGCGCAACGTGACCTGCGGGACGTTGAAGATTTCCTGCAGCTTGCCGGCCAGCGCCTGCGGCAGGTCGGCGTCATTGCGCGCCAGCAGCAGGGCGCGCGTCCAGGCTTGGAATTTACCGGTGATCTCGTCGTTTTCCTGGGCGATCCGCATCAGATCGGCCATGTGCAGCTCTTGCACCTTGATCTTTTCACGCAGGATTTCCATCTGGCGTTCCTGCAAGGAGATGGCGCGACCCAGCAAAGGGCTGGTCAGCCTGATCCGGCCGAGCAATTCGGCGTGCTCTTCGAAGAAGTGCGGATGGTCGAGCAGATAGTCGGCGATCGAATCGGAGTCCAGATGGGTGGTCATGTGCGTTTTTTTGAGTGTGGTTGTTCCGGGAGGTCGCGCCAGGCGCGCCGGATTGCATTGCCGCAATATCGCGAGATTATCTACGCTATCGGTAATGCTGACAACTTGAATTCTTGGCGAAGGCGATGAGACCGCTTTCCCAATAAAAACGGGCTTACATGATTGCTCATGTAAGCCCGAATCGTTCAAGCTAAGTTTCTGATTCTGACGTTTGCACGCCAGAGATTCAGACGCTTAAATTAGAACTTGTGACGGATACCAACAGTAACTGCTGTTTGGCTCGAGTCAGTACCAGTTGTGTCACCAGCCACGCCTGGGTTCTTCATGTCTTTAGCACGCAGGTTCGACACGAATGCGTACAGGTCAGTACGCTTGGACAGCCAGTAGTCAGTACCGATGTTGTACTGAGTCAGCTTGCCCTTGCCGTTCAGGCCGTCGAAGTTAGCTGTTGTGTATTCCACAGCAGCCAGCAGCTTCAACGATGGAGTCAGCGAGTAAGCTGTGCCCAGTTCGAATTGGTCCGACTTGCGCGAGTTTGCCAGAGTTGCTGTAGTGACACGATTTGCAGCTGTCAGAGCAACAGGTGTTGGCAGACCTGCCAGGTTTGCCTGTGTATTCAAGTCTTGCTTGACGCGCGACCAGTTACCGTAGACGCGTGCTGGGCCAAACTGATAGCTGGCGACCAAGTTGAACACCTTAGCTGCTGTGTTGCCGGTATTGGCACCAGTAGTGCTCAAAGTAGCTGTCGTAGCAGTGGCAGGGATGAGGCTGGTGTCCGAAGGAGTTGGACCAGCTTTGGATTGGTAATAGTTGGCACCCAGACCCAGTGGGCCGTTGTCATACTTGACGCCCAGACCGAACGATTGGCCGGCAGTTGTCTTGCCAGCTGTTTCGCCGAAACCGTACAACACGTTAGCAGTGAAGCCAGCCAGGTTGTTGGTGGTGTAGCTGATCGAGTTGTTGGTGCGTGTACCTTGCAAACGGTTCAGAGCCGAACCCGCGTTCTGGATAACGCCGCCGAAATCAGCAACGCCAGTGTAGGCGCTGATTGTGTCAGCGAAGTCAGTTTGACGACCGACCAGAACCGAACCGAAGCCGCCGGCCAGACCGACAACCGACTTACGACGGAACAGGTTCGAACCAGTAACAGCGTCGGAACCTTGCAGGCCGCCGTTGTCGTTGGTGAAGCCAGTTTCCAGGTTGAACACTGCGCTCAGACCGCCGCCCAGATCTTCAACGCCCTTGAAGCCGATGCGCGAACCTTGGATAACGCCGGAGTTCATTGCAAACTTGCTACCGGTATTTGTGCCGCCAGCTGGAGTTTGAGCCTTGCTTGTGTAAGTAACGTCGGTATCAACGATACCGTAGATAGTGACGGAGCTTTGTGCTTGTGCAGCACCTGCAAACGCGCCGAGAACGGCCAGTGCAAGCAGAGATTTTTTCATTTGACATCCTTCTATAAAAATAGTCTTGAGGATCCGTACATCTAGTCGGATGGTGAGACATTAAGGGTTCTCATTAGCGCTGGCCTCAGATTGGTCGTTTGGCGGACAAAGTTTTGGTTGAAATTCCGAAACTCCTGCACGACTGTTGTTTTTTTCTAACGCTTTCGAGGTGAATCTCCCACAATCGGGATTTTCCGGAGGTAAGGAGGGGCCTCTGACTATTTGATTGCCTTTGCAGCAACAAAAACATTATTAAAGACTTGAATTGTTGTTTTAAAGCTCCAAATTGATCTCTTAAAGCAGGTATTAAAAAAATATCATGATTTATGGGGGATAATTTTTTCCTTCGAAAGAGTGCTTGGATTGATTTATGGCGAGTCGGGAAGATTTGGCAATTATCCGCGCGGCGCGCGCCGGTCAGGCGGAAGCGCAACTGGCGCTGGGCCGGCGCTATTTATTTGGCGGCAACGGATTGCCGCAGAGCTTCGCCACCGCGTTGCATTGGCTTGACCGCGCGGCGCGTCAGGGAGTGCCGGATGCCTGGACGCTGATTGGCGAGCATATTCCCTATGAGGTCGTGGCGCAGGCGCCGCGTCCGCTTGACTATGTACTCTGGTATGAACGTGCTTTTGACGCCGGGCGCAAGCTGGCCGGGCTGGCGTTTGCACGCCTGGTGTTGGCGCATCAGGCGCAGCCCGAAGCGCAGGCAATGTTGGGCAAGGCGGTGAAGGCGCTGGAATCGGAAGCAAATGCCGGCACGGCCGAAGCCCAATGGTTGCTGGCGCAGCAACAGGGAAGGCGACAGGCTGCGGGAGCCGCCATCGCGACCGGCGAGCAACGCGCCGCTGAGCAGGTCATTGCAACGCAATGGGCGCAGAAAGCCGCCGACGCCGGCGTCGGTCAGGCGCAGTTGGCGCTGGCGGACGCGGCCTGGTTGCGTCAGGATCGGGCAGACTTCATTCGCCGCGCCTTGCCGCTGGCGCGTTCCCTGCTGGCGCAATATGGCGCCGGTCTGCCGCAACTGAATGCCCCCGCCGAGGGCTTGGTCCGACATTTGGGCGAGGGAAACATCGCTTTGCTATCGCGGCTTGCGCAAGTGCTGGCCGAGATCGGCGACGTTGACGCCGAGGAGGCGCAATCACTGCTGGAACTGGGGGCCTATGCCGATGACAAGATGGCACAACTGTCGCTGGGTCTGTTCTTTGCGCGCATGAACGAGAACGGCGGGCGTGCGTTCCCGGGTTTCGGTTCCGCCAATTACAAAAAGGCGATCCGCTGGCTGACGCTGGCTGGTGAGCGTGGTCTTGCGGCGGCATGGTATGCCTTGTCGCGCATTTACCTCAAGCCTGAGTTCTCCCAGCGCAATCTTGCCGACGCGCAGCATTATCTGGAACGCGCTGCCGAAATGGGGCATGCGTTGGCGCAACTCGAGTGCGGCGGTAGCGCCTGGCGCAACCGCCGCGAAGATCCCGCCAACGACGTGCGCGCGGTCTACTGGCTGCAAAAGGCGGCAGCGCAAGACAGTGCCGATGCGCGCGAATTATTGGCCAAAATTGCTGACCGGCCGGCTGCGGCCGCATGGGCGGTTGCGGCCAAGGGGCACATGACACGTGATTTCCTGAACGCCTATCCGTTCCTGGCGGCGCGGCTGGAGCTGGCGATCCTGTTCGGACTGACCCGGCCCGAGGCTTTGCTGATCGATTTGAAACAAGCTGATTGCGGCCATTGCCTGGCGGTCGACATCCGTGACTACTATGCCCGCAGCAAACGGCGCCTCATATTAATAGAGACCGGTGACGAGCGGCAGGTACTCAATCGCATCGGTCGCCTGTTCGAAGACGTCGATTGCAGCTTGAACGGTCCGGAAGGCAATTATCGGCAACGTTTGTACCGTCTGAAAACCGCTTTGCCGCAGGATGATGACGAGCGCGAAGAAGAGGGCGACCTGGCTGAAGAGTCTTAGGCGGTGTTGTTGCAAGGAAAATAAAAGAGATGGCCGCGGCCATCTCTTTTTATTACGTCTTGCATTGGATATTTTATGGTGCCTCTATATAGAGTAGATAGAGTAGAAGCATTCAGATCTCGATCTCACCTTCGAACACCGATACCGCCGGCCCCGTCATCATGACCGGCTTGCCCGGCCCGGTCCAGCGGATCACCAATTCGCCACCGTGGGTTTGCACCGCGACCGGCGTATCCAGCAGGCCGCGCCGGATGCCCGCGACAACCGCTGCGCACGCTCCAGTACCGCACGCCAGTGTTTCGCCGACGCCGCGCTCGAATACGCGCAGATTGACGTTGTGCCGATCAACCACTTGCATGAAGCCGGCGTTGACGCGCTTGGGGAAGCGCACGTGGCGTTCGATCAGCGGGCCGTCGGTCAATACCGGCGCCGCTTCGGTGTCGGCCACGATTTGAACCGCATGCGGATTGCCCATCGATACCACCGAAATCCAGCGTGTCTTGCCGTCGACGTCGAGTGGCCACAGTGCGTCGTCGCCTTCCGCTTTGCTGTCCAGGCCGGACGGATCGAACGGCACCTGTTCCGGACTTAGCACCGGCGCGCCCATGTCGACCGTGACGCGTCCGTCGTCTTCGAGCGTGGGTTCGATGATTCCGGACATTGTTTCCACACGGATAACACGTTTGCTGGTCAGGCCTTTGTCGCTGACAAAGCGCGCAAATGCGCGCGCGCCGTTGCCGCATTGTTCGACCTCGCCGCCGTCGGCGTTGTAGATGCGGTAACGAAAATCGATGCCCTCGGATTGCGTCTTTTCCACCACCAGCATCTGGTCGGCGCCGATGCCGAAGCGGCGGTCGGCAATGAACTTCCATTGCGCCGGGGTCAGCGCGATGTCCTGGTGAATGGCGTCAACGACAACGAAGTCGTTGCCGGCGCCGTGCATTTTGGTGAATTTGATCTTCATGGCATCAATTATAGGCGGCCACGCTAATCATGGCCGTATACATTAGGTGTGCCCGGAGGATGCGTTTTAAAGCGCTTGTGCGCCCAAAAATATTCCGCCGGTGCTTCCAGCACGCGCTCTTCGATAAAGGCGTTCATGCGGCGCGTCGCCTCGACGATATCGTCGCCGGGATAGTTTTCCCAAGCCGGATAGAACGTGGTTTTCCAGCCCTTGTAGTTCGGCAGAAAGGTGGTGATCATCGGCACCACGTTGGCGTGTGTCGCCGCCGCAATGCGTGCGGTGGCGGTCAGTGTCGCAGCAGGCACGCCGAAGAATGGGACGAATTCAGCGTCGCGCAGGCCGAAGTCCATGTCCGGCAGCATGATGAACGGCAAGCCGTCGCGCATCGCGCGGATGATGGGCTTGACGCCTTTTTCGCGCGACAGAAGGGTTACGGGACGAAAGCGCGAGCGCCCTTTGAGCAGCGCCCGGTCGACGACTTCATTTTGCTGTTTGGAGTAAATGGTGCAAATCGACAAGTCGGAATTGAGCACCAGCGCGATGCCGGGGATTTCCAGGCAAACGAAATGCGGGCAGAGCAGGATGGTCGGGCCGGACTTGATGACTTCGACGGGTACGCGCGGTTCGACCTTGATCAGCCGTTTCAGGCGCGCTTCCGAAGCCCACCACAGGATGCCTCGCTCAAGCGCGCTGCGCGCATACGCCTGGAAATGCCGGCGCGCAAGGGTTTCACGTTCGGCTTCGGTTTTGTCGGGAAAGCACAGGCGCAGATTGGTCAGCGTGATGTGCCGGCGCGGCTTCATGATGATGAACAGCAGGGAACCCAGCGCTTCGCCAAGGCGACCGAGAATCGGCAGCGGCAGCCAGTGCAGCAGCCACATCAATGCGATCAGCGCTTTCATTGCGATGCACCCGGCGCGGTCACGCCGGGCGGCGTCTTGTAGCGGTTATAGCTCCAGATATATTGCGCGGGGCAGCGCGCGATCAGCTTTTCCATTGCCAGGTTGATGGCGCGCGCCTGTTGTTCGGGCGTCTCGCCGAGGGTTTCTTCAAACGCCACGAAGCGGATCACGAAACCGCGGCCCCATGACAAGCGCTCTGCGTACGACAAAATGATTGGTGCGCCGCTCATCTGATGCATCTTGGCGGAGAGCGTCATGGTGTAGGCGGGCTTTCCGAAGAAGTCGGCCCAGACGCCTTCGCCGTGTTGCGGAACCTGGTCCGGCAACAGGCCTATGGCCAGCCCTTTCTTGAGCGCCTTGAGCAAAACCCGCACGCCCGACAGATTGGCCGGCGCCAGATGCAGGTTGGGACGTGAACGCGCGCCTTCGATCAGTGGCTTCAGCGCGGCCTTGCGCGGTGGACGATAGAGCGCAGTCAGAGAGGTTTTCTCGGCGATGGCCTGGGCAATGATTTCGAAGCAGCCAAGATGCGGCGTCAGGAAGACGACGCCGGTTTTTGCCTCCAGGGCCTGTTGGGCCAGTTCCCAGTTTTCGATGCGGGCGGTGCGCAAGACGCGTTGGGGCGCGGCGCACCAGATGAACGGCAATTCAAAGATGCCCTTGCCCGCCTCGTTGACGGCAGCCAACAAATGCCGCCCGTGGCCAGCCCGTGTGAGGTTGTCTTTAAGACGCTTCCGGTAGGATGGCGAGGCTAGGTAAACAAGCCAGCCCATCACAATCCCGATCAGGTGCAGCAAAGGCAGCGGAAAAAATGACAACAGGCGGAATAAAGAAAAAAGCATATTTGCCGTTACCGTGAATAATGCTGTTAAATTGCCGAATTTTTGCAAGACGCGTAAAATAGCATGAAAGCCGTCGAGTTAATGACAACTTGCGAGACGGGATATAAATTTCGCTAAAGCGTCGCAGGCTAGAGTAAGGCCGCGACACCGGTTAATCTCTATACTGCAGGAGCATGTGATGTCCAATGAATTTCTCTTTACTTCCGAATCCGTCTCGGAAGGTCACCCAGACAAAGTAGCCGACCAGATTTCCGATGCGATTCTGGATGCCATCTTTGAACAGGATCCACTCTCCCGCGTCGCCGCCGAAACCTTGTGCAACACAGGTTTGGTTGTGCTCGCCGGTGAAATCACCACGCGCGCCAACGTCGACTACATCGACGTCGCCCGTCAAACCATCAAGCGCATCGGTTACGACAATGCCGACTACGGCATCGACTACAAGAGCTGCGCCGTGCTGGTCGCCTACGACAAGCAATCTCCGGACATCGCCCAGGGCGTGGACGAAGGCAAGGGCCTGGACCTCGACCAAGGCGCCGGCGACCAAGGCCTGATGTTCGGCTACGCCTGCGACGAAACACCGGAACTGATGCCTGCCGCGATTTACTACGCGCACCGTATCGTCGAGCGCCAGTCGCAACTGCGCAAGGACGGCCGCCTGCCATGGCTGCGTCCTGACGCAAAGTCGCAAGTCACGCTGAAGTACGTCGACGGCCGTCCGGTCGCCATCGACACCATCGTGCTGTCGACCCAGCATGCGCCTGAAATGGAGCACAAGGCCATCGAAGAAGCCGCGATCGAAGAAATCATCCGCCCGGTCGTGCCCGCAGAGTGGATCAAGAACACCCGTTATCTGATCAACCCGACCGGTCGTTTCGTCATCGGCGGTCCGCAAGGCGACTGCGGCCTGACCGGTCGCAAGATCATCGTCGACACCTACGGCGGTGCCGCACCGCACGGCGGCGGCGCGTTCTCCGGCAAGGATCCTTCCAAGGTTGACCGTTCGGCAGCCTACGCCGGCCGTTACGTCGCCAAGAACATCGTGGCTGCCGGCCTGGCGTCGCGTTGCCAGATCCAGGTGTCGTACGCCATCGGTATCGCCAAGCCGACCTCGGTCATGGTTACCACTTTCGGCACCGGCAAGATCAGCGACGAAAAGCTGGCGGAACTGGTGCTGGAACATTTCGACCTGCGTCCGAAGGGCATCGTGCAGATGCTTGACCTGCTGCGTCCGATCTACCAGAAGACCGCCGCTTACGGCCACTTCGGCCGCGAAGAGCCGGAATTCTCGTGGGAGCGCACCGACAAGGCTGCCGCACTGAAGGCCGCCGCCGGTCTGTAATACCCCGACGCAATCCGGTCATTGTGGCCGGATTGCTGCGGTGTGCTGGCATTGCGCACCCAAAGGATTTACAATGCCTTTCCGTATCAAGGAGCGTTGCGACAAGACATCGATCTTGCCAGGCTTGATACCGTCAACATGCAACTGCGCTCACGTTACTTTTTTTCTGTTTTCTACGAAAGGAGGGCGTGAACAACGCCGCAGCCATGACTACCAATTCCACAAAAGACTATGTGATCGCTGATATCAGCCTGGCGCAATGGGGCCACAAAGAGATCAAGATCGCTGAAACCGAAATGCCCGGCCTGATGGCCATCCGCGAAGAGTTCGCTGCCGCCCAGCCGTTGAAGGGCGCACGCATCACCGGTTCCATCCACATGACGATCCAGACCGCCGTGCTGATCCAGACGCTGGAAGCGCTGGGCGCCAAGGTCCGTTGGGCATCCTGCAATATCTATTCGACCCAGGACCACGCTGCCGCGGCAATCGCCGACAAGGGCACGCCGGTGTTTGCGTTCAAGGGCGAGTCGCTGGACGACTACTGGGAATTCACGCACCGCATTTTCGAATGGCAAGGCGGCGAGAACGAACAAGCCAACATGATCCTCGACGATGGCGGCGATGCAACCTTGCTGCTGCACCTGGGTACACGCGCTGAAAAAGACGCATCGGTGCTGAACAATCCGGGTTCGGAAGAAGAAATCTGCCTGTTCAACTCCATCAAGAAAAAGCTGGCGACGTCGCCAAACTGGTATTCCACGCGCCTGGCGCAAGTCAAGGGCGTCACCGAAGAAACCACCACCGGCGTGCATCGTTTGTACCAGATGTTCAAGGACGGCAAGCTGGCCTTCCCTGCGATCAACGTCAACGACTCCGTCACCAAGTCCAAGTTCGACAACCTGTACGGCTGCCGTGAATCGCTGGTCGACGGCATCAAGCGCGCCACCGACGTCATGATCGCCGGCAAGGTCGCCGTCATCGCCGGTTACGGCGACGTCGGCAAGGGTTCGGCGCAAGCCATGCGCGCGTTGTCGGCGCAAGTCTGGGTCACTGAAATCGATCCTATCTGCGCACTGCAAGCCGCAATGGAAGGCTATCGCGTCGTCACCATGGATTACGCGGCCGAACACGGCGACATTTTCGTCACCTGCACCGGCAACTACCATGTGATCACGCACGACCACATGAAGAAGATGAAAGACCAGGCCATCGTCTGCAACATCGGTCACTTCGACAACGAAATCGAAGTCGCCGCACTGAAGCAATACAGCTGGGAAAACATCAAGCCGCAAGTCGACCACGTCATCTTCTCTGACGGCAAGCGCATCATCCTGCTGGCCGAAGGCCGCCTGGTCAACCTCGGTTGCGGCACCGGCCATCCGTCCTATGTGATGAGCTCGTCGTTCGCCAACCAGACCATCGCCCAGATCGAGTTGTTCGTGAACACCAAGAACTACCCGGTCGGCGTCTACACGTTGCCCAAGCATCTGGATGAAAAGGTCGCCCGCCTGCAGTTGAAGAAACTCAACGCGCAACTGAGCACCCTGACGGCAGAGCAGGCTTCGTATATCGGCGTGAAGTCGGACGGTCCTTACAAGCCTGATCACTACCGTTATTGATCCGCGTTGCGGGCGACGGCCTTGCCGTCTCCCGCTGGTTTGTTCGTCGTTTTATCCGCTGCCGACCGGGCGATGGCAATGCTGCCATGCAGATATTGCCGGACCCGGCCGGCGCGCCGCCTGAAAGGAAACCACATGCGTCTTCTCATCCTCTGGCTGATCAATGCGCTGGCCTTGCTGGCCGTGCCTTACCTGCTGCATTCGGTGCAAGTCGACAGTTTTGGCGCGGCGCTGATCGCAGCCCTGATCCTCGGCTTCGTCAATACGCTGGTGCGTCCGGTGCTGGTGGTGCTGACTTTGCCGGTGACCTTGCTTACGCTGGGTCTGTTCATCCTCGTGATCAACGGGCTGATGTTCTGGGTGGTGGCGCAACTGGTGGGCGGTTTCCATGTGGGCGGCTTCTGGTCCGCGGTCGGCGGCGCGCTGTTGTACAGCATCGTATCGTGGGCCTTGTCGACGCTGTTGCTGAAATCGGGTCGCAGCTGAACTGTAATGTTCTGATCGCGTCTTGACCGTTTCCGGATCGAATTCTCATGACACAACATAATTTCAGCATCGAGTTTTTCCCGCCCAAGACACCCGAAGGCACGGAAAAACTGCGCGCCACGCGCGCCAAGCTGGCCGCGTTGCAGCCGAAGTATTTTTCGGTCACCTTCGGCGCCGGCGGTTCGACCCAGCAGGGTACGCTCGACACCGTGCTGGAAATCATGCGTGAAGGCCACGTGGCTGCACCGCATCTGTCTTGCATCGGCAGCTCGCGCGATGCCCTGCGCGACATCCTGACCGAGTACAAGTCGCACGGCATCAAGAAGCTCGTTGCGCTGCGCGGCGATTTGCCGAGCGGCTTCGGCGCTGCTGATTTTTCGTCCAGTGAATTCCGCTATGCCAACGAGCTGGTCGAATTCATTCGCGCCGAAACCGGCGACTGGTTCCACATCGAAGTCGGCGCCTATCCGGAAATGCATCCCCAGGCCAAATCGCCGCAGGACGACGTCCGCAACTTCGCGCGCAAGATCGAGGCCGGCGCCGATGCCGCGATCACGCAGTATTTCTACAACCCCGACGCTTACTTCAACTTCGTCGACGATGCGCAAAAGCTGGGCGTCAACGTACCCATCGTACCGGGCATCATGCCAATCACGAACTACACCCAGTTGATGCGTTTCTCGGACATGTGCGGCACCGAAATCCCGCGCTGGATCCGTCTCAAGCTTGCCAGCTACGGCGACGATGCCGATTCGATCCGCGCGTTCGGCCTCGACGTGGTGACGCAGCTGTGCGAGCAATTGCTGGAAGGGGGCGCGCCGGGTCTGCATTTCTACACGCTGAACCAGCCTGCGGCGACCATGGAAATCTGGCAACGGCTGGTGGATTGAGGTGATATTTCAGCAATAAAAAGCCGGCGCTTGCCGGCTTTTTTATTGCCCGGCATTTCACCCGTTGGTGAGGATCAGGTCCAGCGCAATATCATGCGGCTGTCCTGCAAATTCGGCCAGCGCTTCCGCATAAGCGATACCGATGGCCAACGGACGCGGCTCCTGCGCCAGCGTACGGTCGTAAAAGCCGCCGCCGTAGCCCAGCCGCAGGCGCGCCGCGTTGAATCCCAGGCAAGGGATCAGCAAGGCCTGCGGACGCATGATCTCCTCATGCGCCGGCGCCGAGGTGCCCATGGCGTCTTTCACCAATGTTTCTCCCGGCGTCCAGCGGACAAATTCCAGCGGCGCCTCTTTTCCTCGAATTATCGGCAAGGACAGGTGCACGCCTTGCGCCGCCAGCGCGTTATAGGCCGGATGCAGGTCCGGTTCCTGGCGGATCGGGTGGTACACGCCGAGGCTGGCGACCGGATTGTTTTGCAGCCAGTCCAGCAGGCGGCTGCAGATCATCGCTTCAGCCGCGGCTTTGGCTGCCGGCGTCATGGCCTTGCGGGCGGCGAGCAAACGCGTGCGCAGGACTGATTTTTCCGACGCAGCGGTTGTGGTTGTCGCCGCTGTTGCCGCTATTTGCGGCGTGCTCCCGGCAGCGTCAGCGTGCGCGGAACCGCGTGCTATCCTTGAAGTCGTCATTTGTTTCAATCGAAGGTTGTATAAGAATGCAATTAAAGAAATGCGTGGTCGTGATCACATGCGCTGCTGCGGCGGCAATCAGTTTTACGCTGCCGGCCCAGGCGCAAAAACGTCCTTCAGCCAATGCCTCGCAGGATGACGTTTTCCTTGCGCTGCGCGACGCCTCACGGGTCGATGATTCGGCCACGGCGCTCAACCTGGCGGCGCGTTTGCCCGATTATGTCATTCCTTCCTACGTCGACTATTATCGGCTGAAACCGCGCGTGCGCGACTTCACCGCGCCGGTGTCGGAAATCCGCGATTTCCTGAGCCGCTACGACGGCACGGCGATCGGCGACCGCCTGCGCAACGACTGGTTGTTGGCGCTGGGCAAGACCGGCGACTGGGCCACCTTCGATGAACAATATCCGCTGTTCGTGCTGAACGACGACGTGCAGGTCAAATGCTTCGCGCTGAATTCGCGCGCGCTCAAGGGCCAGAACGTCGCCGACGAAGCACGCGCCTTGCTCACCAGCCCCAAGGACTACGGCCAGGGTTGCAGCGACCTGATCGGCACGCTGGCGCAAAACCATCAGTTCGGCGAAGGCGATGTCTGGGCGCAGATCCGCCAGGCGGTCGAAGCCGGCAGCATCATGGTGGCGCGCCGCGCCGCGATCTTCACCGACAACGGCGACGTCACCCTGCAGCAGGTGATCGACAAGCCGGCGCCGCTGCTGGCGCGCGGACCGGGACAGGGCCGCACCGCGCATGAGCTGTACATCATCGCCATCGGCCGCGCCGCCAAGAGCAATCCGCAGCAGGCCGCCGCTTTCCTGAGCGGCGCTTCCGGCCTGACCGCGCAGGAGCAAGCCATCGCCTGGGCGCAGATCGCCCTGCCGGCCTCGATGAAGCTGATGCCGGAAGCGATCGACTACTGGCGCAAGACCAAGGACGCGCCGCTGTCCTACGAAGCGTATCAATGGAAAGTGCGCATCGCCCTGCGCGCCGGCGACTGGAAGCTGGTGAAATCCACCATCGAAGCCATGCCGGCCTCGCTGCGCAGCGACATCACCTGGACTTACTGGCTGGCGCGCGCGCAAAAGGAAGACGGCCAGGCCGAATCGGCCCAGCGCCTGTTCCAGTCGATTGCCTCGAACGTCAGCTTCTACGGCCAGCTGGCCACCGAAGAACTGGGCCAGAAAATCGTGATTCCCGCCGGCCCGACGCCGCCGACGCCGGCAGAGATCGCACCGATGGCGCAGAACAGCGGCTTCAAGCGCGCGCTCAAGTTCTATGACCTCAACATGCGCTACGAAGGCATTCGCGAATGGAACTGGGAACTGCGCCGCATGAGCGACCGCCAGTTGCTGGCTGCCGCCGAGTTCGCACGCCAGAGCGATGTGCTCGATCGCATGGTGAACACCTCTGACCGCACCAAGCAGGAAATGGATTTCACCCAGCGCTTCCCGGCGCCGCATCTGAGCGAAATGACCGCCAACACGCGACCGCTCGGGCTGGAAAACGCCTGGGTCTACGGCCTGATCCGCCAGGAGTCGCGTTTCATCAAGAACGCCAAATCCTATGTCGGCGCCTCCGGCCTGATGCAGTTGATGCCGTCGACCGCGAAATACGTCGCCAAGAAGATCGGCCTGACCGAGTTCACGCAAGACCAGATCAACGACATCAACACCAACCTGCTGCTCGGCACCAGCTATCTGAACATGGTGCTCGGCAATCTGGATGGTTCGCAGGCATTGGCGACGGCTGCCTATAACGCCGGCCCGGGGCGTCCGCGCACCTGGCGTTCGACGTTGAGCCGCAGCGTTGAAGGCGCGATCTTTGCCGAATCGATTCCGTTCAACGAGACGCGCGGCTACGTCAAGAACGTGATGTCCAACGCCACTTATTACGCCGCCCTGTTCGAGAACAAGCCGCAGTCGCTCAAGCAGCGCCTCGGCGTGGTGGCGCCGCGCACCAATATCCCGACCGACCTGCCTTGACGCGATACGATGACGCTGCGTCGAGGACCTGAAGCAAGAAAGCGATGACGGCCATGGCGTACAGAAACATACTGATAATCGGCGGCTCCGGATTCATCGGCAGCCAATTGGTGGCGCAGCTGGCGCGCAGCACGGCGGCCGGAATCACGGTGCCGACCCGGCGCTATGAACGCAGCAAGCATCTGCTGGTGATGCCGACGGTGCGCACGACGATCGCCGATGTGCACGACGAGGCCGTACTTGATCGCCTGGTGTCTCAAGCCGACGTCGTCATCAATCTGGTCGGCATCCTGCATTCACGCAGCGGACCGCGTGGCAGCGCCTGGGGTCCTGATTTCGAGCGGGCCCATGTCGAACTGCCGCGCAAGATCGTGGCCGCCTGCGCCAGGCATGGCGTGCGGCGTTACCTGCACATGAGCGCGCTGGGCGCATCGGCGCAGGCGCCATCGATGTACCTGCGCTCCAAGGCGGCGGGAGAAGTTGCCGCGTTCTCGGACGCCACTGTCGCCGCCACGGTGTTCCGGCCTTCGGTGGTGTTCGGCGAGCACGACAACTTCCTCAACCTGTTCGCCGCGCTGCAAAAGCGTTTCCCCGTCATGCCGCTGGGCGGCGCCGACGCGCGTTTCCAGCCGGTGTACGTGGGCGATGTGGCGCAGGCTTTCGTCAGCGCATTGCAGAATGAGTCCACGCAGGGCCGCAGCTACGAGCTGGCCGGGCCGCAGGTCTATACGCTGCGCCAATTGGTGCAACTGGCCGGCGCATGTTCCGGTCATCCACGCCCGGTGTTTGGATTGCCGCCGGCATTGGCGTCCTTGCAAGCTTTTTTGCTGGAACATTTGCCAGGACGCATGATGAGTCGCGATAATCTGGCTTCCATGCAGGTGGATAATGTTGCAAGCGGGCCGATGGCGCCGGAACTGCACATCGCGCCGACCGCGCTGGAAGCGATTGCGCCGCGTTACCTCGCCGGCGTGCACATGCAGCAGCAAATGGACGCCCATCGCCGCGGCGCACGGCGCTGAACACAATCATTTTTAAGGACCGCCATGCAGAACACCGAACTTGATCCGACCCTGTCGGCGACGTTGGAAAAAGCCGGCAAGAACGCTATCACGCTGGTCATCGGCAACAAGAATTACTCCTCCTGGTCGATGCGCCCGTGGGTGGTGCTGACCGCGTTCGACATTCCTTTCCGCGAAATCCGCATCTGCCTCGACCAGCCCGACACCGCCGGCAAGATCGCCGAATATTCCGCTGCCGGACGCGTGCCGGTGCTGCTCGACGGCCAGACGCATATCTGGGATTCGCTGGCCATCTGCGAATACCTGGCCGAACAATTCCCCGACCGTAAGCTGTGGCCGCAAGAGACCGCCGCCCGCGCCGTCGCGCGCAGCATCACGGCTGAAATGCATTCCGGTTTTACCGGCCTGCGCAGCGCCATGAGCATGGACATCCGCGGCAGCTATCCAGGCAAGGGCCGCACGGCCGAAGCGCAGGGCGACATCGGTCGCATCTGTGAAATCTGGGAAGACTGCCTGTCGCAGTTCGGCCATCACGAATTCCTGTTCGGCGACTTCTCGATCGCCGACGCCTTCTATGCGCCGGTGGTGATGCGTTTCCGCAGCTACCATGTATCGCTGGCGCCGGCCTTGCAGGCTTACGTCGATCGCGTGGCGGCGCATCCGGCTGTGGCCAAGTGGATCGCCGAAGCGCTGGTCGAAAAAGAAGTCTTGCCCGACCATTGACCATTGACCATTGAGCCACTAATGAAGATCTACGTCGTCGGCGGCGCGGTGCGCGATGAACTGCTCGGTTTACCCGTGCAGGATCACGACTACGTGGTCGTCGGCGCCACGCCGGAAGACATGCTGGCGCGCGGCTTCCGTCCGGTCGGCAAGGACTTCCCGGTGTTCCTGCATCCCGACACGCAGGAGGAATACGCACTGGCGCGCACCGAACGCAAGACGGCGCCGGGCTACAGGGGGTTCGTGTTCCATACCGACAGCACCGTCACGCTCGAGCAGGACCTGGCGCGGCGCGACCTCACCATCAACGCCATCGCCAAAGGCGAGGACGGCGTATTGGTCGATCCCTATCACGGTCAAGAAGATATCCGGCGACGCGTATTTCGCCATGTCTCCGACGCCTTCATCGAAGACCCGGTGCGCATCCTGCGCCTGGCGCGCTTCGCGGCGCGCTTTCCCGATTTCACCGTCGCGCCTGAAACCAATGCGCTGATGCAGAAGATGGTCGCCGCCGGCGAGGTCGATGCGCTGGTGCCCGAGCGTGTGTGGCAGGAATTGGCGCGCGGCATGATGGAGCAGATGCCCTCGCGTATGTTCAACGTGCTGCGCGACTGCGGCGCGCTGGCGCGCATCCTGCCGGAGCTGGATGCGCTGTGGGGCGTACCGCAACCGGCCAAATACCATCCCGAAATCGACACCGGCGTGCACGTCATGATGGTGCTCGACTATGCCGCCGGACGCGGCTATTCGCTGGGCGTGCGTTTCGCCGCGCTCATGCACGATCTCGGCAAGGGCACCACGCCGCCCGATCTGTGGCCCAGCCATCATGGTCATGAAGGCCGCAGCGTCGAGCTGGTGCAAGGCATCTGCGATCGTCTTAAAGTGCCCAACGATTGCCGCGACCTGGCCGTGATCACCGCGCGCGAACATGGCAACGTCGGCCGCGCCTTCGAGTTGCGCCCGGCCACCATCGTCAATCTGCTGGCGCGTTGCGACGGCTTCCGCAAGCCGGAGCGCTTCCACGACATGTTGCAGGCGTCCGAATGTGACCGCCGCGGCCGCACCGGTTTCGAGGACGTCGCGTTCCCGCAGCTGGATTACCTCATGGGCGCGCTCAAGGCCGCCCAGGGCGTGGATGCCGGCGCCATCGCCGCCAAGCACCGGGAGCAGCCGCAGCGCATCCCGGAGGCGATCCTGGCGGCGCGCACGGCAGCGGTGGCAGAATATGCCGCCAACGCCGCTTAATTCATTTCCACGCCCATGCCGACATTCGCCACGCAACTGCGCGCCAGGCTGGACCGCCTGAAGCAGACTCTCAGCGCCCTCGCCGAGGCATCGGACAAGCCGATGATCCTGGTCAAGGAGCTGTCGCCGCGCGCGCGTCGGCATCTGCTGCGGCATTTCCTGGCGCTGGAAGAAAAAGACCGGCTGCTGCGTTTCGGCAGCAAGCTGTCCGATGAGCTGGTGACGCGCTACGTCGAGAATATCGATTTCTCGCGCGACACGATTTTCGGCGTCTACGATCGCAAGATGCGCCTGCTCGGAGTCGGCCACCTGGCTTTCGCGCCGCGCGAAGCATCGCCTGTCAGCGGCGCCACGCTCAAGGCCCGGGTGGCCGAGTTCGGCGTGTCGGTGTCGGCGGCGGCGCGCGGCATGGGCGTCGGCACCAAGCTGTTCGTGCGCGCCGCGATCCGCTGCCGCAACGCCGACGTCGACACGCTGTACATGCATTGCCTGTCCTCCAACAAGGTCATGATGCACATCGCCAAGAAAGCCGGCATGGAAATCCATCGCGACTACGGCGAAGCGGACGCTTACCTGAAGCTGCAGCCGGCCAATCCGGTCACGCTGTTCCAGGAAGCCATGGAAGAGCAGGCGGCCATGCTCGACTACATCATCAAGGCCAACATGCGCGCGCTGTTCAAATGGATCAGCAGGGTCTTCGGCATCGGCAAACCGAAGGCCTGAATGCAGGCTTGAACCAGCCGCACGCCTTGCCGCTGCGCAGCTCCCGGACCGAAATCGGCGATAATGGCGGCTTACAGGCATTTTCCAGCAGAACTCATGAACAACTCCGCCAGCACCGACGATTTTTTTGCCAGCGTGGCCGCCAAGTCGGACAGCGGCGCCTTGCGCGGCGACTACAGCAACGCCGACAAGAACTTCGTCGTCGACCAGAACTGGGCCGCTTATACGCCCGCCCAGCACGCGCTGTGGCGACGCCTCTACGAGCGTCAGGCCAGGCTGATCCCGGGCCGCGCCTGCGACGTCTTCCTCGACAGCATCAAGGCGCTCGACGTCTCGCAGGGCATCCCGCAATTCGACCGCACCACCGAGGCGTTGTACAAGGCCACCGGCTGGCAACTGGTCGCCGTGCCCGGACTGGTGCCGGACCATACTTTCTTCGAACACCTTGCCAACCGCCGTTTCCCGGTCACCGTGTGGCTGCGCGAAGAGAGCGAGTTCGACTACATTGTCGAACCGGACGTGTTCCACGATTTCTTCGGCCATGTGCCGCTGCTGTTCAATCCTGTCTTTGCCGAACATTTGCAGGAGTACGGCAAGGGCGGCCTCAAGGCGCTCAAGCTCGACGGCCTGGCTTTCCTTGCGCGCCTGTATTGGTACACCATCGAGTTCGGTCTGATCCAGAGTCCCGAGGGTTTGCGCATCTACGGCGCCGGCATTCTGTCGTCGGGCGGCGAAGTCGAATACTCCCTGCGTGGTTCACAGCAGAATCAGCAGCCGAACCGCATCCCGTTCCAGGTCGAGCGCGTCATGCGCACGCTGTACAAGATCGATTCGTACCAGGAAACCTATTTCGTCATCCGCGATTTCCAGCAGCTGTTCGACGACACCGCGCCCGATTTCACCGCGCTGTACGAGCAACTGAAGGCGCAGGACGCCTTGCCGGCCAACACGCTGCTGCCGGGTGAGCGAAACCTTCCCATCGCCTGATCCGTGGCGACTGCGCACCGGCCCTTGCCTTAACCGCAGGGGCTTTTTTTCGTTGTCAGCGCATTGTCAGTCCGGCCACCCGCCATGCTGCGCCGTGCGTAGCGGCGATACGCGGCTTGTGCTACTGTAGCCGCATCAAAAGAACGAAACCATTCGCCCACAAGGCGGAAGAGTTTCAGGCAGGATCTCGAACAGATCCATGTGCAAACAAAGACACGATTTTTGGCACGGAGACAATGCATGAACGCACCCCTACCTTCCAGTGAACGCCTGCTGCTGGATGACATTTCCCTGGACGACAAATATTCGCTGGAGCGCGGTCGCGTTTTCATGACCGGCATCCAGGCGCTGATACGGCTGCCGATGCTGCAGCGGCAGCACGACCTCCAGGCGGGATTGAACACCGCCGGTTACGTCACCGGCTATCGCGGCTCGCCGTTGGGCACGGTCGATCAGACCGCTGCCAAGGCCAGGAAATATCTCGACGCCGCCCACGTCAAATTCCATCCCGGCATGAACGAAGACCTGGCCGCCACCGCCGTGTGGGGCACGCAGCAGGTCAACCTGTTCCCGGGCGCGCAATACGACGGCGTGTTTTCGCTGTGGTACGGCAAGGGGCCCGGCGTTGATCGCTGCGGCGACGTCTTCAAGCACGCCAACATGGCCGGCACCTCGCAACACGGCGGCGTGCTGGTGATCGCCGGCGACGATCACGCCGCCAAGTCATCCACCACCGCGCACCAGAGCGAACACATCCTCAAGGCCTGCGGCATCCCGGTGCTGTATCCGTCGTCGGTGCAGGAATACCTCGACTACGGCCTGCACGGCTGGGCCATGAGCCGCTATACCGGCCTGTGGGTGTCGCTCAAGTGCGTGACCGACATCGTCGAATCGGGCATGTCGGTGGAGATCGATCCGCAGCGCGTGCAGCCGATCATCCCCACCGATTTCGAATTGCCCCTGGATGGCCTCAACATCCGCCAACCCGACACCGTGCTCGAGCAAGAGACGCGCATGAATGTCTACAAGTGGTACGCCGCGCTGGCCTATGCACGCGTCAACAAGCTCAACCAGATCATCTGGGACAGCCCGCGTGCGCGCATCGGCATCGTCACCGCCGGCAAGTCCTATCTCGACACGCGCCAGGCGCTCTACGATCTTGGCATCGACGAGCAAGTCGCGCGCGACATCGGCATCCGTCTCTACAAGATCGGCATGACCTGGCCGCTGGAAGCCGAAGGCGTGCGCGAGTTCGCGCAAGGCCTCGATGAAATCCTGGTGGTCGAAGAGAAGCGCCAGATCCTCGAATACCAGATCAAGGAAGAACTCTACAACTGGCGCGACGACGTGCGTCCGCGCGTGGTCGGCAAGTTCGACGACACCGGCGAATGGAGCGGCTCGCCGCGCGAAGGCCACGGCAACTGGCTGCTGCCGGCCACCTATGAACTGAGCCCGGCGCAGATCGCGCGCGCCATCGCCACGCGTATTTCCAAGTACTACGCCGGCCATCCGATCGAGCAGCGCGTCAAGGCGCGCATCGCCTTCCTCGAAGCCAAGGAAGCCACGCTCAACGTCAGCACCAAGCCAGATCCGAACAAGGACCGCATCCCGCATTTCTGCTCGGGTTGCCCGCACAACACGTCGACCAAACTTCCCGACGGCAGCCGTGCGCTGGCCGGCATCGGCTGCCACTACATGGTGACCTGGATGGATCGCGAATCGACCATCTTTTCACACATGGGCGGCGAGGGCGTAACCTGGGTCGGACAGGCGCCGTTCACCAGCGAGAAGCACGTGTTCTCCAATCTCGGCGACGGCACGTATTTCCATTCGGGTTTGCTGGCCGTGCGCGCGGCCGTGGCGGGCAAGGTCAACATGACCTACAAGATTCTGTACAACGACGCGGTCGCCATGACCGGCGGGCAAGAGTTCGACGGCCCGCTCGACCCGGCCATGATTTCGCGCCAGTTGGCGGCCGAGAACGTGCGTCCCATCATCGTCGTCACCGACGAGCCGGACAAGTACCCGGCCGGCACGCCGTGGGCCGAAGGCGTGACCATCCGCCATCGCAGCGAACTCGACGCCGTGCAGCGCGAACTGCGCGAAGTGCCGGGCGTGTCCGCCATGATCTACGACCAGACCTGCGCCTCGGAAAAACGCCGCCGCCGCAAACGCGACGCCTATCCCGACCCGGCCAAGCGCGCGGTCATCAACGAGGCGGTGTGCGAAGGCTGCGGCGATTGCAGCGTGCAGTCCAACTGCCTGTCGGTGGAGCCGTTGGAAACCGAGTTCGGCCGCAAGCGCCAGATCAATCAGTCGTCGTGCAACAAGGATTACTCCTGCGTGAACGGGTTCTGCCCGAGCTTCGTCACGGTGGAAGGCGGCAAGCTCAAAAAGGCCAAGCGCGTCGCCGTTGAAAAGACCGAAGCCGCAGCGCAGGGACCATTACTGCCGGAACCGCAATTGCCCGCCATGGGCGACACCTACGGCATCGTCGTCACCGGCATCGGCGGCACCGGCGTGATCACCATTGGCCAGATCCTGGCGATGGCGGCGCACGTCGAAGGCAAGGCTTGCTCGGTGCTCGACATGAGCGGCCTGGCGCAAAAGGGCGGACCGGTGATGTCGCATGTGCGGTTGTCCGAACGTCCCGATGACCTGTATTCGACGCGCGTGGGCACCGGTGCGGCGGACCTGGTGATCGGCTGCGACGTGATCGTCACCGCCAGCCGCGATGCCTTGTCGCGCATGGGCGAGGGACGCACGCATGCAGCGGTCAATGCGACCCGCATGCCGACCGCGGCCTTCGTGCGCAATCCGGACTGGCAGTTCCCGGCGGAGTCCGCCGAGGGCAGCATCCAGAGCGCCTGCGGCAAGGACCGCGTGGCCCTGATCGACGCCGGCAACATCGCCACCGCGTTGATGGGCGACGCCATCGCGACCAATATGTTCATGCTCGGTTATGCATGGCAACGCGGCTGGGTGCCATTGTCGGAAAGCGCGCTGCTCAAGGCCATCGAGCTCAACGCCTTGTCGGTCGAGTTCAACAAGCAAGCCTTCGGCTGGGGCCGCGCTGCCGCGCACGATGCCGACATGGTGGCGCAAGCCGCGCGTCGCAACGGCATGACGGCGCAGGTGATCGACTTCAAGCGTCCGCCATCGCTGGAAGAAGTGCTGGCCAAGCGGGTCGACTTCCTCACGCAATACCAGAATGCCGCTTACGCGCGCCGGTACAGCGACTTCGTTGCGCAGGCGCAGCATGCGGAAGCTGCATTGGGTGAAGCCGGCAAGGCGATGAAGCTCAGCACGGCGGTGGCGACGTACCTGTTCAAGCTGATGGCGTACAAGGACGAATATGAAGTTGCGCGCCTCTATACCGCGCCGGCCTTCCGCGAAAAGATTGCCGGCATGTTCGAGGGCGACTACCAGCTGAAATTCCACCTGGCGCCGCCGCTGCTGGCCAAGCATGACAGCAAGGGCCACCTGATCAAGAAGGAATACGGCCCGTGGATGATGCGCGCCTTCGGCGTGCTGGCCAAGCTGCGTTTCTTGCGCAACACCCCGCTGGATGTATTCGGCTACACCGACGAGCGCAAGCAGGAACGCGCGCTGATCGGCGAATACTGCAAGACGGTCGGCGGTTTGTTAAGCAGGCTCAACGCCGACAATCTTGCTCAGGCAACGGCGATTGCACGCATTCCGGAAGATATTCGCGGCTATGGCCATGTCAAGGAACGCCACCTGAAAGCGGCCAAGCAGAAGGAAGCGGATTTGCTGCGGATGTTCGACGCAGGCCAGAAGCCGCATGTGCCGGAAGGCGGAAAACAGGCCGCCTGATTTACTTGCAGGAGGAGCCAACAAGCACCGTCGTCTTGATGAAAATCGGGACGACGGTGTTTTGTTTTGGAGGTGGGAAATCTATTGCGAAGCGGCAGCAAGCTTGCCGCCGCTGACACGTTCAATCCCCGCCAGATCACGCCAGCTTTGCACTTCGGCGAAACCGCGCTGCTCCAGCAGCTTGCGCACGGCGCCAGACTGATCGTAGCCGTGCTCCATCAACAGCCAGCCGCCCGGTTTCAGATAAGTCGCCGCACCGTCGACGATGATGCGCAGCGCCGACAAGCCGTCGGCGTGATCGGTCAACGCGCCGATCGGTTCGAAGCGCAAATCGCCCTGCGACAGATGCATGTCGCCGGCGACGATGTAAGGTGGGTTGGAAACGATCAGGTCGAGGTACGGCTGATTGGCGTTGCCCATGTCATTCAGCGCGGCGTACCAGTCGCTGCGCAAGAACTCCACCTTTGCGCCATGCCGCTGCGCATTGCCGGCGGCGACCTTCAGCGCGCCTTCACTGACATCGAGCGCCCTCATGGCGACATCCGGCCGCGTGTGTGCGATGGCCACCGCGATGGCGCCTGATCCGGTGCCCATGTCGAGCGCCTTGCCGTGTTGCGGCAGCCGCTCCAGCGCCAGCTCCACCAGCAATTCGGTGTCGGGGCGCGGGATCAGGACATCCGGTGTGACTTGCATCGCCAGGCCGAAGAACTCGCGCTCGCCGACGATGTAGGCAATCGGCTCGCCTTGCAGGCGACGACGGAACAGCGCGCTCAGTTGCGCCGCTTCATCGGCAGCAAGCTGACGTTCGGATTGGGTGATCAGCTGGATGCGCGTCAGTTGCAGTGCATGGCCGATCAGGATGCGATTTTCCAGCGGATCGAGCGGGGCGCTGCGTAGCGCCTCGGCCAGACTGATGCCTGGCCGGATGTCCGAAAAATCACCCACGGAAAATCAAGCGCGCTTGACGATGCGGCGCACCAGCACGATGGCGATGATGGCGAACCAGATCAGCGACCATTGCGGAATCGACAGGCCGAGGAAAGGATACGGATTGGCGCACAGGCCGTCGGCCTTGAACAGCGTCGGGAACAGCGTCGCGGTCGGGATGGTGTTGAGGGAAGTTTCCAGCGGATCGATGCCGCAGGAAGTACCCGGATGCGCCTGCACCCACAGGTGCCAGCCGGCGGTGGCGATGCCGCCCAATGCAGCCAGTGCGCCGAGGCCGGCGCCAAGCTTGGCGGAGCCCGGCGGCAGGAAGGCGAAGATGATGCAGATGATGGCGATGGCGACGAAGATGTAGCGCTGGATGATGCACAGCGGGCACGGCATCATCTCTTCGACGATCTGCAGATACAGAGCGACGCCGAGCAGGGCGACGCACAACAGGGCCACGGACAGGAACAGGGATTTGGACGATTTCATGGGCGTTGGATTTTGATGTTGTTCGGAATTGGCTAGCCTAAGCTGTACCCTGAGAGAGGTCCGTTTGCAATTGGTTCCGGCGTCGCTGCATTGTGCCACAGGCCGCGACAATGCTGGGCTACTGGCCGGTCGCACTGAACAATCGCCACTCTTTATTCGTCACCCAGCTGCGCCAGCAACTCCGCCTGATGCTCGGTGATCAACGCATTGGTCAACTCTTCCAGATCGCCGTCCAAGATGAAATCCAGCTTGTACAGCGTCAGGTTGATGCGGTGATCCGTCATGCGGCCCTGCGGGAAATTGTAGGTGCGGATGCGTTCGCTGCGGTCGCCCGAGCCGATCAGCGATTTGCGCGTGGCGGCTTCCTTGGATTGCTGTTCGCGCAGTTGCACGTCCTTGATGCGCGCCGCCAGCACCTTCAGCGCCGAAGCCTTGTTCTTGTGCTGGCTGCGGTCGTCCTGGCATTCCACCACGATGCCGGTCGGCATATGCGTGATGCGCACCGCCGAGTCGGTCTTGTTGATGTGCTGGCCGCCCGCGCCCGAGGCGCGGTAGGTGTCGATGCGGATATCGGCCGGGTTGATGTCGACGTCTTCGACTTCGTCGGCTTCCGGCATCACGGCCACGGTGCAGGCCGAGGTGTGGATGCGGCCCTGGGTTTCGGTGGCCGGCACGCGCTGCACGCGATGGCCGCCGGATTCGAACTTCAGGCGTGAATACGCGCCGAAGCCGGCGATGCGCACGATCACTTCCTTGTAGCCGCCGACTTCCGAATCGGAGGCCGATATCATTTCCACCTGCCAGCGGTTGCGTTCGGCGAAGCGGGTGTACATGCGCAGCAGGTCGCCGGCGAACAGCGCCGATTCGTCGCCGCCGGTGCCGGCGCGGATTTCCAGGAAGATGTTGCGCTCGTCGTTGGGATCCTTCGGCAGCAGCATCTTTTGCAGGTCGGCTTCCAGCGCTTCCATGCGCGCCTTGGCGCCGTTGATTTCTTCCTGCGCGAATTCCTTCATGTCGGGATCCGACAGCAGCTCCTGCGCAGTCGTGATGTCGTTCGCCGCCTGTACATAAGTGTGGTACAGCGCCACCAGCGGACCGAGCTCGGCGTGTTCGCGCGTCATCTTGCGGTAGTTGTCCATGTCGGACGTGGCTTCCTGCTGCATCAGCAGGTTATTGAGTTCTTCCAGCCGTTCGGCGAGCTGGTCGAGTTTGGCGAGCATGGATGGTTTCATGGACTGACTTTACTGAAATGAGGGGGTGATGCGATGCCGCGTTGCAAGCATGGGCAGAGAGTGCCGGCGATCGCGAGGATGCCGGCCGGCGAACCGAGTCGCTAACGTTTGGTGCGGAACAGTTGCGGCAGCAGCTGGACCAATTGCGCGCGCTCGTCGCCTTGCGCGTGATGCAGGGCCTGTTGCGGGCCGTGCAGGAATTTGGCGGTGAGGCCCCTGGACAAGGCGTCGAGCACGGCGTCGATGTCTTCGCCCTTGGCCAGCAGCTTGCGGGCGCGTTCCAGCTCGGCCATGCGCAGCGATTCGCCGGCATCGTGCAGGTCCTGGATCACCGGCACCACGGCGCGGCTGTCGATCCAGTGCATGAAGGACTGCACGCGGGTTTCGATGATGGCTTCGGCCTGCGCGACGGCGGCCTGGCGGTTTTCGACCCCGCTCTGCACGACTGACGCGAGGTCGTCGACGGTGTACAGGAAGACGTCGTCGAGACGGCCGACTTCGGATTCGATATCGCGCGGCACGGCCAGGTCGACCATGAAAATCGGTTTGTGGCGACGCGCCTTGACGGCGCGCTCGACCAGGCCGAGGCCGATGATCGGCAGCGACGAGGCGGTACAGGACACCACGATGTCGAACTTCGACAACTGCGTCGGCAGATCGGCCAGGCGCAGTGCCGCGCCGTTGAAGCGATGCGCCAGCGTTTCGCCGCGTTCCAGCGTGCGGTTGGCGACGGTCAGCGATTTCGGATTCTGCGCAGCAAAATGGGTGGCGCACAACTCGATCATTTCACCGGCGCCGATGAACAGCACGTTCTGGCCCGAGATCGAATCGAAGATGCGTTGCGACAAGCGCACCGCAGCGGCCGCCATCGACACGCTGTGCGCGCCGATTTCAGTGGTGCTGCGGACTTCCTTGGCGACCGCGAAGGTGCGCTGGAACAACTGATGCAAATAGGTGCCGAGACCGCCGGCGGCATCCGCCTGGCGCACGGCGTCCTTCATCTGTCCGAGGATCTGCGGTTCGCCCAGCACCATCGAGTCCAGCCCGGAGGCGACGCGGAAGGCGTGACGCACGGCATTGTCCTGCGGCAAGGCGTAAAGGAAAGGACGCAGTTCGGCGTAGGAAAGCTTGTGATAGTCAGCCAGGAAATGCGCGGTGCTGTCGATGGCGACATCGACGCCGCCTGCGGCAGCGGTGCTGGCGGCGTACAGCTCGGTGCGGTTGCAGGTCGACAGGATCGCCGCTTCGCCGGTCTGCGCCAGATTGGCGCTCAGGTCCGCGCGCCCGAACCAGGCGCGCGCCGACGCCACCGCCTGGCCGATCTGGTCGGCCGGGAATGCCACTTTTTCGCGCAGGGAAACCGGCGCGGTAGTGTGGTTCAGTCCGACGGCAAGCAAGTGCATGGCGACTCTGTGGTTTACGGGCGAAGTGCTGCGAAAAAATGGAGAAATATCAACTCGGTATTATACCCGCTGCAGGTAAAGGGGTTTTGAAGTGTATCAATATGACTATTTATGCAGGCTATGAGGCGACACCGCACGCGGAGGAAGTTTTTCCATATGGACAATAATTTCTCGTGCGTAACGTTCTGGTTGCTCCAGATCGGGAAAATGCCCGCAGTCGTTGAACTGCACGATGTCCGCCTGCGGCAGGCAATCTTGCAGCGATGCCGGCGGCGTGGTCCGGTGCGAACGGTCCAGATTGCCCCAGATCAGCGTGCAAGGGATGTCCGATAACGTGGACAGGGAGGTTTCGCGCAACAGCCCCTGCACCACGCCTCCCAGGCAGAAGCAGCCACCGGCATCAAAAGCACGGCGTGCGGTTTCCTGAAATGCGCCAGTATCCGTGCTTGCCGGCAAGGCGCTGCGATACCAGAGCTGCGCCAGTTTGCGGCGGGCCAGCCAAGTGATCAGCTGGCCCGCCACCGGCACGCGCAACGGTCGCGGAATCATCTTGTACGCCCACGCCTGCATCGCCGCCAGCGCCGGCGTTTGCGTCAGCATCAAGCTGTCGATGCGGGCCGGCGCCAGTTGCGCCGCGCGGATCGCATACAGGCCGTTGGCGCAGCTGAACGCCAGCGTGGCGCGCCCGATTTGCAGTTGATCCAGTACGGCCAGCACCACACCTGCGCCTTGCTCCAGCGAGTGGGCGTAATCCGCCGCCGGCAATGAAAAACCGAATCCCGGCATGTCAAAGCAGACCACGCGGAAGCGCGGCGCCAGCAAAGCGATCAAGTGTTGATAGTGGGCCACCACGTTGGGGCCGTCAGGCGTGAAGACGATGCAGGGGCGGTCATCGTCGCCCGCGGCAGAGTCGGTCACGTGCACGCGTCCGGCGGCGGTGTCGACAAAGCGGCCCTGGCGCAGTGCCGGATCGCGCGCCAGCGTTGCCGCGATACGGCTAAGAAAATGGTCGGTGCGTGCGCCTGACACGTCGTCTACTTTTTCGCAGCGGGGCCGTCCAGCCGCTCCAGCTGGTAGCCGTAGCCGTACACGGTGCTGAGCCGATAGCCGTTCTCGGGCTTGAGCGCGAGCTTGCTGCGCACGCGCGAGATGTGGGTGTCGATGGTGCGGGTCGGCACGGCGTTGTCGTCTTCCTCACCCCATACGCTTTCCTGCAGCGTGACGCGCGACAGCGGCCGGCCGATGCTGGCGAACAGCAGCAACGCCAGCGCGAATTCCTTTTGCGTCAGCGTGACCGGCACGCCCGCATGAGTGACCACGTGCGCGGGCGTTTCAAAACGATAATCGCCGAATTGCTGCACCTGCCGCGCATCGTGGTCCGGATAGGCGCGCTGCAGCAGCAAGGCCACGCGCGCGGCAAGGGCCTGGCGACGCAAGGGTTTGAACTCGCTCTCGACCAGGCGCCGGCCGGCGTATTCCGACAACGCGACCAGTTCGGCAGCCGTGTCGTCCGCCAGCAGCAGCACCGGCAGCGTCGCCGTCGCTTGCAGAATTTCAGCGAGGTGTTCACCGGCGTCGGCCACATCCACGATCAGCAATTGCACCTGTGATTGCGCCTGCGCGCGGCGCAGGTCGGCGCGCTGCTGCACGGCTTCGCAGTCGTGCGCGGGCAGGCTGCGTGCGATCAGGGCAAGGTCGTCGGCGGAGCGGCTGAAGATGGAAATGTGCATGGCATGCAGAGAGCAGTTTTCGGAGCGTCGAATGAATCCGGGCTCCAAAAAGCACTGCGCCGGATCAAGTCCGGCGCAGTGATGAGGAGCTTAAGGCGCGTCGGCGTCCGGCAGCACCACGTTCACGTCGAGCACTTCCAGGTTGCCCTGGCGGTCGAGCGAGATCTTGATGTCGTCGGCGTTGACCTTGGTGTACTTGGAGATCACCTCGATCAGTTCCTTGTGCAGCGCCGGCAGGAAGTCATAACCCTGGCCCTGGCGACCGCCGCGCTCGCGCGCGATGATGATCTGCAGGCGTTCCTTGGCAGCGGTGGCGCTTTTTGCCTTGGGCGGAAACAGGAAGGAAAGCAAAGCCATGTCATTTACCTCCGAAAATACGCTGGAGCAGGCCCGGCTTTTCGTAGCTGGTAAAGCGCAGCGGCAGGTCTTCGCCGAGGAAGCGGCTGACCAGGTCCTGGTAGGCCTCGGACACGTCGGTCTCCTTCAGGTGGATCGCAGGATTGCCCTGGTTGGACGCGTGCAGCACCGATTCCGATTCAGGGATGATGCCGATCAGCGGGATGCGCAGGATTTCCTGAACGTCGGTGTACGACAGCATTTCGCCGGCTTCGACGCGCTTGGGCGAATAGCGGGTGATCAGCAGATGTTCCTTGACCGGTTCGCCGCCGCTCAGGGCGCGACGCGACTTGGCCTGGATGATGCCGAGGATGCGGTCCGAATCGCGCACCGAGGAAACTTCCGGATTGGTCACGATGATCGCTTCGTCGGCGAAGGTCAGCGCCATCACGGCGCCGTGTTCGATGCCGGCCGGCGAATCGCAGATGATGTATTCGAAATCCATCTTTTGCAGGTCGCCCAGCACGCGTTCCACGCCTTCTTCCGACAGCGCGTCCTTGTCGCGGGTTTGCGAGGCCGGCAGGATGAACAGGTTGTCGCAATGCTTGTCCTTGATCAGCGCCTGGTTCAGCGTTGCTTCCTGATTGACGACATTGATCAGGTCGTACACCACGCGGCGTTCGCAGCCCATGATCAGATCGAGATTGCGCAGGCCGACGTCGAAGTCGATGACGACGGTCTTGTGTCCGCGCAGAGCCAGACCCGATGCGAAACTGGCGCTCGACGTCGTTTTGCCGACGCCGCCTTTACCGGATGTCACAACGATGATTTTTGCCACAAAAGACTCCTTAGAAGATTGAATACTTGATGATGCGAATACTAAATTACCGAATTATTTGCTGGTATTGATCGGCAGCACGTCGATACGGTCGCCGGTCAGGCGCACCTGCACCTGTTTCTGCGCCAGTTCGGGCGGATGACCGTTCTCAAAGGTACGGTAGACGCCGGCAATCGACACCAGTTCCGCTTCCAGGCTCGCCGCGAAGATACGGGCGCCGGTATTGCCGCTGGCGCCGGCCAGTGCGCGGCCGCGCAAAGGGGCGTAGACGTGGATGCTGCCGTCGGCGATGATCTCGGCGCCGTTGTTGACCGCCGCCATGATCACCAGGTCGGCGCCGCGTGCATAAATGCGCTGGCCTGCGCGCACCGGCGTGTCGATGATCATCGTGGCGGCTGCGGGTGCGAACGAAGCGGCCGGAGCGACCGGAGCGGCCTGAACCGGCGCTGCGGCGGCCGCAGCAGCAGGGGCAGCGGCCGGCTTCGGCGCTTCCTCTGCTGCAACGGCGGTTTCGGCTTCCTGTTGTTGCGGACGCGGCGCGCCGCCGTCGATGGACAGTCCTTGCGCAGCGATCTCGGCGTGCAGTTCCTCCGGCGCATTACGCACGGCGACCGCATTCAGGCGATAGCGCTTGAACAAGGTGACCAGCGCAGCCCAGTCGATGCCGGCGCCGGCAGTGTCCAGCGCGCCGATGTCGATCACGGCGAATTCGTCTTCAAAGAAGTCGGACACGCCGCCGGTCATGTCCCTGAGGGCCTGGTCCAGTGCTGCCGGATCGGTTTCGTGCAGGATCGCGGAAATGGCGACCACCGTGGATATCTTGATGTCGATCGGTTTGCGAGCTTTTTGCATAAGTTGTTCAGTGCCCGCGTTTTCCCGGTGGGAAAACGGCAGGTTCATTGCGTTCGGGGGGATTCCGTCTGGCGCGGGGCCGGTGTTGGATTGGCATTATACAGTCAGCGCGGCGGCCGGATAAAGGCTTTAGGCTTCCAGCAAGGCCTTGAGCGCTTCCAGGTCGCGCGTCACCCAGGCGGTATCTTCGTTGAATTTGTCATCGCTCATCCCGGGCTGGCGGAACAGGGTGAAGGTCAGCTCGCAGCCGTCGCCGTTGGCCACTGCGCGCATGGGGATGACGACGCCGGCGCCCGACGCCAGGATCACCTCGTGGTCAAGCACGCCGAAGTCGTTGGCCGGCGCAAAACGGACTTCCAGCTTGCCTTCCGGCGTATCGGCGAACCATTTGCCGTCGACTTGATGAATGCCCTTGCCCAGGCCGGAAGCCCATTTCGGCATGTTTTCAGGATTGGCGACGAAGCGATACACGTCCTGTACGGCGCGTTCGATGGTGACGTGCAGGAGACGGGTGGGAAGCGGCTTGGGCATGGCGGATCTCCTTGGGCAAGGAAGCCATTATGCCGCCGCGCAGGCAAAGCGGGTGCACAAAAAAATGCCGGAGACGCTGAGGTCTCCGGCAGATTGCTACATTGGCAAGTCGGATGAATCCGAAGAATCGGACGATCAGCCCGGTACCTTGCCTTCCACGCCTTCGACGTAGAACTTGACGCCATGCAGGAAGCCGTCATCGGCAACCGCATCCTTGGCGACCTGTTCCTTGCCGGTGTTGTCCTTGATCGGACCTTTCCAGATCGGTGCGGAACCGTCGGCGATGCCCTTCTTGCGCTCTTCGACCAGCGCCTTGACGTCGGCCGGCAGTTCAGGATTGAAGCCGCCCAGGTCGATGCCGTTTTCCTTCAGGCCGAGCCAGGTGGTGCCGGTCTTCCACGAACCGTCGAGCACCGCCTGGACGCGCGCCGTGTAGTACACGCCCCAGTTGATCATCGACGCCGCCAGGTGAGCCTTCGGGCCGAAGCTGGTCATGTCGCTGTCCCAGCCGAATGCGTAGACGCCTTTTTCCTGCGCAGTCTGGACGACGGCGGCGGAATCGGTGTTTTGCATCAGCACGTCGACGCCCTGGCCGATCAGCGTGGTGGCGGCCTCACGTTCCTTGCCCGGATCGAACCACTTGTTGACCCAGACCACGCGCGTGGTGGCTTTTGGATTGATCGAGCGCGCGCCCAGCGTGAAGGCGTCGATGTTGCGGACCACTTCAGGAATCGGCACCGAAGCGACCACGCCCAGCTTGCCCGACTTGCTCATCTTGCCGGCGACCACGCCTGCCAGGTAAGCGCCTTCATAGGTGCGCACGTCGTATTGCGCCAGGTTGTCGGCGGTCTTGAAGCCGGTGGCATGTTCGAATTTGACGTCCGGGAATTCCTTGGCGACCTTCAGCATCGCTTCCATGTAGCCGAAGGTAGTGCCGAAGATCAGCTTGTTGCCGTCGGTGGCCAGCTGGCGCATTACGCGCTCGGCGTCGGCCGCCGACTCGGGGACGTTTTCGACGAAGGTGGTCTTGACCTTGTCGCTGAACTTGGCCTCGACCGCCTTGCGGCCGTTGTCGTGGGCGAAGGTCCAGCCGGCGTCGCCGACCGGGCCGATGTAGACGAAGGCGACCTTCAGCGGTTCGGCTGCGGCCGGCGCTGCAGCGGCAGGCGCAGGTGCGGTGGCGGGAGCTGCTTCTTCTTTTTTGCCGCAGCCGATCAAGGTGGCGGCGGCCAGCGTGGCGAGCATCGCAATCGATGCCCTGCGCGAAATCTTCATACTTTCTCTCCCTGGTGAAAAATCAATCGAATCAATTAAAAAATAATGTGCAAAAACGAGCAGGCAAAAACAAGAAACAAACAACAAAATCAGGATGCGCCCGGGCGGAACGGCTTGCCCAGCGAAGCCGGCATGTTCAGGCGGATCCAGTCCGGATTGCGCGAGATCAGCGCCAGCACCACGATGGTGGCGACGTAGGGCAGCATCGACAGGATCTGCGACGGAATCGTCACGCCGATGCCCTGCAGATAGAACTGCAGAATCGTCACGCCGCCGAACAGCAGCGAACCGAGCAAGACCCGTGCCGGACGCCAGGTGGCGAAGGCCGTCAGCGCCAGCGCGATCCAGCCGCGCCCGGACACCAGACCCTCCACCCACATCGGCGTATAGACCAGCGACAGGTAAGCGCCGGCCAGGCCGCAGCAGGCGCCGCCGAACAGCAGCGCGAGGAAGCGGATGCCGCGTACCGAATAGCCCAGCGCATGCGCCGACTCGGGCGACTCGCCGACCGCGCGCAGGATCAGGCCAGCGCGCGTGCGGTACAGGAACCAGGCAATCGCCGCACACAGCAGCAGCGCGACATAGGCCATCCAGTGCTGGGTGAAGAAGGCCGGGCCGACGAAGGGAAGATTGTTCAGGCCTGGAATGCCGGTGCTTTGCGACGGCAGCGCCAGGCCGACGAAACGCTGGCCGATGAACGCCGACAAGCCGGCGCCGAAGATCGACAGCGCCAGTCCGGTGGCGACCTGGTTGGTCGCCAGGATCAACGCCAGCCACGAGAACAGCGTCGCCATCAGCATGCCGCACAGCGCGCCGGCGAGGAAGCCCAGCAGCGGGCTCCTGGTGGTGTAGCCGACCGCGAAACCGGCGATGGCGGCGACCAGCATCATGCCTTCCGCGCCGAGATTGAGCACGCCGGCGCGTTCGTTGATCAGCAGGCCGATGGCCGCCAGCAGCAGCGGCGTGCCGGCGTTGATCGAGGCCGCGATGAGGGGAGCGAGTTGGTCCATGTGTTGTATTCCTTAAGCTTGCTGTTTCCAGCGCAGGCGATAGTCGATCAGCGTGTCGCACGCCAGCAGCAGGAACAGCAGCATGCCCTGGAACACGCCCGTGATCGCCGACGGCAGACCGAGGCGCGATTGCGCCAGCTCGCCGCCCAGGTACAGCAGCGACATGATCAGTCCGCCGAACACCGCGCCGATCGGATGCAGGCGGCCGATGAAGGCGACGATGATCGCCGCGAAGCCATAGCCCGGCGACACCGACGGCAACAGCTGGCCGATCGGCCCGGCGATTTCAAACGATCCCGCCAGGCCGGCGAAGCCGCCCGAAATCAGCAGCGACACCCATAGCGCATTGCGGCTGGAAAAACCGGCGTAGCGCGCGGCGTGAGGGGCGACGCCGCCGACCATCAGCGAGAAGCCGCGGAAGCTGCGCATCATGAACACCGCCATCACGATCGCCGCCACGATGGTCACGGCAAAGCCGATGTGCAGGCGCGTGTCACTCATCAGCATCGGCAGCATGAATTCGCTGGAGAAAACTTTCGACTGCGGGAAGTTCATGCCGTTGGGATCCTTCAGCGGACCGTTGACGGCATACATCAGCAACAGTTGCGCGACATAGGTCAGCATCAGCGACACCAGGATTTCATTGGCGTTGAACTTGTCGCGCAAGAGCGCCGTGATGCCGGCCCAGAATGCGCCGCCGATCACGCCTGCGACGATCATCAGGATCAGTCCGAGACCGCCCGGAATCGCGTGGTCGGGCACGTCGATCCACACCAGCATGGCGCCCGCGCACAAGGCGCCGACGGTGAACTGGCCTTCGGCGCCGATGTTCCAGATGCTGGCGCGGAAGCACACGGCAAGGCCCAGCGCGCACAGGATCAGCGGAACCGATTTCAGCAGGAGTTCGCTGATGGCGCGCCTGCTGCTGAACGGATCCACCAGGAAGACCTTGAGCCCGGCAATTGGATCCTTGCCCAGCGCCATGAACAGCAGCGCGCCGAGCAACAGCGTCAGGACGATGGCGATGACCGGCGACAGATAGGTCATGCGGCGCGACGGGACGCCGCGCAGTTCGAGCCGGAACGGAAGCGAGGTGAACATTGCCTTAGCCATGTGCAGCCTCCGCAGCGGCGTCCGATGCATCATCGTTCCACAAGCCGCTCATCCACAAGCCGACCTGCTCGCGCGTAGCCTGTTCAATCGGGATGGAAGGCGACAAGCGTCCCTTGGCGATCACATGCAGGCGGTCGCACAGGGCGAACAATTCGTCGAGTTCTTCGGAGATCACCAGCACGGCACAGCCTTCTTGTTTGAGCGCCAGGATTTCGGCATGGATTTGCGCGGCGGCGCCGACGTCGACGCCCCAGGTCGGTTGCGCGACGATGAAGACGCCGGGTTTGCGCTCCATCTCGCGGCCGACGATGAACTTCTGCAGGTTGCCGCCGGACAGGCTTTTCGCCAGCGCATCGGGACCGCCGGCCTTGACCTTGAAGCGCTCGATGATGGCGGCGGCGACCTTGCGCGTGTAGGCGAAGTCGATCATGCCGTGTTTCACGTACGGGACTTTCTGATGCGACAGCAGCATGTTGGCCGACAGGCTCAGTGTCGGCACGGCGCCGCGACCGAGGCGTTCTTCCGGCACCAGGCCGAGGCCCTTGGCGCGGCGCGGATTCGGCGCCAGGTGACCGACGGCGCTGCCGCCCAGCATGATCATGTTGGGCGCGGCGCGCTGGTCTTCGCCGGACAGCGCCGCCAGCAGTTCCTGCTGGCCGTTGCCGGACACGCCGGCGATGCCGACGATCTCGCCGGCGCGCACTTCGCATTCGATGTCTTTGAGTTCGGTGGCGAACAGATGCGCCTTGGGCAGGCACAGGCGATTGACGTGCAGCTTGCGCTCGTTGCGTTGCGACTCTGGGTTTCTCTCGCGGCGCAGGCGTACCAGTTCTTCGCCGATCATCATGCGCGACAGGCCGGCGCTGGTTTCATTGCGCGGGTCGCAGGTGCCGGTCACGCGGCCGCCGCGCATCACGGTGGCGCTGTGGCACAGCGCGCGGATCTCGTCGAGCTTGTGGCTGATGTAGAGGATGCTGCAGCCTTCGTCGGCCAGCAGGCGCAGCGTGACGAACAGTTTCTCGACCGCCTGCGGCGTCAGCACCGAAGTCGGTTCGTCGAGGATCAGCAATTGCGGATTGGTGAGCAGCGCGCGCACGATTTCCACGCGCTGGCGTTCGCCCACCGAGAGCGTGTGGACGTGGCGATTCGGTTCCAGCTCGAGGCCGTATTTTTCGCCGGTCTGGCGGATGCGCGCGACCAGGTCCTGCATGTCGGTGTCGGCGTCGAGGCCGAGCGCGATGTTTTCCGCCACGGTCAGCGTGTCGAACAGCGAGAAGTGCTGGAACACCATGGCGATGCCGAGCTTGCGCGCGATCTGCGGATTGGCGATGTGCGCCAGTGCGCCGTTCCAGTAGATTTCGCCGGCGTCGGGCTTGACGGTGCCGAAGATGATCTTCATCAGGGTCGACTTGCCGGCGCCGTTCTCGCCGAGCACGGCATGGATCTCGCCGGGCGCGACGCTCAGGTTGATGTCGTCGTTGGCCAGCACTCCCGGATAGGTCTTGCGGATATGCGCTATTTGCAGGCGCGCAGGCGACGTTGCGGTCACGGTTTTCCCCTAGCAGAAACGGCGCGGCGTGGCGCGCGTTTCAGGTTATTCAAATGATCTGCGGAATTTACCATAGCCAAATAAGCCGGATTGTCGACAATCGGAGAAATTGCAAAAATATCACGCGCGGTTGCCGCCGTCGCGACCCCGATGCGCCCAGCGCGTGGTGCGTTTTTCGATGATCGCGAACAGCTCGTACATGGCCATCGCCATCGCGCCGATGACAACCAGCCCGGCAAAGGCCAGCGGCATCTTCATCGACGAGCCGGCCGAGACCAGCAGGTAGCCGATGCCTTCGTTGGAGGCGTTCATCTCCGATACGGTCGAGCCGACGAAAGCCAGCGTGATGGCGACCTTCAACGACGCGAAGAAATACGGCAGCGAGCGCGGCATGCCGACCTTGAGCAGGATGTCCATGCGTTTGGCGCCGAGTACGCGCAGCACGTCTTCCAGTTCCGGCTCCAGGGTCGCCAGACCGGTGGCGATGTTGACCATGATCGGGAAGAAGGAAATCAGGAAAGCCGTCAGGATCGCCGGGCCGGCGCCGATGCCGAACCACACCACCAGCACCGGCACGAAGGCGGCTTTGGGCAGTGCATTGAACGCCGTCATCAATGGATAGGCTGCGGCATACAGCAGCGGCGACGAGCCGATCAGGAAGCCCAGCGACACGCCGACCGCGACCGCGATGGCGAAGCCCACCATGGTGACCCAGAAAGTCGACAGTGCGTGATGCGCAATCGGACCGGCGAATTCGATCATGGCCTCGATGATCGCCATCGGGCTCGGGAAGATGAACTCGGACACGTCCAGCGCGCTGCAGACGATTTGCCAGACCACCAGGATCGCCAGCAGCAATATCCACGGCGCCATCGTGCGCGCGGCCTGGTTCAGGGAAGAAGTTTTTTTCATGGTCGCCTCGGCTTAAGTATTTCTGACGCGGCCGATATGCTCGCGCAACTCGTGCACCAGGGCGTTGAAGGGATCGGTGTAGGTGAGCTCCAGTTCGCGCGGACGCGGCAGCGGATTTTCCTTGCGCGCCACGATGCGGCCGGGGCGTTTGCTCATCACATAAATGGTGTCGGCCAGGAAGGCGGCTTCGCGCAGATCGTGGGTCACCAGGATGACGTTGAATTTGCGCTCGGTCCACAGGTCGCGCAGCACGCACCACAGCTCTTCGCGCGTGAAGGCGTCGAGCGCGCCGAACGGTTCGTCCAGCAGCAGCATCCTCGGTTCGTGGATCAGTGCGCGGCAGATCGACGCGCGTTGCTGCATGCCGCCCGACAGTTCCCACGGGAACTTGTCGGCATAGCCGTCGAGGCCGACCGTCTTGAGCAACTTGAGCGCACGCTCGGCGTACTGCGCCTTGTTCTTCTTGAAGTCGCGCCGATACGGCTCGACGATTTCCAGCGGCAGCAGCACGTTGTCGAGCGTGGTGCGCCACGGCAGCAGCGTCGGCGCCTGGAAGGCCATGCCGACGAATTTGAGCGGACCGGTGACGTCGGCGCCGGCGATGGAGATGCTGCCGCGCGTGGGACGTTTCAGGCCGGTCGCCAGCTTCATGAAGGTCGACTTGCCGCAGCCGGACGGGCCGACGATGGCGATGAATTCTCCCTGTTTGGTTTGCAGGGAAATGTCTTCGACCGCGAATTCGTCGGAGCCGTCGTAGGACAGGAAGACGCGGCGGAAGTCGACGAAAGTGTCGGCCGAAGCGTCCACAGCTGCTTCAATAGTGTCGGCGTGCAATGTCATTTCCCGAACACGTTGAGCAGTTCTTTGGATGGCAGGTAAGCCGGGGTCCAGATCTTTTCCGCATTGACGCGGGTCTTGGTGCCGTAGGCATCCGACACTTGCGAGGCCATCAGCGTCAGGCGCGGCAGGAACACCTGGCCGTAACCTTCGGCCTTGGCGTGCGGCGTGGCGATGGCGCTGGAGATGGCCAGCTTGAGGCGGCGCAGTTCCAGCTTCGCGTCGATCAGGCCGTCGCGTTCCTTGAGCACCTTGATGGCGGCTTCGGGATCGGCCAGCACGTCCTTGGTGGCCTTGGCGAAGGCGCGCAGGAAACCCCTGAGCGCTTCCGGATTGGTCTTCATCAGGCTTTCATTGGCGATGATGGCGTTGCCGTACAGCTTGACGCCGTAGTCGGGGTACATCATCACGTTGATGTCCGCATCCTTGATGCCGCGCGCGTTCAGGTTCAGCAGCGAGGTGAAATAGAAGCCGGTGATGGCGTCGACGTCGCCGCGCGCCAGCATGGTTTCACGCAGCGGCGGATCCATGCTGATCCAATTGGCCTTGGAGGCGTCCAGGCCGTTGGCCTTGGCGAAGATCGGATAGCCGCGGCGGCCGGCGTCGAACACCGGCGAGCCCAGCTTCTTGCCGGTCAGGTCGGCCGGCGTCTTGATGCCGGTTTTCTTGAGCGAGAAAATCGCTGCGGGCGTGTCGTTGTAGACCATCATCACGGCCATCGGCTTGCCCGGCGAACCCGGGTTGTTGGCGGTGAATTCCATCAGCGCCGCCATGTCGGCAAAGCCCATGTCGTAAGTGCCCGACGCCACGCGATTGACGGCGTTGCCGGAGCCGCTGCCGGCGTCGATGACGACGTCCAGTTTCTCCTGCGCGAAATAACCCTTGGACTTGGCCACCAGGAACAGCGCCGACGGACCTTCAAAGCGCCAGTCGAGCTGGAACTTGATCTTGGTTTCCTGCGCAAAAGAGGCCGAACAGGCGGCGCTGAGCAGCAGGGCGGCGGTGAACTTGAAGAGCTTGTTGGCGTGCATGGCGGGCTTCCCGTTGGTTATTCAGTGGATGACTCAGTTGGTCGGTGGATTGAGGCACAGGTGAAGAGATGTCGCCAATGCGCTTCGATTTTGTTATCAGGCTTCTACAAACGATGTACAAACGATGTCTCGTTGAAAAGCATTTACTGTGCCAAGAACCTCGCACGGCAGCGACAGCGAAGGCAGCGCTGCGGCCGGCCCGCGGCCGGGCTTTATTTTGTCGACAATCCAAAATTTCATTTGCGACAATTTGGTGCTTTGCTGCACCGCTCTAGCAAGAGCTGCACTAAAAACAGTATTCTTACGCCCCCGTAAGCCTTGTAAACAGCGGTGTTTGTCGATAAACAGGTTTAGTACTGTCGTTCTATATTTTGTCGACAATCTTCCGTTGCAACCATCTCAAGGGCATGCCGGGGCGGGCTGTTTTCCACTCTGTGCAGCGACTCCGGCCGCTGCGGGGACGTCTTCTTCTCCGGGTTCATTTTTTGCCTGGCTGTCGCGTCCGCGGCCGCATTGTCGACAGTTTTTCGCCGTCTTGTTTTCGGCTGGCATGGCGTTTGCATTGATGGACCCGGCGGATTGCGCATCGGTGTTTGCCGGGTGCGATGCCAGACCAGTTGGACATGGGTGAGCAAATGAAGGAGCGCGCGTTACCTCCGTGACGAGCGATGGGATCCGGATTTATTTTTCAATGAAACGCAAAGGGAGAAAACGTATGAAGAAGAGTGCAATGGGGATGTGCTTGACTACCGCAGCGCTGGCTGTGTCGGCCATGGGCAGCATGTCGGCCAACGCCGCCGAATGGGCCGACAATTCGATCGGTATTCGCTACGGTACGCAATTTGCCGAGCCGTTCAATTCGCAAGACATCGCGAAAAAAATCGTCAACTTTACGCATGCCAGCGGCTACAAATACGGCACCAACTACCTGAACGTCGATTTGCTGATGTCGGATAGCAAAGACGCCGAATCGCAAGAAGCCTATATTGTTTATCGCCATACGCTGGATATCGGCAAGGTCGCCGGCAAGGATCTCTCTTTCGGCCCTGCGCGGGGTTTTGGCTTGACCGCAGGTTTTGACTGGAACACTAAAAACGATCCCGGCTACAGCTCGCGCAAGCGCATGATCGTTGCCGGTCCGACGGTGATGCTGGATGTTCCGGGCTTCCTCAACATCAGCCTGCTGGCGCTGTGGGAAAGCAATCAGCCGCTCAACAACGGCGTGCGCATGAGCAGCCGTTACTCCTATGACACGCATCCAATGCTGAACGCCGCCTGGGGTATCCCGTTCGGCACCAGCGGTTTCGCCTTTGAAGGCTACGTGAACTACATCGCCGCCAAGGGCAAGAACGAATTCGGCGGCGGCACTGCGCCCGAGCTGAACTTCGACGGCCAGATCATGTACGACGTCGGCATGCCTATGGGCATGGGCAAGAACACCTTCCGCGTCGGTCTGGAATATCAATACTGGCGCAACAAGTTCGGCAACCCGCACAACGTCCCGGGTTCCCTGGCCAAGACGCCGATGATCCGCGCCGAATACCACTTCTAAGCGTTTCTGCGGGCATGCCGATGTGGGCGTCACTTCGGCATGCCCAGTTCCTTCGGTGCCGGGTCCTTGGATCCGGCATTTTTTTCGACGTCAGTAATGGTATAAACAATTCCGGTATCGACTCACTACGCGGGGCGCAATGGAAGCATACATTTTCGACTGGCTCAATCTCTTGCTGCGCTGGCTGCACGTCATCACGGCGATCGCCTGGATCGGCTCATCGTTCTACTTCGTCTGGCTCGACAACAGCCTGACCCGGCCGGACGATCCCGCGCTGCTCGGGAAGGGCGTCGGCGGCGAGCTGTGGGCGGTGCACGGCGGCGGTTTCTACAATCCGCAGAAATACCTGCTGGCGCCGAAGACGCTGCCGCAAAACCTGCACTGGTTTTTCTGGGAGTCGTACAGCACCTGGCTGTCCGGCTTCGCGCTGTTCTCGGTGCTGTATCTGTTCAATGCGGGCACCTTCCTGGTCGACAAGCATGTGCTCGACATGACCGCGACTACCGCGGTGCTGGCGGCGCTGGCCTACCTGATTGCGGGCTGGCTGGTGTATGACGCCATCTGCCGTCTGTTCGGCGACAAGCCGGGCGGCGACCGCGTGGTCGGCGTGCTGGTCACGCTCTATGTCGTCGTTGCGGTCTGGGTGGCGTGCCATGTGTTTTCGGGACGCGCGGCCTTCCTCATGACCGGCGCCTCGCTGGCCACCGTGATGAGCGCCAACGTGCTGTTCTGGATCATCCCCGGCCAGCGCAAGATGGTGGCGTCGATGCGTGCGGGACAGAGTCCGGACCCCATCCACGGCAAGCGCGGCAAGCAGCGCAGCGTGCACAACACGTACTTCACGCTGCCGGTGATCTTTGCGATGCTGTCGAATCACTACAGCATGACTTACAGCGCCGGCAACAACTGGCTGGTGCTGCTGCTGATCATGCTGGCCGGCGTGCTGATCCGGCAGTTCTTCGTGCTCAGGCACAAGAGCGTGTTCAAGTGGCAGTATCCGGCCGCGGCCGTCGTGATTCTGGCCGGCGTGGCCGCGTGGATCGTGCCGAAGTCGGCGCTGCAGCCTGCGTCCGCAGTGACTCAAAACGCGCCGGCCGTCTCCTTCGCACAAGTGCAGCAAGTAATCGAAACGCGCTGCATCCAATGCCACGCGGCCAAACCGACGCTGATGCCGGTGCCGGGCAAGGGCATCCTGCTCGACAGCAAGGACGGCGTGTTGCAGCATGCGCAGCAGATCTACCAGCAAGCCGTGGTGCAAAAGGCCATGCCGCTGGGGAACATGACCAACATCACCGACGACGAACGGGCCCTGTTGGGCAAGTGGTTCGAGGCAGGCGCCAAGGGCGAATGATCAGGTGGCAGGCGTAGGAAAGTAAAAAGGCTGAACGCGGTGTTCAGCCTTTTTTGATTCTCCGGAAATCCGTTCAGCCGGCGTAAGGATGCTGCTCGCGCCAATGGTTGGCGATGTCGATGCGGCGACAGATCCACACGCGCTCATGCGACTGCACGTAGTCGAGGAAACGCTGCAACGCGGCAAAGCGGCCCGGCCGGCCGAGCAGGCGGCAATGCATGCCGACCGACAGCATCTTCGGGGCTTCCTCGCCCTCCGCGTACAGTACGTCGAAGCTGTCCTTCAGGTATTGGAAGAACTGCTCGCCGGTGTTGAAGCCCTGCGGCGTGGCGAAGCGCATGTCGTTGCTGTCGAGCGTGTAGGGCACGACCAGATGCGCTTGCTCGCTGCCGTCGGCCAGCGCCACCCGGGTCCAGAACGGCAGGTCGTCGCCATAGTAATCGGAGTCGTAGGCGAAGCCGCCGTGCTCGACCACCAGCCGGCGTGTATTGGGCGAATCGCGGCCGGTGTACCAGCCTTGCGGATGCATGCCGGTCAGCTCGCGGAAAATCTCGACGGCGGCGCGCATGTGTTCACGCTCGGTCTCGATATCCATGTTCTGATAGTGGATCCAGCGCAGACCGTGGCAGGCGATCTCGTGACCCAGTTCGACGAAGGCCCGGGTCACTTCCGGATGGCGTTGCAGCGCCATGGCGATGCCGAATACCGTGAGCGGCAGCCGGCGCTTTTCGAATTCGCGCAGGATGCGCCAGACGCCGACGCGCGAGCCGTATTCATAGATCGACTCCATCGACAGGTGGCGCGCCGGATAGGCGGCCGCGCCGATGATTTCAGACAGGAATTGCTCCGAGGCCGGGTCGCCGTGCAGCACGGAATTCTCGCCGCCTTCTTCATAGTTCAGCACAAACTGCACTGCGATCCGGGCGCGGCCCGGCCAGTTGGCGTGAGGGACGTTGCGGCCGTAGCCGATCAGGTCGCGCGGATAATTGCCTGCTGCTGGTATGTGTTGCATGTGTTCTTTTGAAATGAAGAAGACGGTGTTCAGGTGCTCTTGCCCAGCACCGATCGCAAATCGAAGTGATCGTCGTCGCTGGGGCGGACCCTGTCTTCACACAAGTGCAAATGGTGTGCCATGTGTTCCTGCGCCTGGGCGATGTCGCCGTTTTCGAGCGCCGCCAGCACGGTGTCGTGTTCGTCGAAGGAGCAGGCATTGTGTCCTGGCGCCTCGGTCTTGGCGATCATCAGCGTGGTGCGCGAGACCAGCTTGCGCAACGTGTCGACCAGCAGCGCATTGCCGGTCAGCTCGGCCAGTGCCAGGTGGAACTGCGCCGACAGGCGGATCCAGCGCGGCCGGTCGCCGGTCAGGTAGGAGTTGCGCTCTTCCTCGACCATCTTGCGCAGGCCGGCGATCTGGCGCGTGCTGGCTTCGCGGCCGACCTTGTCGAGCACCGCGTATTCGATGATGTTGCGCAGCTCGAACATGTCCTTGACCTCGGCGTGCGAAGGGCTGGCGATGAAGGCGCCGCGGTTGGCTTCGAGGTCGACCATGCCTTCGGTGGCCAGGCGCGACAGCACCTTGCGCACGGTGTGCCGGGCGGTATCGTAAATCTGGCACAGGACCTGCTCAGTGAGCTTGGTGCGCGGCGGCAGGCGATGTTCCATGATGGCGTCGTAGATGTCCTGGTAGAGGCGCTCCTCGACGGCCGGCGAATGATCGCGGACGGCGGGATGCGAAGCCAGGGGCGAGCGGGATGTCTTGCTTGGTTTGGTCATGGCAGGAATAGATGGCATCAAGGGTTGAACGGAAGCGACGGCTTGTTTGCGACGATGCAGGAGTCATACCGGCGGCCAGCATTGTCGACAATGGGAAAAACGATCTGCAACAATTTGGTGAGATTGCGCACCAAAATCGACGCGGCGGCGCGCGACATGCACCACCGGTAACGCGCTGCAGTGATTGTTCCGTCGCACTTTGCGGGCGTCATTGCCGCAGCAACCGCGCGATGGCAATTGTCGACAATCATTTGTGTATTTTTCATCGGATATTGCCCATGCATTTTGACAACGACTTTCCTTCCCATGCAAGAAGCGTACTTGCTGCCCGTTTTTGCCGGACGCGGGCGATGGCCAACGAATAAACAGGGACTGAACAAAGGGTTGAACGCCCGCGGCGCAAGTCTTCTACATCTACAATCACGTATGCGGTTTTTACAGCAGTCTCCGGTTCTCCTCAGTTTTCTTTTACAGGTCATCTCATGCCGTCTTCATTGCAACAATCCGTAGTTACCTTCCTTGATGCGGAACACGCCGCGCAAACACGTTTCCTGCAGGAACTGGTGCGAGTGCCGTCCGACAATCCGTCCGGCGATTGCGCCGCGCACGCCGCGCGCGCCCAAGCCTTGCTGGAGCAACTGGGTTTCGACGTGGAAGTGCACGTGGTGCCGGATGAGCTGGTCAAGGCCAACGGCATGATCTCGGCCGCCAACCTGATCGTGCGCAAGCGCTTCGGCAGCGGCGGCCCGACCATCGCGCTGAACGCCCATGGCGACGTGGTGCCGCCCGGCCTCGGCTGGAGCAAGGATCCCTACGGCGGCGAAATCGTCCAGGACGCCGAACACGGTCCCGTCATGTACGGTCGCGGCGTGGCGGTGTCGAAGTCGGATTTCGCCACGTACACCTGGGCGCTGCTGGCGCTGATCGCGGCGGAGAAAAATGGCGCTGCGCTCAACGGCGCCATCGAACTGCAATTTACTCATGACGAAGAAGCCGGTGGCGACATCGGTCCCAAATGGATTCTCGAGCAAGGCCTGAGCAAGCCCGACTACGCGGTATCGGCCGGCTTTGCCTACGGCATCACCTCCGCGCACAACGGCTGTCTGCATCTGGAAGTTACCGTCAAGGGCAAGCAGGCGCACGCCGCGATGCCGCACACCGGCATCGACGCCATCGAAGCCGCGAGCGGCATCCTGCAGGCGCTGTACGCCTATCGTGCGGAACTGGCGGAAAAGAAATCGGCCGTCGCCGGCATTGATCACGCCACGCTCAACGTCGGCCTGATCAAGGGCGGGATCAATACCAACGTGGTGCCGGATCTGGCGAGCTTCCGGCTCGATCGCCGCATGATTCCGGAAGAAGCGGGCTTCGACGCCGAAGGCGATCTGCGCCGCGTGATCGACGCCGCTGCGGCGCGTTATCCGGGCATTGAAGCCGGCGTGCAGCGCATCCTGCTGGCCGAGCCCCTGGCCGAACTGCCGGGTGTGGAGAAACTGATCGGCGCCTTCAGCCGCAATGCCGAAGCCATCCTGGGCGAGCCGGTCAAGGCCCACGGCGTGCCGCTGTATACCGACGCGCGTCACTACACCAGGCAAGGTATTCCGACGATCCTGTACGGCGCGGGTCCGCGCACGCTGATGGAGGCGCGCGGTCACAATTCGGATGAAAACCTGCGCCTCAATGATTTGTTGAAAGCCACCAAGGTGGTGACGCTGGCGCTGGCGGAGTTGCTGCAATAATCTTTCGCTGAAAAGAAAAACGGCGCCGCGACCAGATGATCGCGGCGCCGTTTTTCATGCGCTCGAATGATCGAATGCTCGAATGCTGGAACTAATGCGCTGCAGCGTACTGATCGAGCTCGGCAGTCAGGCGGCCTTTGTCGGCAGCTGGGAGGAAGCTGGCGTCGATGCCGTTGCGCGCCAATTGCACGATTTCTGCACGGGAGAGATCCAGCGCCGCCACGACGGCCAGGTAGTTGTCGTTCATGTAGCCGCCGAAGTAAGCCGGATCGTCGGAATTGACCGTCACCGCGAGACCCGCGCGCAGCAGTCGCGCCAGATTGTGCCTGGCCATGTCGTCGACCACGCAGAGTTTGAGGTTGGACAGCGGGCATACCGTCAGCGGCGTTTTTTCACGCACCAGGCGTGCCATCAGGGCGGGGTCTTCTTCGCTGCGCACGCCGTGGTCGATGCGTTCCACCTTGAGCACGTCGAGCGCGCCGATGATGTACGCCGGCGGACCTTCTTCGCCGGCGTGGGCCACCAGGTGGAAGCCGAGCTCCTTGCAGCGCGCAAAAACCTTGGCGAATTTCTCCGGCGGGTTGCCGCGCTCGGACGAGTCCAGGCCGATGCCGCTCCACAGGTCGCGGTATTGCTCGCGCAGCGGCAGCGCCGCGTCGAGCGTGACGAAGGCGTCTTCTTCGGAAAGATGGCGCAGGAAGGACATGATCATGGCGCTGGAGAAGCCATGTTCATCGCGTGCCTCGCGCAGCGCACGGGCGATGCCGGCGAACACCACGTCAATGCCGATGCCGCGTTCGGTGTGGGTCTGCGGATCGAAGAAGATCTCGGCATGGCGCACGTTGTCGGCGCGCGCACGCGCGATGTAGGCGGCGGTCATGTCGTGGAAGTCCTGTTCGGTCTGCAGCACGTTGGCGCCGGCGTAGTAGAGATCGAGGAAGGACTGCAGGTCGGTGAAGTCGTAGGCTGCACGCAGCGCATCAACCGAAGCATAGGGCAGCGCGACCTTGTTGCGCTGCGCCAGGGCGAATAGCAATTCAGGTTCCAGCGTGCCTTCGATGTGCAGGTGCAGCTCGGTCTTGGGCAGGGCTTCGACGAAGGAGCGCATTGCTGCGGACAGGGCGGGGGGAGCTGAGGTGGCGGAGGTAGTCATGGCTGGCCTTTGGTATTGAACTGGAACGATGGCGTATTTTCTCAGAAAGCGTCGTCGGGCTTCGAAAAACGTTCGTGAATTCTTGTCATTCAGGAAAACTAAATCACCTCAGTGCGGACTAAGAGGCAGCGCCGTCTCGAAGAAGGGGCTGGAATAATGTAAAGTTTTCGTGAAATGCGGCGTATCCGCGGTAATGCATGTTTTAATGCTGTGCCGTCAGGCGGACCAAAATAAATTGCACAAGCAAAACAGGAGCGGTCGGATCAGGTATGAAGAAGATTATTGCGACGACAATGACATGCAGCATGCTGGCGGGAGCAAGCGTAGCACTCACCGGCTGTTCGCTGTTTTTCTGGAAGAAGAAGGAAGACGCCAGCCTGGTGCCGTTCTCGACCATTCCGAGCAGCGCGTACCAGAGTTTTGTCAAAAACTGGGACAACAAGGCGCAACCGGTGCTGTGCGCGTTGATTCGCTCCCAGGCCGACTGGAATTACTGGTTCCAACCGGCGACGACGATGCGCTCCCAGCGCGCGTTGACGCCCTCTGAAGAATACTTCGAGACGCGCCAGTTGTTGCTCGCCACGCGCGTCATCCAGGCGCCCGACGCCGCCGAGCGCAGCCAGATCTTCAGCGCCGACAAGGTCACCATGCGGAACGGCGTGCTGAAGCTGGAATACCGCTTCGTCAAGCCGGTTTCCGGCGCAACCTATCAGGTCAAGGATTTCCTGCTGGTGGAAATTCCCAAGGAGCGCTACACCACCGGTCCGGTGGAGTTCATCGAAAACGGTTCCAAGGTGTGCCAGATCGCGCGCTGACGCTCTTGCCGCACTCTGCGCGACATCGACAAAAAGCCTGAGCCCTTGCTCAGGTTTTTTTTCGTTTTGGCGGGACGCTGGTTGCCAGTCGCCAAAAAAATCCCCTGCCGGTGTAATGACGTGCAGGGGAGGTGCAGAAAGGAACAGTATTGCCTTTGTTGTCGTCTTGTTGTCTTGTTGTTTTGACTATCAGTGCGTCATGCCAAGGAACTGTTGCAACTCCGGTGTCTTCGGATTGGCGAACAACTCTTCCGGCGGTCCGATCTCGTGGACCTTGCCCTGATGCATGAACACCACGCGGTCGCACACTTCGCGCGCGAAGCGCATTTCGTGCGTGACCATGAGCAGGGTCATGCCGTCGTCAGCCAGGCTGCGCACCACGGCCAGCACTTCATTGACCAGTTCGGGATCGAGCGCCGAAGTGATTTCGTCGCACAACAGCGCCTGCGGCTGCATGCTCAGTGCGCGCGCAATCGCCACGCGCTGTTGCTGGCCGCCTGAGAGCTGATCGGGAAATGCATCGAACTTCATGCCCAGGCCGACGCGCTCCAGGTTTTTCTTGGCCAGCTCGCGCGCTTCGGCTTCCGACGTGCCCTTGACAATCATCGGCGAGATCATCACGTTGCGGCCCACGCTCAGGTGCGGGAACAGGTTGAACTGCTGGAAGATCATGCCGACCTTCAGGCGCAGCGTCTTCAGTTCCAGTTCGCTGGTGCCGAGATAGGCGCCGGCCACGCTGATCGAACCTTCGTCGATGGTTTCGAGGCCGTTGATACAGCGCAGCAGCGTGCTCTTGCCGGAGCCGCTCTTGCCGATGATGGCGATGACTTCACCGGCATCCACGGACAGGCGGATGCCCTTGAGCACTTCGTTGTCGCCGTAGCGTTTTTTGACATCCTCAATGGCGATGAGCGGCATTGAATTTCCTTTCCAAGAATTGGCTGTACTTCGACAGCGGCCAGCACAGGGCAAAGTAAAAAAGTCCGACGACGGCAAACACGGTGAACGGCATGAAGGTCGCGTTGGTGATCACGGTGCCGGCCTTCGACAGTTCGACGAAGCCGATGATCGAAGTCACGGCAGTGCCCTTGATGATCTGTACGCCGAAGCCGACGGTAGGCGGAATCGCGATGCGCAACGCCTGCGGCAGGATGATGTGGCGCATCTGTTGCAGGTGACCCATGGCCAGTACCGAAGAGGCCTCCCACTGGCCGCGCGGAATCGCGTCGACGCAGCCGCGCCAGATTTCGGCGAGGAAGGACGCGCTCCACAAGGTCAGCGCCAGTCCCGCCGCCAGCCAGGCCGGCACTTCCAGTCCGAACAGCGCGAGCCCGAAGAAGATCAGGAACAGCTGCATCAGCAGCGGCGTGCCCTGGAACACTTCGATGTACAGCCTGGCGGCGCGTTGCAGGGCGCGGCGTTTGGAAATGCGCGCGAACAGGATCATCATGCCGACCACGCTGCCCAGCACGAAGGTCGCCAGCGACAGCAGCACGGTCCAGCGGCCCGCCAGCAGCAGATTGCGGACGATGTCCCACAGGGAAAAGGAGATCATGAAGCCCTCCGCGCAAAGATGAACTTGTCGCCGATCAGGCGCAGCAACTGCCGCAGCAGGATCGCCATCGCCAGGTAGATGGCGGTGGCCAGCAGATAGGCTTCGAAGGCGCGGAAGTTGCGGCCCTGGATGAAGTTGGCGGCGAACGACAACTCTTCCACGGCGATCTGCGAGCACACCGCCGAACCCAGCATGACGATCACGATCTGGCTCGACAGCGCCGGCCAGATCTTTTGCAGCGCCGGACGCAGGATGATGTGGCGGAACGCCTGCACGCGCGACATCGACAGGCTCAGTGCCGCCTCCATCTGGCCGCGTGAAATCGCATTGACGCCGGCGCGGATGATTTCCGTGCTGTAGGCGCCGAGGTTGATGACCATGGTCAGGATGGCCGCCTGCATTTCGCTGATCTGTATGCCGAGGCTGGGCAGGCCGAAGAAGATGAAGAACAGCTGCACCAGGAAGGGTGTATTGCGGATCAGCTCGACGTAGCCGCTGACGATGGGCTTGAGCCAGCGCGGTCCCTGCGTGCGCGCCCAGGCGCCGAAGATGCCGACGGCGATGCCGACGACGCCGCCGACCGCAATCAGCTCGACCGTGGTCAGCACGCCCTTGACCAGCACGTCGGTGTAATCGAACGCCGCGAGGAAATCAAAGTGATAGGCCATGTGGATGCATTTTCCGAGTATGGGTGGTGTGAATCACTTCCGCATGCAGGTCATCCGGACCCCTTCACGGGATCCGGTTCGTTGTGCGGATCAGAGCGTGGCCGGCAGCGGCAGACCCAGCCACTTGACGGTCAGCGCGCTCAGCTCGCCGTTCTTCTTGATCTCGGCGAGGACCGCGTTGACCTTGTCCTGCAGCTTCTTCTCGTCCTTGTTCAGGCCGATGAAGCAAGGCGAATCCTTGATCAGGAATTTGGTTTCAGGCTTCTTCGGCGGGTTCTTGGCGATGATGGCGGCGGCGATCACGTTGCCGGTCGCGACCAGTTGCACCTGGTTCGACAGGAATGAACTGATGGTGCCGTTGTTGTCTTCATAGCGCTTCACGGTAGCGCTGGCCGGCACGATCTTCGACAGTTCCAGGTCTTCCACCGAACCGCGCGTGACGCCGATGGTCTTGCCCGCCAGATCGGCAGGGCCGCTGACCTTCTGGTCGGCCGGACCGAACACGCCGTTGAAGAACGGTGCGTAGGCGGCGGTGAAGTCGATCACTTTTTCACGCTCGGCGTTCTTGCCCATGCTGGAGATGACCAGATCGACCTTCCTGGTTTGCAGGTAAGGCACGCGGTTGGCGCTGGTGACCGGGATCAGTTCGACCTTCACGCCGAGCTTCTTGGCGATCAGCGAGGCGACGTCGATGTCCAGGCCTTGCGGTTTCAGGTCGGCAGTGACCGAGCCGAACGGCGGGAAATCCTGCGGTACGGCGACGCGCAGCACGCCGGCCTTCTGGATGTCGTCGAGCGCGTCGGCGCGGGCAACGGAAGTGGAAATCAGCAGCGCGCCAGCCATCAGGCCAAGCAACAGTGTCGAGAGTTTCATCATGATTCTCCAAGTTGAGATGAAGTAAGGGAAATGGCTGAAGTAGCCTGCTTGTTGACGGAGCGCGAAGTCGTCTTTTTGCGCTTCGCGGGTGCTGCAAAAGCGTTGCCGACCACCGATGCGGCCGACACTGCGGACACCGGCGCCAGCGCCTGGCGAAGCGGCGCCAGCGGGTCGTTGACTTCGGCCTTGTTGAGGCCGGCTTCGACGTGCTGCAAATGGTCGTGCATCAGTTGCTCGGCTGCGGCCAGGTCGCCGCGTTCGAGCGCCGCGACGATGTGGACGTGTTCGGCGCAGGAGTCTTCGGCCTGCTCGGAAGACTGGTGCAGCATCGCGGTCAGCGTGGTGCGTGCAGTGAGGTCGCGCAGCGTGTCCGACAGCAGCGTGTTGCCCAGGCATTCGCACAGGGCCACATGGAAGTCGCCGAGCAGATAGGCGCGCGCGCCGACGTCGTCGCCTTCAATCGCGGCCTGTTCGCGGTTGATATGGTCGCGCAGTTGCCCGATGGCGCTTTTGGTAATCGGTCGTGCGTGGCGCAGCAGCCCGAGTTCGATCACGCGACGCGCCTCGAAGGCTTCACGCGCGTCGCTCGGCGACGGTTCGATGACGAACCAGCCGCGCCGCGCGCTGACGGTGACGATGCCGCGCGTGACCAGGCGCGTCAGCGCTTCGCGCACCAGCGTGCGGCTGACGCCGAACAATTCGGACAATTGCTGCTCGCCCAGGCGCGTGCCGGGGGCAAGCTGCTTGGCGAGGATCGCTTCCATGATGCGGTTGGCGATCTGGATCGAGGATTTAATGGCGTCGGTGCTCATATCCATCATCTGAGCAATATGCATGCCAATCTTGTATACCAGATTGACGTACAGAAAGAATGCATCGGGCGGGAAGGTGCCGCCAGCTGCAAAGCCTTTGCTGTCATGGCATTGAGCGGCTGAACCAGGCCGCGGCAGGGAAGGTGATGATTCGATTTGGCGCATTGCCCATCCCTGCCTTGGTGCATTTTTGGCGAGGTCTTGTATATCAGTTCACGGCGGCTCACTACTGCGGCGCAAAAAAAAGCCGCCGGTGCAACCCGGCGGCTTGGTGTTCTGCCTTTAAGGCTGCGCTTCAGTTTTTTGAAGTTTCCAGCGAAACATCGCTGTCGGCGGACGGCGGCGTCAGCAATATCGGCTTGGCGCTCTTGCGCGCGCTGCGGGCGCCGAGCGCGCCGCCTTCATACGGCACCCGACCTGACGGCACCACGGCGGATGCCAGCTCGACATGGCCTTCCTGGTCGTCGAAGAACATGTGGGCGCCGAACGCGTGCAGCACGTCCGCCTTGGGCAGGCCGCCGAGGAAGAAGGCCTCGTCGACGGTGACGTTCCAGGTGCGCAGCGTGTGGATCACGCGTTTGTGCGCCGGGCTGTTGCGCGCGGTGACGATGGCGATGCGCACCGGGCAGGTCTCCGGCGTGAACTGCTTCTGGATTTCGGCCAGGGCGAACAGCAGCTTGGCCAGCGGGCCTTCCTTCATTGCCTTGTTGCGGTGGCGTTGTTCGTGACGGACGAAAGCCTCCAGGCCTTTTTCAGCATAAATCTGTTCCGACTCCCGCGAGAACAGCACGGCGTCGCCGTCGAAGGCGATGCGGATCTGGTTTTCCGGGGCGACGTAATTGGTCGGCGCGGTATACAACTGCGCCGCAGCGACGCCGCCGTCGATGGCGGCCTGGACGTCGCTCTTGTCGCGCGAGAGGAAAAGATCGATCTTGAATGCTTCGAGGTAATGCACGATAGGTTCGCCGCCGGTGAAGGCCGCGCGGCTGATGTCGAGCTTGTGCGCCTCGATGGCGTTGAAGGCGCGCAGGCCGGTGTCGGGCGAATTGCGCGAGATCACCACCACTTCCACCAGGCGGCGGTCGGGGATCAGCGTATTGAGACGGAGCAGGGCCTTGACCAGCGGGAAGGCCGTACCCGGTTCAAGCGGATCGTTTTCATGCTGGCGCTGGTAATCGCTGTAGGCGGTCACGCCCTCGGTGTCGTAGATGGCGTTTTCGTGTTCGAGGTCGAACAGCGCGCGCGAGGAAATGCCGATGACCAGCATGCCGGAAAGATCGTAAGCCATGTCTTATATAAGCAATTGATGAGCGATGAGGAGTGTTTGTGCCGCGAAACTGATCTGCGCAGTGTGCCACAGATGGAATTCGGTCCCCAGTTTTGTAGCGATTTGGCCGCATGCAACATCGGCATGGGATCTGGAGCGGCAGCTTTTCTCGCTATTTGTTAACTTTGTCTGGCAACATCACGCATATTGCCTGCTTCTTTGTCGCGTGTTGTCAAAAAGTATTTTTCGGTCGCGGATTGCAACGCGTTACATAAATTTGTATGATGACCGTATAACTTATTTAAAAGACCCAGAGACAAGCATGTTTCAGAAGATCCCGGTACAGGCGCTCAGCGACACGGTAGCGCGGCAATTGCTGGAAAAAATCGACCTCGGCGCCTTTCCGCGCGGCGGCAAGTTGCCGACCGAGGCGGTGCTGGCGCAGGAGTTCGGCGTCAGCCGCACGGTGGTGCGGGAAGCGCTTTCCCGGCTCAAGCATGAAGGCCTGGTCGAGCCGCGCCAGGGCAGCGGCGTATTCGTCACGGAGCAGGCCGGCATCAAGCCGCTGCGCATCGATTACACGGAGGTCAGTTCTCCCGAAGCAGTCTTGCAGATCGTTGAATTGCGTCGCGCCATCGAAGCCGAGGTTGCCGCGCAGGCTGCCAAGCGCCGTACCGACGCCGACATGGCGGCGATTGACGCCGCGCTCGCGCGCATCGGCCAGGATGTCCGCGAAGGCAGCGACGGCGTCGCCGCCGACGTCGCGTTCCACCGCGCACTGGCGAGCGCCACGCGCAATCCCTATTTCATCAAGACGCTGGAGTTCCTGAGCCAGTATCTGGAAGCGGCCACCAGCGTCACGCGCGGCAACGAAGCGCGGCGCGACGACTTTTCGCGCCAGGTGCGCGAAGAGCACGAAGCCATCGTCGCGGCGATTCGCGCCGGTGACGAAATGGCCGCGCGCGCGGCCGCGCAGACGCATATGTTCAACGCGGCAAGGCGACTGAGCCAGGCCTGAAAATCTCGACGATTCAACCATTTCCAACCAGGCGCAGTAAAACGAGAGGCCATCCGGTCCCGGCCAGCGCCGTTAAATTTATCGGAGTCGACAATGTCAAAAAATGTAGGTGTGATCGGTTTGGGCGCCATGGGTCTGGGCGTTGCCCGTTCTTTGCTGCGCGCCGGTTTCAAGGTGCACGCCTGTGACGTGCGCAAGGAAGTGCTCGACAAGTTCGCAGCCGACGGCGGCATCGCTTGCGCCTCGCCTGCCGAGATGGGCAAGGCAGTCGACGTGATCATCACGCTGGTGGTCAACGCCGCGCAAACCGACACCGTACTGTTCGGCGAGAACGGCGCCGCTTCCACATTGAAGCCGGGCAGCGTGGTGATTTCGAGCGCCACCGTGGCGCCGGATTTCGCTGTTGCACTGGGCCAGCGTCTCGCCGAAAAAGATCTGCTGCTGCTGGACGCACCGGTGTCCGGCGGCGCCGCGCGCGCCGCATCGGGCGAGATGACGATGATGACCTCCGGCCCCGCCGAGGTCTACGCCAGGATCGAAGACGTGTTGAAGGGCATGGCCGGCAAGGTCTATCGCCTGGGCGACACGCACGGCATCGGTTCCAAGGTCAAGATCATCAACCAGCTGCTGGCCGGCGTGCACATCGCCGCATCGGCGGAAGCGATGGCGCTGGGCCTGCGCGAAGGCGTCGATCCCGATGCGCTGTACGAGGTCATCACGCATAGCGCGGGCAATTCGTGGATGTTTGAAAACCGTGTGCCGCACATCCTCAAGGGCGACTACACGCCGTTGTCGGCGGTCGATATTTTCGTCAAGGACCTGGGCCTGGTGCTCGACACCGCACGCCGCAGCAAATTCCCGCTGCCGCTGTCGGCCGCTGCGCATCAGATGTTCATGATGGCGTCCACCGCCGGCCACGGCGGTGAAGACGATTCCGCCGTGATCAAGATTTTCCCCGGCATCGACCTGCCGCCGTCAAAACAGTAAAACAGTAACCAAGCAATCCGGAGTTCATCATGTCTCAAGCCAAACCTCTGCTCGGCTGCATCGCCGACGACTTCACCGGCGCCACCGACCTGGCCAACATGCTGGTGCGCGGCGGCATGCGCACGGTGCAAACCATCGGCATTCCCGAACAGTTGCCGGCGGTCGCCGCCGATGCGCTGGTGATCGCGCTGAAGTCGCGCACGATTCCCGCCGCCGAAGCGGTCGAACAATCGCTGGCCGCGCTGCGCTGGTTGCAGCAGCAAGGCTGCACGCAATTCTTCTTCAAGTATTGCTCGACCTTCGACTCGACCGACGCCGGCAACATCGGCCAGGTGACCGACGCGCTGCTGAAGGAACTGGGCGCCGACTTCACCATCGCCTGCCCGGCCTTCCCCGAAAACGGCCGCACGATCTATCGCGGCTACCTGTTCGTTGCCGACGGCTTGCTCAATGAATCAGGCATGGAAAACCATCCGCTCACGCCGATGACCGACGCCAACCTGGTGCGCGTGCTGCAACGCCAGACCGAATCCAAGGTCGGCCTGGTGCGCTACGACACCGTGGCCAAGGACGCTGCTGCCGTGACCGAGCGCTTCACCGCGCTGCGCACCGACGGCGTCAAGATGGCGATCGCCGATGCGGTATCGGATCGTGATCTGTATGTGCTGGGCGAAGCTTGCGCAGAATTAAAATTGGTCACCGGCGGCTCCGGCATCGCGCTCGGCCTGCCGGAGAATTTCCGTCGCGCCGGCTTGCTGCACGCCAGCGCCGAAGCCGCGCAACTGCCGCAGGTCGGCGGTTTGTCGGCAGTGCTGGCCGGCAGCGCATCGAAGGCCACGAACGCGCAAGTCGCCGAATGGACGGCCACGCATCCTGCCTGGCGCATCGATCCGTTGGCCCTGGCGCGCGGCGAAGCCGTGGTGGCGCAAGCATTGGCGTTCGCCGATGAACACATCAGCAAGGAAGCGGTGCTGATTTACGCCACCGCCACACCTGACGAAGTCAAGGCGGTGCAAAAGGAACTCGGCGTCGCCAAGGCCGGACATCTGGTCGAACAGGCGCTGGCAGATATCGCCAGGGGTCTGCGCGAACGCGGCGTGCGCCGCTTCGTGGTGGCCGGCGGCGAAACTTCCGGCGCTGTCGTGCAGGCGCTCGATGTGCGTGCCTTGCGCATCGGACCGCAGATCGATCCGGGCGTGCCGGCGACGGCCACGCTCGACGACCAGCCGTTGGCGCTGGCGCTCAAGTCGGGTAATTTCGGCAGCGTCGATTTCTTCGAGAAGGCGCTGCGCTTCCTCGCCGGAGAAACGCAATGAGTCCGGGCGTGAGCAAGGAAAGCCAACTGCGCGAAGAGATCTGCCGCACGGGCGCCAGTCTCTACCAGCGCGGCTATACGGTCGGCTCGGCCGGCAACATCAGCGCACGTCTGGATGACGGCTGGCTGATCACGCCGACCGACGCCTGCCTCGGTTTCCTCGATCCGGCGCAGATCGCCAAGGTCGACGCCGCCGGCAACCGGGTCTCGGGCGACAAGCCGTCGAAGACGCTGGCGCTGCATCGCATGGTCTACGACAACAATCCGGAGATGCACGCCGTGGTGCACACGCACTCGACCCACCTGGTCAAACTGACGATCACGGGCGTGTGGTCGCAGGACGATGTGCTGCCGCCGATCACGCCGTATTACGTGATGAAGGTGGGGCACATCCCTTTCATCGCCTATCGCCGTCCGGGCGATCCGCTGGTCGCTGAACAAGTGAAGCAACTCGCCGGCAAAGTGCGCGGCGTGCTGCTTGAGCGTCTCGGCCCGGTAATGTGGGAGAGCTCGGTTTCCAAGGCGGCCTGCGCGCTGGAAGAGCTCGAAGAAACAGCCAGGCTGTGGCATCTGGCGGGCGGCAATGTCACGCCGCTGGACGACGCTGCGCTGACCGAATTGCGCGAGGTATTCAACGCGCGCTGGTAGCCGCTGATCCATTGCGCGGTTGAGCGCTACGGCTTCAACAAGAACAAAAGCCAATTCAACGGGGACACCGGTTCAGGCCGGTATCCCGGCCGCAGCATTCACTTTTTTTCGCCAGCCACGCACCGCCCGATTTTGTATCAGCACGTCAGATTTTTAAATTGCCTGCTTTTTTAAAGCAGGCATCGTAAGAGCCGCTAACAGAACGTCGCCGGCAAGGCGCGCCGACGAAGACAGTACGAAAGTACCTTGGTTAAGCTGAACCGGGAGAAGCAACGCCGCCAGCGGCGTTTTGTTAGCGGCTCTAAACCAGCGGCCGTGGGAGCGGCTGCATATCAACATAATCAACAGGAGATTGTCGTAGCATGACTGCATCAACCAACATCGGCGCCGCACCGGCTGTCAACACCAGCGCCAACGAACAAGAACAGAACCGCGTCTACGCCAAGGTATTCTGGCGCATCATGCCTTTCCTCATGCTGTGTTACGTGATCGCCTATCTCGATCGCGTCAACGTCGGCTTCGCCAAGCTGCAGATGTCGGTCGACCTGGGCTTCAGCGAAACCGTCTTCGGCCTCGGCGCCGGCGTGTTCTTCCTCGGCTACTTCCTGTTCGAAGTGCCGAGCAACATCCTCATGCACAAGGTCGGCGCGCGCGTCTGGATCGCCCGTATCATGATCACCTGGGGCATCCTGTCCGCCGCCTTCATGTACGTTGAAACGCCGATGCAGTTCTATGTGCTGCGCTTCCTGCTGGGCCTGGCCGAAGCCGGTTTCTATCCCGGCATCATCCTGTACCTGACCTACTGGTATCCGTCGCATCGACGCGCCAAGGTGATCGCCGTCTTCATGTCCGGCATCCCGGTCGCCGGCATCCTCGGTAACCCGCTGTCGGGCTGGATCATGGACGCCTTCCACGGCACCACCGGCATGCACGGCTGGCAATGGATGTTCGTGATCGAAGCGGTCCCGGCCGTGCTGATCGGCCTGGCCACGCTGGCGTACCTGGACAACGGCATCGCCAAGGCGAAATGGCTGAGCGCCGGCGAAAAGAAATTGCTGGAAGATGAAATCGCCTCCGACCAGAAGGGCAAGGAAAGCGTGCATTCCTTCGCCGATATCGTCAGCGACAAGCGCGTCTGGCTGATGTGCCTGATCTACTTCTGCTTCGTCATGGGCCAGTACGGCCTGACGCTGTGGATGCCGACCCTGGTGAAAGCCACCGGCGTCACCGGCAACCTGCACATCGGCCTGCTCAGCGCGATTCCGTTCGGCTGCGCCATCATCGCGATGAACCTGATCGGCCGCAGCGCCGACGCGCGCCGCGAACGCCGCTGGCATCTGATCGTGCCGGCGCTGATGGGGGCAGTCGGTTTCGTCGGTGCGGCGCTGTTCGCCGACAACACCGCAATTTCGATCGCCGCGCTGTCGCTGGCCGCTGCGGGCGTGCTGACTTGCGCACCGCTATTCTGGTCGCTGCCGACCTCGTTCCTGTCGGGCGCCGCGGCCGCTGTCGGTATCGCCGCCATCAACTCGGTCGGCAACCTGGCCGGTTTCGTCAGCCCGTACCTGATCGGTTACCTCAAGGACCTGACCCACAGCGGCGCGACCGGCATGTACATGCTGGCGATCATGCTGGTGATCGGTTCTGCTGCGGTGTTGAAGACTTCGCCGAAGCTGGTGAACAAGTAAGTTTCACACTAGACTTATCCGGCGCGCACTGTAGCAAGTGCGCGCCACTATTCCAAGGAGACCACGATGCTGCGCTTTGCCGCCAACCTGAGCATGATGTACAACGAGCATGCTTTCCTCGATCGCTTCGCCGCTGCCGCCAAAGATGGCTTCAGCGGCGTCGAGTTCCTGTTTCCCTATGATTTCCAGCCGGAAGAAATCCGTTCGCGCCTCGACGCCAACGGCCTGACGCAGGCGCTGTTCAACGCACCGCCGGGCGACTGGGCGGCCGGCGAGCGGGGCATCGCATCGCTGCCCGGCCGCGAAGACGAATTCAAGCGCAGCATCGAGACCGCGCTGAAATATGTCGAAGTCATCGGCAACAAGACGCTGCACGTGATGGCCGGCCTGATCCGTCCCGACCAGGATCGCGCCAAACATCGCGCGGTCTACATGGACAACCTGTCGTACGCCGCCCATCATGCCGACCTGGCCGGCGTGACCGTGGTGATCGAGCCGATCAACACGCGCAACATCCCGGGCTTCTTCCTCAATCGCCAGGACGACGCGCAAGCCATCTGCGCAGAAATCGGCGCAGAGAATCTGAAGGTGCAGTTCGATTGCTACCACTGCCAGATCGTCGAAGGCGACGTCGCCGTGAAGTTGAAGCGCGACATGGCCGGCGTCGGTCACATCCAGGTCGCGGGCGTGCCGGAGCGTCATGAGCCGGATATCGGCGAGCTGAACTATCCCTACCTGCTCAAGCTGATCGATTCGCTGGGCTACAAGGGCTGGATCGGTTGCGAGTACGTGCCGGCGGCGGCGACCTCGGACGGCCTCGGCTGGCTCAAGGCACTGGCGGCGCAGGGGCTGACTGAGCTGAAGCCGCGCTGATCAATCGAGGCGGTGAAGAACCGGTTCTTCACGGAAAAGATGTGAAGAAAAAAAGCGGGGCGTTCCTGACGGAACGCCCCGCTTAGTTTTTTTATTCTTACCGAATGTCTGCTGACTGCTCTCGCCAGTTAATCGTTCGGGTGAATCTGCTTGGTGACGCTGCTTTTATCGTGGCACTTGATGCAAGTCGCGTAATGCCAGATCGCAGGAAGCGGAATCTTGTAGCCGTGTTTCTGGCCACAAGCCAGACATACCAATTCGCCTTGCTCGGGGATATTCATGTTGTGCTGCTATGTGATGATGGTTGTTCGAAGTCGCGGAGCCGTCCTTTGGAAGTTAATGATAGTTAAGAAAAAACATTAACCAATGACAACAGTTCACAGACTGGTGTTGATTCTACCCTTGATTGGAAAAGCCTGCCGGGGAGCGGCATCGTTCTAATATGGTTTGACATGGGATAAAGCGGGGACTCCATGTTAAACACGATTACCGCAGTTCGCTTGATATCCCATCCTCCTTTCCTTTGGGATAGTCGTTTTCAGAAAGCACTGTGGTGGCTTTCTACAGAACGAGATACGCCGGGCAACTCATATGGTGGTGAACTGACACAAAAAACCATAGGGGAAAGTTGTTGTTGAAAGATAATTTATTGCAGTTAGTTGGTGAACTTCAAGACACGAGTCCACAAATATTCTGTATCCTTCATTGCCCTAAATTCGCCAAAATTACATAACAAGGTACCCATCCATGGTCAATGATCAGATTCCCCCTCCGCTAAAAAGCGAGGAAGCCTGGTTAAATCGCCATTTGAAAATATTGCTGATTGTCTATTCAGCGGCCCATTTACCTATGTTGGCTTTTTTTGATGCGCGTTTTTGGGATGATTGGAGCCTGCACAAAGCAGCTCCTGAAACGATACTCTCCGTCTTTGGTCAAGGGGGATCACCTTGGGTCGGCTATCTGCATATTGCGATGCAGCAAGCTGGCGGATGGTCGTATCTTGCGCTGACATTTCTGGCGTTCTTCGTGACTGTAGTTTGTGTATTTGAAATCTTGATGCGCCTTAGTGTGGGTGCGTCAGGTTCGTTCTGGATTGCCGCCTTTGTTGCTGTTCTCCCGGTAAACTACGCACGGATAGCGGAAATTTCTCTTCCCAGTACATTGGCGTTGACCATTTTCATGGCGTCATGGGTGACATTGTTGTCCTCGTGCAGCAATCGCCCTTTCTTTTACCGAGCAATCGCGTTGACGGGATTTTTTATATCGTTTCAGATAGGCTCTTTGATTGTCTTTTTTGCAATTCCATTTGTAACTTATCTTTATGTCCGTTGGATGCAAGAGGTTAGCAAAGGTTGCAGATCTGGGTTGAGTATAATACTGGGGGCTGCCGACCTGATGGCGTTGCCTTTTGTGTACTGGTATGTCAAATCGGTGTATTTCAAGCCGTCGGGCATGTTTCAGGACGGTTACAACGTTCCCGTACTAAGCTTGGAGACTTTTGCAAAGCCCATTTTTTCGATCCTTGATTTTTTCAGTGGCGGCGGAATGGCTATTGGGTCGGGGGCTATCGTTGTAGTCATGGCGCTGACATTTTTGTTGGGCCGAATGTCAGGCTTGTGTCCAAAATTTGATGGCAAAGGCTGGAAGCAGGGCTTAGTTTTTATTTTAGTTGGAATTTTGGTCAGCTATATCGGGGTATTTCCATACGCAGCGGTTGGAAAGTTGCCTTCGTTTTCTGACTGGACGCAAACCAGGCATCAATTTCTCCTGATGTTTGGTCTTGCCATAACTATCTATGGTATCGCCTCATGTTGTGTAAGAAAAATTAAAACAGAGGCTTATGGTGCGGCCGCGTTGATTCCCTTGTTTTTTGTCTTAATGTTTATTGGGAACTGGTGGCAGATATATTCAGAATTTTACGTTGATACTTTAAAGCAGCGAGCGATTGTCGCCTTGATGAAGCGATCCCCGCTGGGGGCGGGTGGAAATTTCATCATCTTGGATAATACAAAATTAAGTGCCTTTTCCACTCATACAGGGTTTGGTGAATACGCAGCAATTCATGCGAACGTCAGTTCGTCGCACGACTCTTTAGTTTTGGATTATCAGGCGGTAGGAGAATATGAGGGCTGGGAGCGATTTGTGGGCGCGTACAGTAAATTTCTTGGCGTCTGGTCCAAGACCGAACGTGTGAATTTAGAGCTTAAGCCCTCGTTCTATGTCTTGAATTCCACTGTCAATCCAGATGATAAAATAAAATACTCGCTTGCAATGTCGCTGATGCGTATGTTTAGTAACAAAGACGAGGCAGAAATTGTGGGAAATCTTTTATCTCTGGATGGGCCATTCTCAACGCAGCCAAGATTGCCGAGATGACCAAAAAAGTTGCCATTCTCCAGTCTAACTATATTCCTTGGAAAGGGTATTTTGACATGATCGCTGCCGTAGATGAATTCATTCTCTACGACGACATGCAATACACGCGGCGTGACTGGCGTAATAGAAATCAAATTAAAACCCCGCAAGGTGTGCAGTGGTTGACAGTTCCTGTTCAAGCCAAGGGTAAGTATGACCAGAAGATCAGGGATACAATCATCGACGGTTCTGAATGGGCTGGATCGCATTGGAAGACTTTGGCGCAGAACTATAGCCGTGCGGCACATTTTGATGAGGTGGCGATATGGCTGAAACCTCTATACCTTGCTGAGTCTTATACCCATATTTCTGAGTTGAATCGCCGCCTCATCGAAGCTGTTTGTCAATACATGGGTATCAAGACCATCATTTCCAGCTCATGCAGCTATAGTTTAATTGACGGCAAAACAGAGCGTCTGGCGGATCTCTGCAGGCAGGCGGGAGCGACGGAGTATATCTCTGGCCCTTCGGCAATAAATTACGTTGAAAAAAATGCATTTGAAGACCTGAACATGAAGTTGACATGGTTTGACTACGCAGGCTATCCGGAATACCCGCAACTCTGGGGAGAGTTTGCCCATGGGGTCTCTATTCTCGATCTATTGTTCAACTGCGGTAAGGATGCTCGCCGATATATGAAATTTCCCCCCCAATGAAGCTTTCAATTGTTGCTACGCTCTATCAGTCTGCTGAATATATTGCTGAATTTTATCGGCGAGCTAGCGCTGCCGCCAGGCAGCTTGTAGGCGAGGATTATGAGATTGTTTTTGTCAACGATGGGTCGCCCGACAACAGCGTCGAGCTTGCGGCACAACTGACAGAAAGTGATGACCATGTGGTCGTGGTGGATCTTGCACGCAACTTTGGGCATCACAAAGCGATGATGGCGGGGCTTCAACAATCGAGTGGCGACAAGATTTTTCTGATAGATAGCGATCTCGAGGAAGAGCCGGAATGGTTGATGACTTTTTCGGAAAGGATGGCAGCGGAGAAAGCGGACGTCGTCTACGGTGTGCAGAGCCGGCGAAAAGGTAATTGGTTTGAGCAATTCAGCGGTTACCTTTTCTACTCGCTGTTCAATTTGCTCTCCAACATCGATCATCCTAGAAATCTCGTCACTGCGCGTTTGATGTCCAGGCGCTATGTGAATGCGCTTTTGCGTCACGGAGAGCGTGAGTTGGTCATCTCATGTTTGTGGGTCATCACTGGATTCAAGCAGTGCGCGCATCCGATCAAGAAGCATCAAACAAGCAAATCGACCTATGGTTTTTTCAAGAAACTCAATCATCTTGTGAATGCCGTTACGTCGTTCAGTGAGGCACCGCTGAAGATGATTTTTTTCTGCGGTATCGCGGTGCTTTTGGCTGCTTGTACCTACGCATCGTGGCTAGTTGTGAACCGTTTCTTCATGGCGCGGCATATTGATGGCTGGACGTCCATCATGGTGTCGGTCTGGATACTTGGCGGATTAATCATTTCATTCATCGGCGTTATCGGAATCTACCTAGCTAAAGTATTTTCGGAAACCAAACAGCGTCCATATGTCATTGTCAGGGAAGTATATGGAAAACCAAAGCTCTAACATCAACAGCAGCTACGAGCGGCACTATGCCGAAAGAGCCAAGGCCAAGGTCTATCCAACGGAGTTCGTTGTCAGGACCATGTTGGCAACATATCCGAAATTGGACTTCATCAAGCCGGTGCCTGGCAATACCATTCTTGACGTAGGTTTCGGTGATGGTCGCAATACGGTTCTTCTGTGCGATAGTGGCCTAGAGGTCAGCGGTATTGAAATTACGCAGGGAATTGTCGATCAAGCCAACGCACGGATGAAAAATCTGGGGCACCGTGTTGATTTGCGCGTCGGACGCAATAGCAGCATCCCTTTTGGGGACAGCTATTTTGACTATATTTTGGCTTGCCACAGTTGCTACTATTGTGATGAAGGCCAGACCTTGCAAGACAATCTCAAGGAGTATTCCCGAGTGCTGAAACCAGGCGGGTTTGTGATTGCCTCTGTGGCTAACAGGTCCTCCTATATTTTCGAAGGTGCCAAAGAGCTTGCGGACGGCTCTCTGGAAGTCGCCAACGATCCCTACAATAATCGCAATGGCTACCGCTTGCATGGATTTTCCAATACGGCAGACATAGAAAACTATTTTTCCCCGTTATTTAACAACTTCTCTTTCGGCGCCGCCGACAACGACTACTACGGCATTTCAGAACGAGTGTTTTGGGTTATATGCCAGAAAAAATAAGAAGCGACACGTGAAAACTACTCCAATCTATCGTTGCATTAAGGCAACTTGCAATCATGAACCTCTTGCCGAGCAAGGTGAGGGCCTAGTCTGTCCGGCAGGTCATTTCTATCCCTATGTCGCGGGTTCGCAGGTGCCGGTCTTTGCCTGCCAACCTGAAGACGTCAACGAATACGCGCTCAAGGATGCTGCGGCGATTCATGACAACTCCCTGCGTTGGGTATTCGATACCTTCGGATCAGACGAGTCGAGCCTTCGGCATAACCTGATTGCGCGACTTCACCTGTCCAAGGGAAAGACAATTTTGGTGACAGGGGCGGGCGCTGGCAATGATCTGCCTTACATTGCACAGAGTCTTGATGGCGCTGGGACCATTTACGCGCAAGACATTGCCAAGCAAATGCTGATGGCCGGCGTCGAGCGTCATACTGAACAGGTCAAGGCGTCGGGCGTGGACATTTTCTTTTCTGCAAGCGATGCGACAGACCTGCCGTTTGGCGACAATATGTTCGACGCGGCTTACCATTTTGGCGGGTTGAACTTATTTCCCGACATCGGCCGTGGGATTGCCGAAATGAATCGCGTTGTCAAGCCGGGCGGCCAGATTGTTATCAGCGACGAAGGTGCGGCTCCGTGGCTGAAGAAAACGGAGATTGGTCAGATGTTGATCAGAAACAATTCGCTATACGCATTTGATCCGCCGTTGGACCTGTTGCCAGACACTGCCAGGGAAGTAAAGCTTTCCTGGGAGCTCTGCAATACTTTTTTCGTCATTGAATTTGTGGTGTCGGATCAGCCTCTGCCGATCAACATTGATGTTCCCCATGTCGGTCGCCGCGGCGGTAGCATACGCACACGCTACTCTGGCCAACTTGAAGGCATTGATCCTTCGCTCAGGGACAAAGTCTATGCGGATGCTGAAAAACTGGGTGTGAGCCGCGTGGCTTATCTCGAATCGCTGTTGGCGAAATCTCAATCGTAAGAAAGATTTGGGCAGAACGATGAAGGATCGATTGAACTCAAAAAAGCCATTTTCCTGGAAAAAACAAGGCCTGATTTTTGAGGCAAAAATTCCAGGTTTTACTCATGGCTCGCACCCCTGCGCCATCCATTACAAGGATGATATTTTCGCAGTCGCTTTTACCTGTCGCGACGCAAACAGCAGGTCACATATTTTCCTGTCGTATGCTTCGGTTTCCGACGGCAAGATTTCTCTCATCGGCTCGCCAAAAGTCGCTTTGCTACCTGGTGCGCCTGGTACCTTCGATTGCGATGGAGTGATTAGTGTTTGCTTGATCAAGAACGAGGGGCAGTTGTATCTTTACTACGTCGGGTGGCAAAATCTTCCTGACGGTCTGTGGATTTGCGACACCGGCAGGGCTAAGCTCGATGCGGACAATCTTACATTGACCAAGGAATTCCTTGGCCCGGTTTTGGGACGTGACAAGCACAATCCTTTGTTTGCTGCCGCTACCGCGTTCCACATTCGGGACGGTATTTGGCATACGTGGTACAACTCCGGCGTTAAGTGGGAAAAAACGGAGAATGGTTGGCACCATCACTATGGTATACATCATGCGCAGTCTCCTGACGGGGTAGATTGGGCTTGCGATCCAGGACTGTGCATTCCCTTCGCAGATGAGTATGAGTACGCTTTCGGTCGTCCGACAGTGTTTTGCAAGGACGACACATACTTCATGTGGTTTGCGCATCGCGCTTCCAAGAATATTGATACCTATCGAATAGGTTTCGCTTCGTCCTTGGACGGGCTGGCTTGGGAGCGCAACGATGCAATATCGGGTATCGACGTATCTTCGGGCGGCTGGGACAGCGAGATGATCTGCTACCCCTATGTTTTTGAGCATGCAGGGAAAATGTACATGCTCTATAACGGCAACGGGTACGGACGTACGGGCTTCGGTTCTGCCGTACTGGAGGACGCTGTATGAGAAGAATTGTCCTCGCAGGAAACGCCGTCACTGCCGACATCCTGAACGCCTACCTTGCCCACGACAAGCGATATCATGTGGTTGGTTCGACGGTGGATGATGATTTTTTGCAGGCTGGCCGGGTCAATGATATGGAATCGGTTCCCTTGAGTCGTCTCAAAGAGGTCTTTAAACCTGAGGACTGCACCATCTTGATGGCCATGGGGTACAACGATCTTAATCGTGTGCGCGAGTCCATGTTCCACAGGCTTAAGGAGATGGGCTATGCAATTGAAACCTATGTTCATCCGGATGCGAAGGTCTACACGGAACATGCTTTAGGCGAAGGCGCTGTCGTCATGCCTTCAGCGGTGGTAGAGGCCCATGTTCGAGTAGGTGCAAACAGTATGGTTTGGGCGAACGTCACACTGGCTCATCATTGCTCTGTGGCTGAAAATTGCTGGATCGCATCCGGCGCCGTGATTTCCGGCAATGCCAATGTAAGTCGCAATTGCTTTGTCGGGGTCAACGCGACTATCGTCAACGAGGTAACCGTGGGCGAATACGGCTTTGTAGGCGCTGGCGCGTTGATCACCCGGGACACGAAGGCCTCCAGCGTTCAACTGGCCCGTTCGGCGGAAGAGCATCGTTTTGCGTCACAGGATTATGTCAAATTTTATGGACTTTGAAATGAACCAGCGTTTGGCCGCTCTCTTGGCGGAGGTGTTTAATTTGCGCCGAGAACAAATAGTTCCGACCTTGACCAAGGCAGAAATCCCCGTCTGGGATTCGTTGAAGCAGATGGATCTGGTCGTGTCGCTGGAGCGGGAATTCGGTATTGCTCTTGAGATACCGGACATTGTCAGGATGAACTCCGTCAGCTCCATCATCGAGACTCTGACGCTTAAAGGTGTGGATCTTGGAGCTTGAACAGGCCGTTGTTCTGGTCACCGGTGGCGCCAAGGGCTTGGGCTTGGCCATTGCCACTCACTTAGAGCAAAAAGGCGCAATCGTGTCCGTGGTCGATCTGGACGCTGACGCCGTCGCAGCCCTGCCTGCCGCCATGCAGGGGTATGTGGCGGATGTCACAAACCAAAGTGACGTCGGCACGGTGGTCAGCGAAATTGTTCGGCGCCACGGACGTATTGATATTCTGGTTAACAATGCCGGGGTGATATTCAGTGAGCCTTTCGTTAATATCATGAATCCCACGGGCATGATGCACGACTATGAGCGTTTCAAGCGTTCCGTTGCCGCTAACCTTGACTCTGTGTTCATTGTTACATCTGCGGTGGTTGAGAAAATGGTAACCCTTCGGACTAAGGGCGTGATCGTCAGCATCAGCTCAATCAGCGCCTCCGGCAACGAAGGTCAAACGGCGTATTCCGCAGCCAAAGCCGGCGTCAATGCCATGACGCGCACTTGGTCCAAGGAACTGGCGCGGATGGGGATTCGATGCAATGCCATTGCGCCCGGTTTCATCGATACGCTGTCAACACGGGGTGCGCTGAACGAGTCCATCATCAAGCATATCCAATCCAATACCCCGCTCCGCAGACTTGGTCGTGGAGAGGAAGTGGCACAGGCTGTCGCCTCCGTCATCACCAATGATTTCATCAATGGTGTCGTGTTGGATGTAGATGGCGGTCTGACCATCTGATGGCAACTCGTCAAGTTTTCGTGGGCAACCGCCGTTTCGTCTTGCAAGAGATTGTGAGACAAGACGTCGGTCCTCTCACTGTGATTGTTGTAGCCGGAACGCATCTGCACCGAGACCTTGAGAACAGGGTGCTTCCCGTTGACTATCAGTTGGTCAGTAGCAAAAAGGAGCTGCTCACGGTTCTTGAGCACATCTCGTACGACGTTCTCCTGTCCAATGGTTGCCCTTACATCCTCCCTGTCGCCGACTTGCCTGTTGCACGGTATGTGAACATTCATCCATCTTGCTTGCCGGATCTGCGCGGCGTCGATCCAGTCATCGGGTCCATTTTGCATGCACGTGATGCAGGCGCTACTTGTCACGTGATGGATGCCCATATCGATACCGGGCCTGTTATTTCTCAGGTCCGAATTCCTTATTCCGATGACTTGGATGTCACTACGTTGTATCAGTTAAGTTTCGTCGCTGAGCAACGTGCGTATAGCTTGGCATTGGAACGTGATTTCGCGCCGCAGTTCGACCAGGTGGCGGCGACCGACGACATCTACTATAGCCGTAGCGCCGGCGACCGGATATTGACGTTCCGGGAGTCCAATTCCCTTCTATTGAAAAAAATAAAGGCGTTCAACAATCGCTCCCAGGGCTGCGAGTTCACGATAGATGGGCGTAGTTTTCGTGTGTACATGGCGGCGCGTATGCACAACACTTTCTTGTCGGATTTGTCGCTGCAGCAGGACGAAGGGGTAGTCTTGTTCAGCTATGAGAACGGCATTATTTTCCGCAAGGATGGCGAAATCCTCCGGTTTCTGGACATCGTGCCCGGCGACGGTCGTGCGATTGAAGTGGGTACTCGCCTGTTCTAGATACTGTGGCTCGAAAATATCGATTCCTGTTACATCGTGGCGGCACTCGATGTGCAATTGGCCGTCCGAAGTTTTCCCCATGTTCTCTTTAACTGTCCATCAGACATGAGTATTTATTTCCACAATCTTGGTTTGCTGTTTTCCGATGTCGCGGCCACAAATGCCCAGCAGCCTGCTCTGCGCTATGAAGAGCACAGCCATAGCTATGCCGATCTCGCGATCTGGGCTGAAAGTCTGGCCGCTCTTTTGCGGACCCATGGATTGGCTCGCGGTGATGTCATTGCAATCGCCCATAACAAGCAAGCAGTGTCGTATGCTCTGATGCTTGCGGCACTTCGGTTGGGCATCGCCTACGTTAATATCGACGTAGCCTCTCCTGCAGCCCGGAACGCGCGCATTCTTGATGTTAGTGGCAGTTCCTTGTTGTTCTACGACGATTTGGAGTACACGCAGCAGATGCAGGAATTGGCTTCAGATGCCGGATGTGATCTGATCGAACTAAAGCCGGAATTGTTGCACGTGATATCTCAGGCGGAGCGGGCAGTGCAGCAGGACCTGATGCAGCAGGTTGACGGCGCCACCATCGCATATGTCATGTTCACTTCGGGGTCTACCGGAGTCCCAAAGGGCGTCGCTGTTACCCACCAGAACGTTTTGCATTTCATCGCTTGGGGGCGACGGCAATTCCAGATTGAGCGCTCTGCCAATTTTGCGAATTTGAGCCCGATGTATTTTGACAATTCCGTGTTTGATTTCTACGTCGCGATTTTTTCCGGCGCGTCGCTCAGTCCTATTCGCAGAGAACTGATGGCCAATCCCTATGACTTGGTTGCGTATGTCGCAAAAATGAAGTGCGATATGTGGTTTTCGGTTCCATCCCTGCTGATCTATTTGAATGCCATGAAGGCGCTGACAGCTAGGAGCCTGCCGGAAATACGAAATATTGTGTTTGGCGGTGAGGGTTACCCCAAGTCAGAGCTGAAAAAGCTTTACGACACATTTTCTGAGCAGGCGGTGCTGACGAACGTGTATGGGCCGACGGAATGTACATGCATTTGCAGCGCATATCGCCTGAGTTCAGAAGATTTCGACAAGATGGATGGGCTGCCGCCGCTGGGTCATTTGAATGTCAATTTCGACTATCTGATCGTTGATGAAGACGGTCAGGAGGCGCACCTGGGCGAGCTGTGTTTGATTGGCCCCAACGTCGCGGCCGGGTACTTCAATGATGTCGAACGCACTGCAGCGTCGTTCTTCACGTTGAATGACTCAAAGCGCTTTATGAAGCGTATGTATCGGACTGGCGACCTAGTGCAGAATATTGATGGCATGTTGTATTTTGTGGGGCGGAAGGACAATCAGATCAAGCATATGGGCTATCGCATTGAGCTTGAAGAGATCGAGCATGCGTTGGCAAAGATTCCTCAGGTATCTCAAGCCGCCGTGATTTACCACAAGGCCAACTCCTCGTACGGGAAGATAGTGGCTTTTGTTGCATGCACCGACGACGTGGTTGAAGCAGCGTTGCTGGCCGATCTGGCCGCGCTGGTGCCTGAATACATGGTGCCAAGCAAGTTGCTGGTGATGACCAAGCTGCCGCAAAACCCGAACGGGAAGGTTGATCGACAGCAATTACGAATTTTGTTGGGCAAATGACGTGAGACGTAATAGGTGGCTGTTACTTTTTTTTCAGGTGGTCCGCTACGGCATCGTCGGTGTGCTGAATAATCTTTTGGGATATCTGATCTACCTTGCACTGACATGGTTGTGGCTGGATCCTAAGCTGGCGATTACCTTGCTGTACCCTATTGGCGCTATGACGGCCTATTTTGGCCATGCCAAATATGCTTTTGCGTACCAAGGCGCGCATAGTTATGGAGTGTTGCGTTACGTTATGGCGCATCTGATAGGGTACGCTATCGATGTGTCACTCCTTCATGTATTCACAGATAGACTTGGTTTCCCGCATCAAGCGGTGCAGGCCTGCGCAGTGATCGTTGTCGGAGGTGTGTTGTACCTGCTTTTCAGATACTGGGTTTTCCCCTCCCCCCAAATTAACAAGTGAGTAATTTATGCTCGTCTGCCCAGTTTGCAGTGAAGAATTAGAAGATGAAGGGAAACTATGTGGGACCTGCAAATTTTCAGTCGCAACGCGAGAGGGTTTTGCAACTTGGGCTCCCGAGTTGGCAGACCACAATAGCGGTTTTCGTGCCGAATATTTTTCCGACCTCGCACAGGTAGAATCAGCGCATTTCTGGTTTCGGGCTAGAAACGCTTTGATTATATGGGCGCTCAAGACGTATTTCCCTAATTTTCATTCCCTGCTGGAGGTTGGTTGCGGCTCCGGTTTCGTGCTATCGGGCATTGCGGCAGCTTTCCCTCATGCAAGGCTGGTTGGGAGCGAGATTTTTGTTGCAGGCCTGGAGGTGGCATCCAGTCGCATACCAGGTGCCGAACTAGTTCAAATGGATGCCAGGAAACTGCCTTACGTCGATGAGTTCGACGTCGTGACCGCTTTTGATGTCATTGAGCATATTGATGAAGACGTTACAGTGTTGCAGAACTTCTTTCGCGCGGTTAAACCTGGCGGTGGCTGCATCATCACTGTGCCTCAGCACAAATGGCTTTGGAGCCCGGTCGATGAAGAAGCCTGTCATAAAAGGCGTTACACTGCCGCCGAGCTGCATGGCAAGATGGAGGCGGCCGGGTTCAAAATTTTGCGGACGACGTCTTTTGTCGCGTTACTGCTCCCCCTCATGCTGACATCTCGCCTGCGCGACAAACGTGTCGGCAAATCAGGAGGTGTGGACTCGCTGCGGATGAACAAGACCCTCAATTCTTTGCTTGAAACAATTCTCAACCTCGAACGTCGGGCTATCAACGCAGGGCTCAACTGGCCTCTGGGCGGTTCCAGGCTTGTCGTCGCGCAGAAAATACTCTCCTCGTAAAATTAACCTTGAACCCGGCATATTTTCAAATGAATCAAAAAAAGATCCAGTTCAATCGACCTTACATGACGGGCAAGGAGCTGTCCTACATCACCGAGGCAAAATCGGGTCATATGCTCGCTGGTGACGGGCCCTTTACCAAGCGCTGTCACGGGTGGATTGAAGAAGAGACCGGTTGTGCCAAGGCGCTGCTAACCCATTCTTGCACCGCAGCTTTAGAGATGGCGGCGCTGCTGCTGGATATTCAGCCTGGCGACGAAATTATCATGCCGTCGTATACCTTCGTTTCTACGGCCAATGCGTTCGTGTTGCGTGGCGGCGTACCAGTATTTGTCGACATTCGTGAAGATACGCTAAACCTTGATGAGCAGCTGATCGAGGCTGCCATCACCCCTCGCACGAAGGCAATCGCGCCGGTGCACTACGCGGGCGTTGCTTGCGAGATGGATACCATCATGGCGATCGCAAAACGTCGCAATCTGAAAGTAGTCGAAGATGCCGCTCAGGGGGTAATGTCAACCTATAAAGGCCGCGCTCTGGGAAGCATTGGCGATCTCGGAGCATACAGTTTTCATGAAACCAAGAATGTAATTTCCGGGGAGGGGGGGGCGTTGCTTGTCAATGACCCTACGATGGCTCTGCGCGCGGAGATCATTCGAGAAAAGGGTACCGACAGAAGCCGATTTTTTCGCGGTGAAGTAGACAAGTACACTTGGCAAGATGTCGGATCATCGTTCTTGCCAGGGGAGTTGGTCGCGGCTTTTCTCTGGGCGCAATTTGAAGATGCCGATGGTATAACCAAGGATCGGCTGCGCAGTTGGCAGCGTTACCACGAGTTGCTGGAGCCGTTGGAATCTGCAGGCCTGCTCCGTCGCATGATCGTGCCTGAGGGCTGCCAGCACAATGCGCATATGTACTACGTGCTGATCACGCCAGAAATTGAGCGACAGGGAGTGTTGGATAAACTCAGGAGCAATAATATTTCATCTGTCTTTCACTATGTGCCTCTTCATTCGTCGCCGGCAGGAAAGCGGTACGGCAGATCACATGGCGAGCTGAATATAACTGATGAACAGTCTGCGCGATTGGTACGTTTGCCACTATGGGTAGGGATTACCGAAGAGCAGCAATCTAGAGTTATCGATGTGCTTAAGGGAATTGCCACGTGAGTGACCAGTCAGCGGCAAGCACCGGAGTCGTTCAAACCGACGCATGAGTAGCCATGGCTACGTCAGCATTTTCAATCAAGGAAAGTCCAAGCTGTGACGATGGATTTTGCTCAATCTGCAAGCAAAGATATTTTTTAGAACAATAAAAAAGGCCTGATTTTCATCAGGCCTTTCATGTTCTTGGTGGCCCGGGGCGGAATCGAACCACCGACACAAGGATTTTCAATCCTCTGCTCTACCGACTGAGCTACCAGGCCAAGAGGCCGAATTATAGCAAGATAATTTTAGAATGCAAAGGGTGCTTCCACTTTTTTATCAAAAAGTTCGCCGGCTCCATATGGAGTGCGCTGTGCAGTCGCTTGAGTTAATTATTTCCGGCTTTCTTTCTTCACCTTCCTTTGCTTTCCGATACTGCGTTCTTGTGACGGAGATCAAGGAAAGGCCTGCGGCGAAGGCGTTTATAATGCTTTCCCATGAACGGCACCTCATCCCATCCTTCTTCTCACGCCACCGCGCGCAAGCCTGCGGGTGTGTCTTCTCCTTCCGCTGATATCTGCGTCGTCGGCAATGGCGCCATCGGCAAGACCGCCGCGCTGGCGTTGGCGCAGGCCGGTTTGCGCGTGACGCTGCTGGCGCCGGCCGCTGCCGCTGCAGGACCTGCGGCGGCAGCGGGCGCGGAACAAGCCAGTTGGGACGTGCGCGTCTATGCCGTCAACCAGATCGCGCGCGACCTGCTGTCGTCGATCAAGGTATGGGATGCGCTCGACGCCGAGCGTGTGGCCGCGGTCGACGGCATGGACGTCACCGGCGACGATGAAAACCATCCGGGCCATCTGGTGTTCGACGCCTATGCGGCGCACGTCGATGCGCTGGCGTGGATCGTCGAGGATCGCAACCTGAACGCCGCGCTCGATGCGGCGCTGAAATTTTCTCCCAACGTGCGCGTCGTCAACGGCCGCGCCGTGTCCTTGCGCAGCGATCCGCACGGCGTCGCTCTGCAACTGGAAAGCGGCGACACGCTCGACGCTTCCTTGCTGGTCGGCGCCGACGGCGGGCAATCGTGGGTGCGCGGCCAGTGCGATATCGGCCTCGACTACCGCGCCTACGGACAGCGCGCCATCGTCACCAATTTCGCCTGCGAAAAAGCGCATCAGGGCGTGGCCTATCAATGGTTCACTGCAACCGAGGGCATCGTCGCACTGTTGCCGTTGCCGGGCCAGCGCGTGTCGCTGGTGTGGTCGGCGCCCGACGCGCTCGCCGAGACGCTGATGCGCCAACCGGCTGCGCAACTTGCGCAGCATCTCGGCAAATACGCTGCGCATGCATTGGGTGGGTTGACGCCGCTGGAGCCGGAAGTGGTGCGCGATTTTCCGCTGACGCTGGTCAAGCCGCACGCCATGACGGCGCCGCGCGTGGCGCTGATCGGCGATGCCGCCCACGTGATCCATCCGCTGGCCGGTCATGGCATGAACCTCGGCTTCGCCGATGTGGTCGCTTTGCTGAAGGTCATCAACGAACGCGAGCCGCAACGCGATTGCGGCGACGCCCGCGTGCTGAGCCGCTATGCACGTGCACGCAAGGAAGAAGTCCTGCTGATGCAACTGGCCACCGACGGCCTGGCGCGCCTGTTCGGCACCGGGCTCGAGCCGCTGCGCATGGTGCGCAATATCGGATTGAACCTGGTGAATCACTTGCCGGTCTTAAAGCGGCGTCTGATGGCGCATGCCCTCGGCAAACGGGTTTAATTGTTTTAATTTATAGTGTGACGACTTTGCACGGTGCAAGCCGGGACATGCAGGCGTTTCAACTATCGTCTTCTTATCGGATCAGAACATGAAAAAGATTTTTGCACTTCCAGTCTTCCTCGCGGCAGCCGGCCTTTTGCTGGCGAGCGTGGGCGGCTCCGCTTTCGCGGCCGACGCGACTGAAGCCGCCATCAAGAAGGCGATCGAACCACGCCTGGGCGAAGGCGCCAAGGTCGAGTCGGTGAGCAAGACGCCGTATGCGGGATTGTATGAAGTGCAAGTCGACGGCGACGTGATTTATACCGATGCCAAGGCGCAGTACCTGTTCATCGGTCGCGTGGTCGATTCGCAGACTTACCGCGATTTCACCAAGGAAAAGATCCAGGCCATCAACAAGGTCAAGTTCTCCGACCTGCCGCTGGACCTGGCGATCAAGACCGTCAAGGGCAACGGCAAGCGCACCATCGCCGTGTTCGAGGATCCGAACTGCGGTTACTGCAAGCGTTTCCAGAAGACCTTGCTGGACGTCGACAACGTGACCGTGTACACCTTCCAGTACAACATCCTGGCGCAGGATTCGATCGAGAAGTCGCGCAACATCTGGTGCTCGTCCAATCCCGGCAAAGCCTGGAGCGACTGGATGCTGAACGGCAAGGAAGCCTCGGCTGCGCCGGCGTCCTGCAATGCGCCGCATGAGCAAGTGCTGGCGCTGGGCCAGAAGATGAAGATCACCGGCACGCCGACCATCATTTTTGCGGACGGCTCGCGTATTCCCGGGGCCATCGATACCAAGGGCCTGGAACAGAAGTTCGCCACGCTGAAGTAACCGTAAGGCGCTCCGCCGTCAGTATTTTTGCTGCGGCCGTCAGGTTGAGATTTACTTGGCGGCCGTATGCAACTGCATCATTCCCGCTTCAAATTTCCCCTCGCACAACAATGGAATGGCATCGAGACTCTTCTCGATGGCGTCGTTGATGAGCGCCTGTTCTTCCTTGCGCGGACGATGCAGCACGAAGTCGGCCACCGGTTGCTGCAGGCCCATCGTGCGCGGATGACCGATGCCGATGCGCAGGCGCCAGTAGTCTTGCGTGCCGAGCGCGGCGGTGATGTCCTTGAGGCCGTTGTGGCCGCCGGAAGAGCCGCCTTTCTTGATCTTGGCGCTGCCGGGCGGCAGGTCCAGTTCGTCGTGCACCACCAGCACTTCGTCGGGCGCGATCTTGTAGAAGCGCGCGAGTGCGCCGACCGACTGGCCGGAGCGGTTCATGAAGGTCTGCGGCTCCAGCAGCCAGACTTCCTGGCCGGCGACGGAAGTCTTGGCGGCCAGCGCATTGAAGCGCGTCTCGCGTGCAAGACGAATGCTGCCGGCGAGATTGTCGACCAGCCAGAAGCCGGCGTTGTGCCGGGTCTGCTCGTATTCCGGGCCGGGATTGCCGAGGCCGACGATAAGGCGTATGGACATGCTGATAAAAAGTTAACAGGAAAGCGCAGATTATCGCGGATAACGAATCTACCCGTCCAATTCCGCCGTGTTTCCATCCCGGGTTGCCGTGTTTATTGCTGCAAATCCATTTATTTCGTGCATTTGGGGGCTGTCAAGATTGGCGCGTCCCGCTGAATTGCGTATCATCCAACGCTTGTTTTTCAATTCCCGGATTTCATTGTCATGTTGCCTTCCATCGAACAACGTTTAGCTCTCGAACTCGTCGCCAAGCCGGTGCAGGTTGCCGCCGCGATCGCCTTACTCGACGAAGGCGCGACCGTGCCTTTCATCGCACGTTACCGCAAGGAAGCCACCGGTGGCCTGGACGATACCCAGCTGCGCCTGCTGGAAGAGCGCCTGCGTTACCTGCGTGAACTGGAAGACCGCCGCACCGCGATCATCTCGTCCATCGAAGAGCAGGGCAAGATGACGCCGGTGCTGCTTGACGCCATCGTCCACGCCGAAGACAAGACGCGCCTGGAAGACCTGTATTTGCCGTACAAGCTCAAGCGCCGCACCAAGGCCCAGATCGCCGCCGAAGCCGGCCTGACCGAACTGGCCGACGCGCTGCTGAACGACCCGATGCTCAATCCGGAAGAAGAAGCGGCGAAATACCTCAAGCCCGCCTTCACCACCGACAGCGGTGACAATCCCGGCGTGGCCGATGCCAAGGCGGCATTGGACGGCGCCCGCCAGATCCTGATGGAACGCTTCGCCGAAGATGCCGAGCTGTTGCAGGCATTGCGCGAATACATCACCGAACACGGCATCGTGGAATCCAAGGTGATCGAAGGCAAGCAGGACGCCGGTGAAAAATTCGCCGACTATTTCGACTACTCCGAAACCATTGGCACGATTCCGTCGCATCGTGCGCTGGCCTTGTTCCGCGGCCGCCGCGAAGAGATGCTGACGGTGGTTCTGCGCCTCGACACCGAAGAAGAAAAACCGAAGTGGGACGCGCCGCACAACCCCTGCGAAAACCGTATCGCCGCGCGCTTCGGCGTCAGCAGCAAGGGCCGTCCCGCCGACAAGTGGCTGGCCGACACCGTGCGCTGGGCATGGCGCGTGAAGGTGTTCATGCACCTCGAGACCGAACTGATGACCGGCCTGCGCGAGCGCAGCGAAGCCGAAGCGATCAACGTCTTTGCCCGCAACCTGAAGGATCTGTTGCTTGCCGCACCGGCAGGACCGCGCGCCACCATGGGCCTGGATCCGGGATTGCGCACCGGCGTCAAGGTGGCCGTTGTCGACGCCACCGGCAAGGTGGTCGACACGACAGCCATCTTCCCGCACCAGCCGCGCAATGACTGGGAAGGTTCGCTGCACACGCTGGCCAAGCTGGCCGAGAAGCATAACGTCTCGCTGATCTCGATCGGCAACGGCACTGCTTCGCGCGAGACCGACAAGCTGGCGCAAGAGCTGATCAAGATGCGTCCGGAACTGAAGCTGACCAAGATCGTCGTGTCGGAAGCCGGCGCGTCGGTGTATTCAGCTTCCGAATTCGCGTCGAAGGAATTGCCCGATCTGGACGTGTCGATCCGCGGCGCGGTATCGATTGCGCGTCGTCTGCAAGACCCGCTGGCGGAACTGGTCAAGATCGATCCGAAGTCGATCGGCGTCGGCCAGTACCAGCATGACGTCGGCCAGTCGCAACTGGCGCGTTCGCTCGACGCCGTCGTCGAGGATTGCGTGAACGCCGTCGGCGTCGACGTCAACACCGCTTCCGCGCCGCTGCTGGCGCGCGTGTCCGGCCTCAACGCCAGCGTCGCGCAAAGCATCGTGTCGTATCGCGACATGAAGGGCATGTTCACCTCGCGCGCCGGTTTGCGCGAAGTACCGCGCCTGGGCGACAAGACCTTCGAGCAGGCGGCCGGCTTCCTGCGCGTGATGAATGGCGAGAATCCGCTCGACGCCTCGGCGGTTCACCCGGAATCGTATCCGCTGGTGAACAAGATCCTGGCCGACATCAAGAAGGACGTGAAGGGCGTGCTGGGCGAAAGCGCCTTGCTCAAATCGTTGAGCCCGGCAAAATACGCCGACGAAAAATTCGGCGTGCCGACCGTCACCGACATCCTCAAGGAACTGGAAAAGCCGGGCCGCGATCCGCGTCCCGAGTTCACTACCGCGACCTTCAAGGACGGCGTGGAAGAAATCAAGGACCTGCGTCCCGACATGATCCTCGAAGGCGTGGTGACCAACGTCGCCGCCTTCGGCGCCTTCGTCGACATCGGTGTGCATCAGGACGGTCTGGTGCATATCTCGGCGTTGTCCAACACCTTCGTCAAGGATCCGCACACCGTCGTCAAAGCGGGCCAGGTGGTCAAGGTGAAGGTGCTGGAAGTCGACGAGAAGCGCAAGCGCATCGCGCTGACCATGCGTCTGTCCGACAGCGCCCCGGTCGCCGGCAGCAAGCCGGAGCAACGCGGCGATCGCAACGATGCACGTCGCCTGTCGCAGCACCAGGGCCAGCAGTCGCGTCAGCCGGCGCCGGCGAACAACGCCATGGCGGCGGCGTTCGCCAAGCTCAAGGGTTGATGCAAAAATCCCTTCTTTGCGGCGCAGCGCGCCGGCAGGAAGGGGCAGGAAATATCGACGGACAAAAAAAGACGCGGCATGCCGCGTCTTTTTTTACGCCTGCAGCATGGGCTGCAGGACACTATGGCGCTGCCGGTCGGGGAATCAGTCGTTGGTAATGGTGGTGCGGCTTGCCGTGACCGAAACCGACACCGATACCGACACGCTGGTGGTGGTGCTGGAGCTGCCGTCGGCCGGAACAGAACCGTCGTCGGTCGTCGGATTCTTCAGCGACGCAACGAAATCGGCGATGCCCTTCTTCAGGATTTCATAGGTCTTGTCGATATTGCTGGCGATGTCGCCGTTGAGGACCTTGAGGCTGGACAGAATGCCGCGCGCTTCATCGAAGCCCTGGTCGACACCCTTCTGGATGAGGCTCATGAACTTGTCGATGTTGGCGTCCCGCTTGGTGTTGTCGGTGCCATCGGCGCCGTCGGTACCATCGGTGCCGTCAGCGCTGCTGCTGGTCGGGCTGTTCTGGCTGAACAGCCCAAAAGCGCTCTTGATGAACGACAGGATGCGGTCGGCGGTAGCTTCCGGGCTGTTGTCCTGCGACGCGGCGTTCTGGATGGCGTTGTCGCCAAGTTCCGGTTTCAGGATCTCGTTGAGATTTTCGATCGCCGACTTGTAGACCAGCGACAGCGGATCGTTCTGCGACGACAGCGAGACTTCCAGCGACGATTGCAGGATGGCTGCATTCAGCTGTTGCTTGGCAATGGCCGGCGTCAGTTTGATATCTGACGCGCCGGACGCGCCTTCCGTCTTGGCGGCGTCGTCGGTGGCGGCGGCATCGTTGGTCGCCGGCAGGCTGGTGGCCGGTGTGTTGGTGTTAATCGTGTTGGTGCTGATAGACATGGCAGGTCTCCTGTACAAGGACCGCACGCAAGAAGGAGGGGAAATGGCAGTCCATCCTCAACTTACGGCATGCTGACGGAAATCTGAAGGTCGCAATCCCAACTTCATTTGTAAGAATTTATGAACAGAATCGAGACAATACGTATCGTTTTCACTGAAATTAAGACGATCATTGTTTTTGGGAAATACTGTCTTGCAGTTATCGTGCGCCTCGCCCCATGAGAGCGATGATCCTGTCTCTCAAATCGCTTGCGGCGAAATTATCTAAGGCTGGATGACGCCGGTCTTATCCATTGTCGTCACGTCGACATAGGTCGAGCCCTGATGGCTGGACGGCGAAAAATTGATTTGGTAGCCGGCGTGGTCATAGGTTTTGTTGTTCACTGTTTCCAGCGCGACAATCAATTTCTCGTGCGTCAGTCTGTGGCTGGCGCGGCTGAGACCTTCCGCCAGCACTTTTGCTGCGATATAACCTTCGAGTCCGAGATAGCTGAACTGTCCGACCCTGGCGATGCGCATCGCCTTTTGGTATTCGTGCACGATGGGCGTGCGCGCTTTCCAGGGATGCGGCACGATTTGCGAAATGATCAGGCCGCTGGCCGCTTCTTCGAGATCGCTGGTCAACAGCGGGCTGCACACCAGCGAGGCGCAATAGAAGTAACCGAGATAGCCTTTGGCGCGCAGGCTTCGTATCAAAGCGCTGTTGACGTTTTGAGAAATGCTCATGATCAGCACCACGTCGGGTCGGCTTTCCAAGAGCTTGTCGGCGATCTTGGCTACATTTTGTCCCATGATGCTTTCCGAGGCGACCAGCTGTGCATTTGCATTACTGATTTTGGTTTTCATCATGGCGTTGTGCGGCAGTCCCGTAGCATCATTGAAGATCGCCAGCCGTTTCAGTCCCATCTGCGTAAAGCGCGAAAACAGGTAGTCGTATTCATTGGCATAGCTCGCGCGTATGGTGAAGACATGCCGGTTGAACGCGGCGTACACAATCCAGGATCCCGTCACGGGGGCGAAATACGGCACCTTGCGTTCGTTGATCAGCGGCAATACGGCGGCGGTGGTTTGCGCGCCGATATAGCCGAACAGCGCGATGGCCTTGTGTTCGTCGAGCAGGTCCTGGGTATTCTTGAGCGCCAGGGTGGGGTCGTTCTGGTCGTCCAGCGTCATCAACCTGACCCGGCGGCCCGTTATCCCGCCGCGGCTGTTGAGTTGGGCGAAGTAGACGTTTGCGCCGGTGATGAACTGGCGCGTGAGCTTGGCGTAGGGGCCGCTCAGATCAGCAGACTGGCCGACGACGATGTCGTTGTTGCCGGCAGGTTCGGTGGGATTGAATTGTCCATGGGCATGGCAACACAAAGAAAAGAGGGCCGGCGCGACGATGTGCCGCACGGAAAGGAAGGGTATTCGCATGGTCTCGACACCTCCACCGGTTGTTGGCCGTGGAGATGGTTTTGTCGTGCTATTCAGAGTAGCAACGATGAACGAGGAGGCAATGCATTTATGCGAATTGGGCCCACAAACCGGCTGAATCTTGACGATATACGAACCGCGTCAGAATTTTTTTCTACAGTTCTTCCACCATGAACAAGCGCCGGTGTTCGCGCATGGCGTAACGGTCAGTCATGCCGGCAATGTAGTCCGACACCTGGCGCGCCTGGCGGCGTATGCCTTCCTCATCCTGCCCTGCGACCACGTAGTCGGGCGGCAACAAAGTCGGTTGCGACAGAAACGCCTGGAACAATTCGGCGATGATGCGGCGCGCCTTGGCGGTCATGCGGTTGACCTGGTAGTGGCGATACAGGTTCTGGCGGAGGAAGCGCTTGAGCACTGCGGCCTCTTGCTGCATCGGTTCGGAAAAGGCGATCAGCGGCGCGGCATTGCGCACATCTTCGATGCTGCGCGGCGCAACGGCGGCGATATTCTCCTGCGAGGTCTGGATCAGATCGACGATCAGGGTATTGATCATGCGGCGCACGGTTTCATTGATGGCGCGGCGGCCGGTGATGCCCGGATAGGCTGATTCCGCTTCGCGTTGATGGCGCGCGAAGAAATCCACCTCGCCCAGTTGCGCAATCGTCAGCAGGCCGGAACGCAGGCCGTCGTCGATGTCGTGGTTGTTATAGGCGATCTCATCGGCCAGGTTGGCCAGTTGCGCTTCCAGGCTCGGCTGCTTCTTGTCGATGAAGCGCTGGCCGATGGCGCCGAGCTGGCGAGCGTTGGCCGGCGAGCAATGCTTGAGGATGCCTTCGCGTGTTTCGAACATCAGGTTGAGGCCATCGAAGGCGCCATAGTGCTGTTCGAGGTCGTCGACCACGCGCAGGCTTTGCAAGTTGTGCTCGAAACCGCCGAAGTCCTTCATGCAGCTATTGAGTTCGTCCTGGCCGGCGTGGCCGAAGGGCGTGTGGCCGAGGTCGTGCGCCAGCGAGATGGCTTCCACCAGGTCCTCGTTCAGACGCAGGTTGCGTGCGCAGGAGCGCGCGATCTGGGCGACTTCGATGCTGTGGGTCAGGCGCGTGCGGAACAGGTCGCCTTCATGATTAACGAAGACTTGGGTCTTGTATTCGAGGCGGCGGAACGCGGTGGAATGGATGATGCGGTCGCGGTCGCGCTGATATTCGGTGCGCGATCCGGGCGCAGGTTCGGAGAAGCGCCGCCCTGTCGATGTTGCTGCGTGTGCGGCATAAGGTGCAAGGTGGAGCGGCGCGTCTTGGGTCATGTCAGGAACTCATTCAGGTGCTTCAATGCAGGCTCTTCAATCGACGGCGACACAATGATGTTCTGCAGCCGTCGTCGTCAGCTTCGGGTTTGTACGCAGGCCGCCAGCGTCTGCAGCAGGAGTTCCTGCGGCACGTTGGTGATCAGCGGCTGGCCCAGCGGCTTGATCAAAATGAACTTGATCGCGCCGCCTTCGTTTTTCTTGTCCACTTCCATCAGTTCCAGCCAGCGTTGCGTGCCCAGATCGGGCGCCGTCACCGGCAGGCCGGCGGCTTTCACCAGTGCGGTCAGGCGGTCCTTCGAGGCGGCGTCGATGTAGCCGAGACGATGCGACAGATCGGCCGCCATCGCCATGCCGCAACCGACTGCTTCGCCGTGCAGCCATTGGCCGTAGCCGAGGCCGTTTTCGATGGCGTGGCCGAAGGTGTGGCCGAAGTTGAGGATGGCGCGCAGGCCGCCTTCGCGTTCGTCCTGGCGCACCACGTCGGCCTTGATTTCGCAGGAGCGCTGGATCGAGTAGGCCAGCGCGGCATTGTCCTTGGCCACCAGCTTGCCGATGTTGGCTTCGATCCAGTCGAAGAAGGCGGCGTCGATGATGGCGCCGTGCTTGATCACTTCGGCCAGGCCGGCCGCCAGTTCGCGCGGCGGCAGCGTATGCAGCGTGGCGGTGTCGGCGATCACGGCTTGCGGCTGGTAGAACGCGCCGATCATGTTCTTGCCGAGCGGGTGGTTGATGCCGGTCTTGCCGCCCACCGACGAATCGACCTGCGACAGCAGCGTGGTCGGGATCTGCACGAACGGTACGCCGCGCATGTACGAGGCTGCGGCGAAGCCGGTAAGGTCGCCGATGACGCCGCCGCCGAGTGCGACCAGCGTGGTCTTGCGATCGCATTTTTCGGCGAGCAGGACATCGAACACTTTCATCAGGCTGACCCAGGTTTTTTGTTCCTCACCGTCGGGCAGCACGATTTCGGTGACCTGCTTGCCGGCGTCTTCGAGCAGCTTGCGCACGCGCGGAAGATACAGCGGACCGACCTTGTCGTTGGTGACGACCGCGACGCGCTTGCCGGCGACGTGGCGCGTCAACAATTCGGGGTTCGACAGCAGATCGTGGCCGATGGTGATCGGGTAGCTGCGCTCTCCCAATTCGACTTGCAGGGCAACGGGGGCGAAGGTGGATGCGGTCATGGCAGGTTCGGCGTAGGCGGCTGGTTGTGCGGAGGAGGTCGCCGGCGCAGAGGCGGCATCGGCAGTCTGTTTGGGTGTCAATTCGAGCTGGCTCAGGATCGCCTGCACCAGGAACTGCACGTTGGGGCGGCCGGTCTCGATGACGAAATCGGCCACTTCGCGGTAATACGGATCGCGCTGGCGCGACAGTTCTTCGAGCTTGCGGCGCGGATCGGCGGTTTGCAGCAGCGGGCGGTTCTTGTCGCGGCCGGTGCGTTGCAGGATCTGGTTGATGCCGGCGCGCAGATAAATCACGGTGCCGCGCTGCTTCAGGTAGGCGCGCGTTTCTGCACGCAGGATGGCGCCGCCGCCGGTGGCCAGGACGATGTCCTGCTGGGCGCTCAGTTCGCGGATGACGTCGGCCTCGCGCTTGCGAAAACTTTCCTCGCCTTCGATTTCAAAAATCACGGGAATGGTTGTGCCGGTGCGTGACTCGATCTCGTGATCGGAGTCGACGAAGCGCTTGTTCAGTTTTTTCGCCAGGGCGCGCCCTATCGTTGTCTTGCCGGCGCCCATCAGGCCGACAAGAAAAATGCTTCCACTCATATACGATTTTTCACTGCGGAATTGTCCGGATAGCTGGTCGCTGGAGGCCTGTATTGTTGGTCTTTCGGCCTGCCTTGCGCAACCAGCTGCAACAGACGATTTTACCGTCTGTTACGCGGTTGTCGGGGAAATATCGGGAAAAACATGCTTTTTGATCCCTTTTGAGTCCGCTACCGCAAGAAATTGCGGTCGGCGACGATTTTGGGCGTGAGGAAGATCAGCAGTTCCGTCTTGTGGTCGATGCGGGCGCTATGCCGGAACAGATTGCCCAGCACCGGGATGTCGCCCAGCAACGGCACCTTGGAAACGGTGTTCGATTCCGTCTGCGTGTAGATGCCGCCGATCACCACGGTGCCGCCGTTTTCCACCTGAACCAGCGTCTTGACGTGTTTGGTGTTGATTGCCAATCCGCCCGGCGTGGCGGTGCCGCGGCTGTCCTTGTTGATGTCGACGCTGAGGATGACGTTGCCGTCGGGTGTGATCTGCGGCGTCACCTCAAGTTTGAGGTTGGCCTTCTTGCCGTTAGGAGTCAACTATTTTGTCTGCTATCTGACTGCCTAGATATAACTGAAACGTCGCGCTAAAGATTCACAAGCAGACTCGCCAAAAATTCTAGCCCATATTTCAGACGCTTCGATTTCCGCTTCAATATCCGCTTGGTTTCGGTTTTTCGAATATTTGTCAGGTTTTTCCAAGGGAAGATGCTCCGTTTCAGCATCAATCGTGATCAACGTTAACAAATCGACGTCGTCATTTTCCATGGAAATCGTGTGTCGTAACAACGAAATTTTTCTCGCACCCAGCAAGAAACTTATTTCATTAGCCAGCATAGCCTTTGCAACTGACGCTATCTGACGCCGGACTAAATTTACATATTCTTCATCGAATAGATGTTGAGACATGGCTCTTCGCTTTATGGATGTTTGACTTACGGTACTGTTTTTAAAGAAATTCTGTGTGCCGATATTGCATGGAAAGCTCAGATGAGGGGGAGTGCGGAACGAGGTATTGAAGGCCTCAGTGCTGTGGCTAGAGTGAAAATTTGACCTAATGGCTGTTTGTATAAGTGATGGTTAGATAGAACTTAATTTCTCCTCAAGAATGAGACATATTTCATTCGTCAATCCTATGGCGGGATCTGTGCGTACAAGATTCGATAAGAATGGACGAAACAAATGCGGTTGATCATCAAGAACTACCCATGATTCCCAATTTTTATCGGCATGCAGAAGCCAGCTTTTAACTTCGGCTTGTCGGACATAAGAGCCCATCTCGCTGGGACTTTGAATGTCACGCCAATTGGGTGTCTTGCCGATGATGCGCGACCGAATATCAGTACTAAATAATGATCGCAATTCTTCGAGAGTACGATTTTCACGCCAGGTAGAAGTGATTACAACGTCGACGTGCTGGCAATTTCTTAAAGAATTTTCCAATAGGGAGCGCCGACAAAATAGATCGGAATTATTTTTGTAGATTGCAGGGTGCAGGACGCCATCGAAATCAAGAAATAGCAACATGGCAGATTTTTATTTGCTTACATGTGATATTCATCAAGCGAAATATTTTCCGGAAAAAGCGAAGGAAGAAATTGAGCCAATATCCCTTTGAATCTTGCAAAACTATCTCCTACGCTTGGAAAACCGCTTGAATAGCTGATACGCAATGAATCCCCAGAAGGCTAAAGATCCAAGTCCAATAGATATGTCGATAATGTTCTTGCTCTTAAATAACTGGGCAATGAAGCCGACGCAGAAGATCGCGCCCATCAATACAGTCACTGACCAACCCAAGGCCGTGAGTTTCCCTCCAGACTCGTACATCACCCCACCACAAAATGGGCATAGATGCTGCGTCACCATATATCTGAAAGTGCCGAAGGCTGGCCGATAGTGCCACAGTTTAGGAATGCAATTTTTATCGCAATGCGGGCATTTGATCTTATCCATTGTTTTTCTCACTTTCTTAAGGCCTGCTAGGCCACATCCAGATAAATTTATTGCCTACTTAGGTGATGTTCGAGATCTTTTGAGAGCGTCTGCTTTAATGCCTTCGCCCATTTGGCGAATTCATCGAGTGGTTGTATAGCTTCAGTCTGCTCTTCCGACTGTCCGCGAGACCGTATCAGGCGCCATTGGACAAGTAGATTCCCATCTACTGCCATGCTGATAGATTTCACTTTTCTAACTACGCCACCATGGCCGATATAGGCCGAGCAGGGCCGGATCTCACATTTCTTCATTGATGTATTCCTAAAAACAATAAATGAACACTATAGATTGTAGCTCTAAAGTGTTCAAAATGAGTACATCGGTCTCTTTGGGAGACTGTTATATGAAGTTACGAGAAGGATTTGCAGAGGCCCTCCGGGAGACTCGGAAACAACGGCAATTAACTCAGGAAGATTTTTCGAATGTTTCGAGCCGTACTTACTTAAGTAGCCTGGAGCGGGGGATGAAATCGCCTACGTTGGATAAGCTTGAAGAAATTGCGTCAGTAATAGGGGTTCATCCGGTTACCCTTTTGGCTATGACTTATTGCAAGGTAGAGAATGTCCAAGCGGAGACATTTTGCAAAAAAATACGATTGGAAGTAGAAAATTTTTTAACTGTGCGTGATTGAGGATTTAGGCCATCAGCTGATGCAAGCGTGGCGAGGTAGTCATTTTTGCCGACACTGCAAAACGCAAGAATTTTTGATCAAGTCGAAGTTTCTGTTGTGCAATTGCATTAAGAGATTGTCGCGATCGCGGCGCACGCACAAGGTCGCTCATATATGGGAGCCACGTAGGCGCTCCGCCAGGCCGACCTTCGAAAGGATTTTGGGAAAATGAAAAATTGCGCGTGTAACTATTCCCTCAAGATGGCTTTATATACTCATCTCGCTTAATGTCCTCAAAACCGTTGTCTGCAACCGGCCAGTAACGGTCATTCACATTTTAAGAATGAATATAGACGACATCCTTAACCAAATCGATAAAAATGCTCGGCCAGATGATGACGCATTTGATTTGCTATTCGTTTCGCACAGCGGTTCGCGCAACGCATTCTGCGAAAGCTTCACCAAAGAAGTTGCGCAGCGCTACCTAGATAATTTTTTGAAATTCGATAAAGCCGACTGTGCAATAAACTCTTTGTCTGCTTGGGCACCTCTTGAGACATTTTCTGAATTTTCTTGGGCCATATATAGAGCCTTCGACGAAGGTGAATATTTGCACCTTGGACAGCTAGCAGGCACGAATGAAGAGTTGTACACCAAGCCTATGCTCCGCAAGGCTCTGAATACGGTCCCTTTGAAATCCGATAGTTAACCTCCGCAACCGGCCAGTTTCGGACATTCAAAAATCATTCCAGGCGAAGAAACTGAAGAAAGAGGCGAAATGGAAATTCGTGATATCTGTTCTGACGACTTGAATTTAATCTGCCAACATCGAGAATTGATGTTTCGAGAGGCGGGCCGGGATGAAACAGCTCTGGCTGCGATGTCACCTAATTTTCGAAATTGGTTGGAACCCAGAATCGCAGATGGTAGCTATTTCGGATTTCTTGCCACTGATAACGATGACGTCGTAGCCGGCATCGGCTTGATGGAAGTTGATTGGCCGCCTCACCCATCTCATCCATATCAAGCTAAGCGCGGCTATGTACTCAACGTGTACGTAGTGCCAGCATATCGTCGCCGTGGCATTGCAGACTTGTTGATGAAAATGGCCGACGCTGAATTTAAGAAACATGGATTAACTTTCGCGATTCTACATTCAACCAACTCCGGGCGTCCGCTATATGAAAAAATCGGCTGGTCCTCAACCACGGAGATGGCCAAGCCGTTGGTGTAGGTCGTTGACGTCAACATTGTTATCCGCGTCCGGCCAGAAGCGGCCGAGCTGTAGAGGTGATTCAAATATGGAAGGAAAAACTATGCTGGATGAGGCCACACCACTTGGGGCAGACATTGCCTCGTACTTTAAGAAAATAAGTGACGGCCATCTATCCGGCCATCAGGGACTAGGCCTTAATCTTCTTAGTCAACATGAGGCCCTCAAATTTTCCCGAGCTCTGCGCGGTCATCCTTTTGTAGAGACAGCGGAATCTCTCGTGCTTGACGATGCCGAAACTAGTAATCATCACTTACTGATCACCAAGGGAGCGCTGGCTGGATCCATATTTTTCTTGGACCATGACGGCGACAGCCGAGTGGTGTTCGAGTCATTGCAGTCATTTCTGGCTACGGCCTATGACGCAGTATCCCGCCAGGTTTGGATTGAAGAACTTCACCCACCTGTAACACCTATTTGCCAAACTCCAAGAGAACTAGATGTATTAGTCACTAGCCTGCTCAATTCTGACTTGGAAGATCTTATGCCTGTTGAATGCAAGCGAGTTAGCAAGAAGTTTTGGCGTGGAGAAGCAGTCAAACTAGGTGATGCGTTAACTCCCAGTTGGCACTTTATTAAAAATGGTTAATTTTTAACATGCTGTGGCGGAAAAAGGAGAAATACCGCGGTGCTCCAAGCGATCGCCGCACTCCATCCCGCGAGCACATCGGACGGATAGTGCACACCCAGATAGAGCCTGGAGACACCGATCAGCAGCACGAAGAGAATGCCGAGCATCATCGCCGGATAGCGCATTTCAGTACGGCGCAAGAAAATACCGAGAGCGCATGCAAGCGCGACGGAATGCATCGCATGCCCACTGGGAAAACTGTAGGTATGTTCGGCAACGATCGATATCCAGAGATCCGGCCGGCTGCGAGCGAACAACTGTTTCGCCACAAAATTGAGAGCGCCGGTGCCGCCGATAAGAACACAAAAAAACTTTAGTTCCCACCATCTTTTTCTGAAAAGAAAGAAAGTCGCCAGCGCGATCTCGATCGGTATCAGTACCGCAGCAGATCCGGCATTAGTGATGAAGACCATGATGCGGTCCAATGCCGGTGTCGCCTGATGGTGGAGGTATAGCAGCAATGCCGGATCAAAGGAAAACGGATCTTGTTCTACAACGTCTTCCGCGAGCACGCCAAAAAGCCAGAGCGAGGCGGCCAGCACCGCAAATATGCTCTGCAGGCTGAGCGTAGTTCGTTTGACTTGCATGTCGTCGTTTCTCCGTCTTTGATGAAACGTGCAAGCATAGGCAGCGCGACTTAGTTCTTTATTAGGTTTATCAGGTAACCGCCAGTCCTTCTCGTCCGTTGCAAGAATCCCGGACTTCCTGTTGTTTGCCATAAAGCATCTTTACCGCCGCCCTAAGGATCGGCTAAGTCTGCCCAGATATCATAACGCGCGTGTTTTTGCGCATCATTAGCCGGGGAGAAATATGGGGCAGGTTCTGTTTTACCGTCTGGCGAGAAAACGTGGAAGCGCTTCTGATCGTCGGAATCTTGTACGGCTGGATCAGGCACAGCGGAGATGTCGCGCGGCGCGGCTTGCCTTATCTGATCGGTGGCGTGGGCTTCGGGCTGCTGCTGGCGATTGCCGTCGGCGCCGCGCTGATGGGTTTCGGCGAACTCATTGCCGGAGACACGCAAACCTATTTTCAAATTACGCTCGTGCTTTCCGTTGCTGCGCTGATCGTCCACATGGTGTTCTGGATGAGAAAGCATGGCCGGACATTGCGAGCCTCGCTCCTCAGCCCCCTGGAAACCAACGTGTCGACGCGCACCTGGTGGGGGGTGTTCTTCCTGACGGCGCCTGCCATCGCCCGCGAAGGCAGCGAGATGGTGGTCTTTCTCTACGGGATCGGCATGGGAATGCACGCCGACGGAACACTAGAGATGAACATTGCAGCCGCACTGGGACTGGCGCTCGGCTCCTGACCTTTTACCTTCTGCAGATGGGCGGAAAATTCTTTTCCTGACAAAGTTTCTTCCAGGTCACCGAGATTATCTTGCTGTTCCTGGGCGCCGGCTCGTTTCTCAACGGCATTGAAAGGCTCATCGATACACTGATTGAAAGCAGCGACGCCCTGGCCGGCGCCCACATTACCTCCTTTCTCACCGCGCCCGTATGGAACACCACATGGCTATTGGATGAATCGTCAAAACCAGGCAGCTTGTTGTCGTCAATGATCGGCTATCGCGGCCAACCTGCGTTAATGAGCGTCGCAGCCTATGCCGCCTACTGGATCGGCATCGTATGGGCGCTCGGGCGTGTACGCGTAACGGCGTCGCAGCCGAAAGCGCTATCCGTCGCAGGCTGACAACCGTTGTCCGCTGGCATCTTCCGGCTGATATTGCCATGCCCAGACCGCTGTCGTCGCATGACAACAAAGGGAAAGGCCTAAGTGACTGCTAAGTGAAGCCCGCTAGCCTATCGTCGAGGCGAGCTCCGGCTAACGCATTTGCCGAGGGCAGTCAGCCTCATGTACGAACGCAGGGGAACAAGATGATCAACCAATATCTTTCTGGAGAATCAACATGAACGTGAGTACAAATACAGCGGCATATGCCGCAAAGCAAACCGATTACACAGCCGCGAGTACACCTAAGGCGACCTCTGTGAACGACATTACTTCATCTACACCACCGTCAACCGGCAACCCGGTGAAAACCGACACGGTGACAATAAGCAATGCAGCCCGCGCTGCGCTGGCGGAAGCGACTGAGACTGCTGCGCAAACAACTAAAGAGGCGCAGGGGGGAGACCGTCAGGCAATGAAAATCTTGGCCAAGCAACAACATAGTCGTACCAAGCAAAGCGCCGTACCAGCTTAAGCTTGGAAAATGAACCGGTCCGCTCATGCAATACCGGGCCGGTTCATATCCACTTTATATGTTGACGCCCGTTTAAACATTCACCTTCTCAAATTGAGCTTCCTATCTCGACGCGGAACACGGTTCTGTAACGAGTTTCAAAAGGCAGTTCTCTGCAAACGCAATCTGATGCATAAGACATCGAAGTTTGCATGCTCATCGCCACGCTGATCATGGCAATGAGCCTATTTTAATAATAACGAGGAGACAAGAATGCGCCTTCTTCTGGTCGAGGATCATAAGCCTCTTGCAGATTGGCTGATGCTCACATTGCAACGCAACAACTATTCGGTCGACTGCGTCCATGATGGCGCTGATGCCGATCATTTGCTGCTCACGCAGCAATACGATCTCATTATTCTCGACATAGCGCTGCCAAAGCTCAATGGCAACGAAGTGGTCAAACGCTTGCGCGCCCGCAATAACGCGGTACCGGTACTCATGCTGACCGCGGCCAATTCCGTTCAGGGCAGAGTATTGAGCCTGGACCTGGGGGCGGACGACTATATGGGAAAGCCCTTCGAGGTCAGCGAACTGGAAGCGCGGATTCGTGCGTTGCTGCGACGATCAGGGCAGCGCCCCAATCCGGTATGGCAATGCGGATCGCTGATCTACGACAGCAATACGCGCATCTTCACCGTGGCGGAGTTGCCTTTGTCCGTCACCGGGCGCGAGCACGCGATACTGGAAATACTCATGCTCAAGGCTGGCAAGACCGTCAGCAAAAAAATGCTCGCGGAGAGTCTCTTTTCCATGGAGGACGAATCGTCTTTCGATGCCATCGAGGTCTACATCCACAGGTTGCGAAAAAAACTGAGTGACTGCGATGCCTCCATTATTACGCTGCGAGGACTTGGCTATCTGCTAAAGCACCACCATGCAATTCAATAGCTTGCGAGGGCAACTGCTTGTGTGGTTGCTGGTTCCATTGGCGGTATTTGTGGCGTTCAACAGTTGGGTTGCCTACAAGAATGCCATCGAGATGGCTACCGTGGTCCAGGATCGGATGTTGCTCGGCGCGGCGCGGATCATTGCGGAACAGATCCGCTACGACGACGATATTTTTGAAGTCAGTGTGCCGCCGTCGGCGCTCGAGCTTTTTGAATCGGCGGCGCAGGATCACGTCTACTATCGCGTCACCTCCTCCAACGGGACACTGCTGGCCGGCTCCGAGGATTTCCCGCTTCCGCGTGCGCCTGCACGCATGGACGCTGCAGTGCATTTCAGCGCACAGTTTCGCCAGCAGCCGGTGAGAATCGTCGCGTACACAAAATCTGTCATTGCCGCCCCCTCGGAAACAACCGTCATCGTCGAAGTTGCCCAGACTCTGCATGCGCATAAAATACTGTCCGACGGGGTCTGGGAACATACGATTCAACAGCAATTGCTGATCATGCTTCTGGTCGCCGGCCTCGCATGGATTGGCATGCGCCGCGGCCTGGCGCCGACCATGCGTCTGCGCGATCATGTCCAGAATCGCCAGCCCAGTTCGCTCGAACCGCTGGACGCAACTCCCGTTCCCAACGAACTTGTTCCGCTGGTGGATGCGATCAATCACTATGTGGGCCGCCTCGACGAGCACATGACTGCGCATGACCGTTTCATCGCTAACGCCTCACATCAGTTGCGCACCCCGCTGGCGGCACTCAATACGCAGGTCGACTACGGTTTGCGCAGCGAGACCATCGACGGAAAGAATGCGGCGCTACGTGCCATCAACGGCGGCGTACAGCATGGAATCAGGCTGGTCAATCAACTCCTGACACTCTCCAATGCAGGTGCCATCAGCACCAGACGGCTGCAGCACGCGCAGAAGGTCGATCTGGTGAGAGTGGTCCAGCAGGTCTTTGAAGAACTTGCCATCGTCGCTCAGGATCGTGGCATTGACCTGGGCTTCGAATGCAAGGAAGAGCAGATCTGCTTGACTGACACGGCCGGCCTGCTCGACGAACTCGTCAGCAATCTGGTGGACAATGCCTTGCGCTACACGCTGGTCGGTGGCGTCGTCACGGTTTCCGTGGAACGTCATGACGGCGCGGTACTTCTGAAGGTGGAAGACAATGGCCCCGGCATCCCTGAATCAGAACGCGAACGCGTCTTCGAACGCTTTTATCGCATCGATGCCGGCAAGCATCATGGGACCGGCCTCGGACTAGCCATTGTCCGAGAGATCGTAGCGGCTATCGGCGCGGTCATCACCCTTGGCTCACCGATTAACCATAGTGGATTGATCGTATGGGTTCGCTTTCCGGTACAGCAGGAATAGCATGCACGATGGCCAGAAATCAGTGCTATCACAACGAAGCTTTCTGTTTCCTTTCGATAGATGAAATTCCATCTTGTTGTACAAAGCAAACGTTCCATATGAAATGAAAGCAAATCGTAAGTTGGCGAATTCTATAGTCAGCCGGCCAGACAAAGCACTGTCCGGCACATTAAAAACAGACCGGAGACTATCGAATGAAAAAATCACTCTTGAGCATCGCCATGCTCGGCGCCGTCGCCTCCTATGGTAACGCCAGCGCACAATCCAGCGTCACTGTATATGGACTGATCGACGCAACCATCAGTACAACCAACAATGCCAATGCCAACGGCGCACGCCTCACAGGCATATCAACGGCCTGGTTCAGCGGCAACCGCCTCGGATTTCAGGGCAAGGAAGATCTCGGTGGCGGCACCGGAGCGATCTTCAAACTGGAAGCGGAGTATCTGGTAGCCACGGGCGCGATGGATACACCCGGCGTCTTGTTCAACCGCGATTCGTGGGTCGGTCTGCAGAACAATGAAACCTTCGGCAAAGTCACGATCGGCCGTCAGAATACCCTGGTACGCGATTTCTCCCAGACTTACGGCGATGCGTACGGCTCAAGCAAATTGGGCTACGAAGAAGGTGGCTTCACCAACAACAACAATTTCAAGCAACTGATTTTCTACTCGGGTAGTGCGACTGGCACACGCTATGACAACGGCGTGGTGTGGAAAAAGGTCTTCAACAACGGCATCGTGGTAGGTGCAGGATATCAATTTGGCGAAGTGGCAGGCGCCATGAACAGCGGCACCACCAAAGCGTTTGCATTGGGCTACAACGGCAGCAATTACGTCATTTCAGGTTTTTACAACGAAGCCAACACCAATAACAAGCTCAATTCCAGCACTGAAAAACACAAGGCCTATTCGCTGGGCGGCAGCTACATCATGGATCTCGTCCGCCTGAACGCCGGTTACTTCCATTACACTGCGGAACAAGGTGCACTGGGCACACGTACTGACAATGCATGGACAGTGTCGGCAAAGCTCACTCCCCAGGGTGTAATGGATTATGAGCTCGGCTATCAAGTCATGAAAGCCAAAAACGCTGCGATCAGTTCCGATGGCAGCAGCACGCTGAATGCCTTCTCGGACGCCACTAACTCCACCGTTACCGGCTCCGGCAAAAAAGCAACGCTGTACGCCTCGGCCTTCTATCATCTGTCCAAACGGACGGAATTGTATGTGGCAGCCGACTACATGAAACTCACGGATAACTACCGCGTTGGTTCCGCCAACGGCTTCAAGAACCAGACGGAGCTGGCAGTTGGCATGCGCACGCGCTTTTAACAGATAGCGATGGCCGCCCCGTCGCCAAAGGTGGGCGGAATAGTACTGAGGTTGCGGCGCACCGGCGCGTATCCATGATTATTGGATAATGCCGATCATGCGCCGTTTTTTTTATTTTCCAGCCGGTCACAGCGAAGACGATGCCGCTCATCGGTAATCGCGTTGGCCGCCAGGTAAATGCTGCCGGTCGCCGCCAAGCCACTGGCGCCGGCGAGAATGAACATGAGAAGAATCTGGTATTTAGCTGCGTTGACGGCGTCGACACCAGCCAGAATCTGACCGGACATGATGCCAGGTAAAGTGATGATGCCCGCCGCGGACATCTGATTGATCACAGGAATCAAGCCGCTGCGGATGGCGTTGCGCATATGGGGGGCGAGCGCTTCATAGCGCGTTGCCCCCAGTGCAAGACGTCCCTCGACCACATTGCGCGACGACGTCACGCCGCTAAAGAAGATGTCCAGTCCCAGGCTCGCGGAATTCAGCACGCTACCCAGCACAATGCCCATCAGAGGCACCGCATAGTGGGCGTCATACCAAGGCGACGGCCGAATCGCCGTCAGCAGCGCCAACAGTACTGTAGCAATCGACGTTGCACTGACCATTGCAGTGCTGATGCCATAGCTTTTCCAACCTTTGAGACGCCATTTTGGGCGGACGGCCACTTCTCGCGCCGCCGCCAAGATCATGGCCAGGATGACCAGCGACGTCGCCAGCGGTGATCTGAGTTCCAGCACGTAGCGTAACAGCAAGCCGACCAACAGCAATTGCACTACCATGCGCACCGCCGCCCACAACACCGGCTTATGCAGCTGCAGGCCGAGCCCGATCGAAATGACGGCGTTGATCATCACCAGTACGGAGGCGATCGCGAGATCGGACGCAGAAATGGGCTGCAGCATCATGATGCCTTCCTTCGCGTGATCTCCAGGCGGTGATTGCCGAGCCGTTCTGCCTGCTCAGCCGAGTGCGTCACGAGAACGAGCGCCAGACCGGCATGCAAGCTGTCGCGCAAGACTGCTTCGACGGCTGCTGTATTGACCTGGTCCAACGCGCCGGTCGGTTCGTCCAGCAACAAAACCTTCGGCCGGATCAGCAAAGAACGAATCAGCGCCAGGCGCTGGCGCTCACCGGTAGACAAGCGCGAAATTTCCGCATTTAGTATGCCGTACGGAAGATTAAGCTGTGCTAGCAGGATACAGGCCTCTTCAAGACCGCTTGGCTCAAAATGCTCACCAACAGTGGGTTCCCACCAGGCCGGCTCGGCGGATTGGTACACCACCCGGCGGCGCCATTCAGGTGCAGCCATCTCCTGGCGTCGGATGCCGTGCAGACTGATCTCGCCGGTGTTTTCATCGAGATCCGCGATCATCCTCAGCAGTTCACTCTTGCCGGCTCCCGAAGGACCGCTGACAACTAAACATTCACCGCCGTTCAGCCCGAAAGAGTATGGACCCGCGAGCGCCGAATACAGCCCCTCGACCTGAAGGACTTCAGTTGAACCCGCTCTAGGAATTCCTGTATAAGACATCATGACCTGAAGAGTGATAAGTGAATATTAAAAAGCTGGGAGTAAATATCTCACTAGATTGTCGGGTGCTCCCGTACCAGATGGTATCCGACGGGCTGCGTTGCCGTGACGATGGTCGCCGACAGGGAGATTGTCCAGAAAACTTTGCGAAGCTTAGACGCTTAGAATTAGTTAAAAATTAGGTTTTTTCGCAACAATATTTCTCTGCGGACATTGATCTGCCATTCCAAGAAGACAACCTCAGTCTCCACTAAGTCTTTTCGTCTACTTTAGCCACAGGAAGGCAGGAGTACACTTCTGTCGTGAACTTGCTTCATCTTGGGAAACATTACCTGCGAGCGACAAGTCTCGCCGACAAAGTCATAACTATTTGAAGCAAGGAGCCAGACGGATTGTGAGAGTGCTTTTGGTTGAAGATGACCGCATGATTGCTCAAGCAATCGAGCTGGCGCTGAAAGATGCGTCCTACGCCGTCGATTGCGTGTCCGACGGCCGCGCTGCCGAAGTCTCGGTCAGAGCACAACAATACGGTCTGGTGCTGCTCGACCTTGGCTTGCCACATCTTGATGGCTTCGAAGTATTGCGGAACATCCGCGACAGCGAAGTCCCCACGCCGGTCGTCATTATCACCGCTCGCGATGCGCTGGAAGATCGGATCCGAGGCCTGGACGCGGGAGCTGACGACTATGTCATCAAGCCGTTTGAAATGGGCGAATTGCTGGCGCGCATGCGCGCCGTGCTTCGCCGTAACGGTGGGAGCGGCAATCCGATATTGACGAATGGCGCCATCCACCTGATTCCTGCTACACGAGAGATCACCTTCGAAGGAAATACCTTGCGCTTGTCCTCGCGCGAATTCAGCCTCATGCAATCGTTGCTGTTGCGGCCGGGCGCGATCCTTTCGCGACAAGATCTAGAGGATAGGATTTATGGCTGGAACGAAGAAGTAGAAAGCAATGCCGTTGAATATCTGATTCACTCCATTCGTAAAAAATTGGGTAACCAGATTATCAAGAATGTCAGAGGTTTGGGATGGATGGTTTCAAAAGAAAAATAACGCAGTCCTTGCAGGCCCAGCTTTTATTCTGGGTATCGCTGGTCATTGTCGTTGCGGCACTGGGAGGTGGCTACTTTTCTTTCCAGGGAGCCTTCGCCGAAGCTTATGAATTCCAGGACGATCAGCTTCGCCAGATCGCAGGCCTGATGGAGCAGCAAAGACCTGCGCCGGGATTCGTCATTACTGAAATCACCGAGGAGACCGCCGACCCGGAATCTCAGGTGATTGTGCAAGTCATGGGAAAACATGGCTCGGAAATTTCAGTGCGCCACAATGAAAAACTGAGCCTGCCACCAAATCTGCCGGAAGGAATTCAGACGTTCCAGTCCAGCCACCACGCCTGGCGGCTTTTCATCCGCGATCTGCCTACTGGTGACCGTCTGGTCATCGGCCAGCGTACCGAGGTACGAGATGAAATTGCCCACGGCAGCGGGTTGCGTACGGTGTTGCCTTTCCTCATTCTCATGCCCGTGCTGCTGATCGTCGTCAATGTATTGATTCGCCAGATGCTCAAACCGGTCGCAAGACTTTCTAGCGAACTTGATCGTCGTAGCGAAGCCGATCTCAGCGCTATGGACGACGAAAAGGTACCGGCAGAAATCAAACCATTTACCGCATCGATCAATGCCTTGTTATTACGAGTGGAGAAATCGATGGAAATGCAAAAGCGTTTTGTCGCCGATGCCGCGCATGAGTTGCGCTCCCCGCTGACGGCACTCTCGCTGCAGGCCGAAAATCTTGCCAAGATCGAACTGCCGCCGGCCGCTTCAGAGCGTCTGGCGACGTTGCGCGGCGGCATGCAGCGCATGCGTACGTTGCTGGAGCAGTTGCTCCTCATGGCACGCGCGCAAGCAACATCGCGGCAAGTTGTCTCTACCGTAAAAATGCAGGATATGTTCAGGGAGGTGCTGGAAGATCTGATGCCGATGGCGGAAGCTAAGAAACTGGAAGTGGAAGTCAGCTCCGCCGACGACGTCTATTTTCATGGACATCATTTCGACTGCATCGTTGTCATCAAGAATCTGGTAGACAACGCGATTCGTTACACGCCGGAATACGGACGCCTGATCTTGAGCGCCCACAAAAGCGATCGTCGTCTGATCATCGATATCGAAGACAGCGGCCCGGGAATCTCTGATGACGACGTCGGACGCATTTTCGATCCGTTCTATCGCGTACTGGGAAGCGGAGAATCCGGTTCTGGACTGGGACTGGCGATTGTCAAAGCAATATTGGACCGGAGTGCTGCGAAAGCAACTGTCACGAATATAAGAAATGAAGACGGCACGAAAGGTGGTTTGCGCGTACGCGTTACATTTCCACAATAACGCCGTTCACCATGACGGCATGTGTGACAACGCACCGGCACCACTATTTTGCGTCTGATTTTCCTGAGATCACAGATAGATGCCTTTTGCGGCGGTTGTATTCCTCGCGCAATTTCTTCCATCTCCGCTTGGCATACAACAGACGCACCAACGTCACTACGCTTGCTAGCACCAAGCACAGTGCCGCGATCATGACGCCATATACCGGTGCCTTGGCAAGCAAATTCATGGCTTCCTCAGGTTACTTTAACGGTCTCTGCCTGCACTTTGTAGCCAGCATGCGAATATCGGGGCCTCGGGCGGTAACGCAAAATCACACCTACTTGCCGTTGCTGCCAAGGCGATCAAACGCCTTCAGCAGATCAGCCATCACAGTCTTGCACTCGGCCTGATTAGGTACGCCGCTGCGCAATGCTTCCAGGGCTCGATCAATGGCTTTGTCGAGCTTGTGCCAGTCTTCGGCTGCGCGTGGTTTCAAGCCGGCCTCGGCAGAATCCCATTGGGTTTCCAGATCTTTGATCCGTGTCTTTGCTGCTAGCAGATCGCCCTTGTCTACGCTGGCGGATACATCGACAGCGATGGCACGGAAAGCGCTCAAGTCACCAAGCTTCGGTGCCTGTGCCGTTTGCTGCGCGGGTGCCATCACGCTGGGAGTCGCTGTCCCGCCGGCAGCATTCTGATCTCCCGATTTTGAACAACCGGCCGTGAACGCTAGCAGGGCGATGATGGAAGCGGCGACACTAATGCGTCCGAACGGCGCTAGGAATGTGGAATGACGCATAAGAATGTCCTTTTTTAGTTAAAAAATGTCATTCGGCGGTGGACACAGCTTGATGGCCAGCCTTCCCGCGCTGTGCGATGACAACAAACAAAACAATCACCGAGAGGAACAGAATGCTGGTCCACATGGCGCCCATGCCGAACCCGCCATAGGTCTTGGATTGCGTTAGCAGATCGCCGAGGGCGGCGCCGAACGGGCGCGTCAGAATATAGGCAATCCAGAAAGTGAGAACGGCATTGCCGCCCATGCGCCAGCTCAGATAGGTTAGAGCAATCAGGGTGCCGAAGATAATCGCGCCCCAGCTGAAGCCCAGTTCAAGCGCCTCGGTCGCGAGATCGCCGGCAGCAGTACCCAGCGCAAATGTGCAGAGAATCGCCAGCCAATAAAAGGATTCGCGGCTGCGGGTAACGACGTCATGGATGGATAAGGTCCGTTCGATCATGTACCAGACGGTAAAAATTGCAGCGAGCACCACCGCAAATACAGTCGTACTCCAATACAGACTGACGCCGACACCGTCCGTCAACAGGTCGGTAATCTGCGTGCCGACTACACTGACCAGAACGACCGTCAGCCAGTAGCTCCAGGGCTCATGTCCGCGCAACCTTACCTGATTGAACAACACAAGCGCAAGAAAAACCACCATGACGGCACTGGTCAATCCCTGCCCCCAGCCGACGCCAACCGCCAGAAAATCAGCAACGGTTTCACCAACAGTGGTCGACAGAATCTTGATAATCCAGAACGACAGGGTGACTTCGGGTACTTTATTGATCAGTTCAGCGACGCGGGACGCTGGCAATTGCCTCATGATGTTTTCTCCTGCACAAATAATTGATGCGATGGAGAGTTTGCTCAAGCCGACTTAGGACAGTCATAGGTGCGGATTCGCTAACAACATGGGCATTGCTGCTATTTGTTCACTTCAAAGAAGACATCGTCTCAAAGCATCGAGAGCATTTACAGGGAGTGGGAGAAATAGTCCTGCGGAGGCTGATCTGCGACTTCCTCACCGAGACCTAAGTTTTAGCTAAGTCGGTGTCTGTAAGGTCAAATTATGGTTTTTGACTTTTCTTTAGTGTTCTGATCAGGATGGCATATGACTACGATTAAGCAATCACTGGCTAAAGTACCAGAGGTGACTTTGATATTCTGGATTATCAAAATCGCCGCAACAACATTAGGCGAGACCGGCGGTGATGCCGTATCAATGTCAATGCAATTGGGCTACCTCGTCGGCACCGGTATATTCGCGACAATCTTTCTAGCCGCTGTCACCGCCCAGATCAAGGCAAAATCATTTCGTCCATTACTCTATTGGACGACTATTGTCGCCACCACGACCGTGGGAACAACATTGGCGGACTTTGCAGACCGCTCCCTTGGCATTGGATATGCGGGCGGCTCGACCATCTTGCTAGCATTACTGCTGGCATCGCTTTTTGTCTGGCACCGTACACTCGGGTCCGTCTCGGTTGATAGCATCAATTCGCCTAAGGCAGAGGCTTTCTACTGGGTGACAATCATGTTCTCGCAAACGCTCGGGACTGCCCTCGGCGACTGGACAGCCGATACCGCCGGATTGGGCTACACAGGGGCGGCGCTCATCTTCGGCTCACTGTTACTTCTCATTCTGCTGGCATATTTTTTAACCAATCTATCGCGCACCGTACTCTTCTGGGGAGCTTTTATCCTCACGCGTCCCCTTGGTGCTGCGGTTGGAGATTTTCTCGACAAGCCACATGGCCAAGGAGGTTTAGAATTGAGCCGCTATACGGCGTCTGGAGCATTGCTAGCTTTCATGCTGCTCTCCCTATTTCTCTTCAGGCAGAAGGCCGCAGAGGCGCCACACTGAGCCTCGTTATTTAATTGTTAAAAATAGACAAAGGCTTGCCGATTCGAAGTTCGCCTGACATGAATAATCGGAGCTTCTGAAGAAGCTCCAGCGCGAGATGCGATTAAAAATTTAACCGACTGGTATGCAAATCATCTTGTTTCGAGCCTGCAACAGGCAATAGGTCCTACTGACTGATACGTTACAGTAGAACCGCTATCGGCCAGAAGCAGGCGCCATCATACTTGTGACCTCTTTCGTTTCAGACAGCTCGACTTGTCTCAACGATTTTTCTACATATTTACAAGATGTAGCGCCTGAACTTTCCATGACATTATTTCAAGGGAGGGCTAGAATTGCTCCCATGAATTGCGATCATCGCCTTGAGCTACAGAAAGAACAGGCTTCTTGACAGATGTTGTCGTTTTCAATTTAGGTGGCATCGGTGAGATATCACGGATTCTGTTATTTTCCGACAATCCTTGGACTTGAACGCCTGCCTTTTTTGGATCAAGCTTAAAGATGCCGACCACGTCGGACAGTTTGCTTGCTTGTTCCTGCATGGATTGTGCCGCAGCAGCAGCTTCTTCGACCAACGCCGCGTTTTGCTGAGTCGCCTCGTCCATCTGCGTAATGGCAAGGTTGATTTGCTCAATACCGTCACTTTGCTCCTGGCTGGCAGAGGTGATCTCCCCGACGATGTCCGTTACACGTTTGACGCTATTGACCACCTCATCCATCGTCGAGCCTGCCTGCGCCACAAGCTTGCTACCGGTGTCAACTTGGGTGACAGAACTGTCAATCAACGATTTGATCTCTTTGGCTGCGGTAGCCGAGCGTTGTGCAAGATTACGTACTTCCGTTGCAACCACCGCAAAACCGCGACCCTGCTCACCGGCACGCGCGGCTTCCACGGCAGCATTTAAGGCAAGGATGTTCGTCTGGAAAGCGATGCTATCAATCACGCTGATGATGTCTACGATTTTTTTGGATGAGGCGTTGATTGACCCCATGGTTTCAACTACTTGGCTGACTACATTACCACCAGCGATCGCAACCTCGGAAGCAGAGACTGCCAATTGATTCGCTTGACGTGCGTTGTCTGCATTCTGTTTAACAGTAGAGGTGAGTTCTTCCATTGCCGATGCGGTTTCTTCCAGCGAACTTGCTTGTTGTTCGGTGCGAGAGGACAAGTCCAAATTGCCGCTGGCAATTTGACCTGAGGCCGTAGCAATCGTATCGGTACCTGCACGTACCTGGCCGACTATCTCTGCGAGACGATTGCGCATGACTCTAATGGATGCGATGAGACTGGTTTGATCACCCTGACGAATGGTGATTGAACGCGCCAGGTTGCCACTTGCGATGTCGCTGGCAATTGACATTGCATAGTCAGGCTCACCACCGAGTTGACGAATGATGCTCCGGGTAATTAGTAGCGCCGCGATTAAACTTAATCCAAAAGCTGCTGTGCTAACGATGATCAACAACACGCAGGCATGACGGTAGGTTTCCTGACTCTCAGCGACGGTATCGTTCATCAACGTACGCTGATAGTCAGAGAGCTGTTTCAGCGCCCCAAACATCGCTGATTGTTTGTTGCGCATGGCGCCGAAAATCAGTTTTTTAGCGTCGTCGACATTTCCCTTTGCAAGCAACGTGAGCAGATTCTCCTGTTCAACATAATATTCCGAGCTCGACTGTTTCAGCGCCACCATCAATCCCTTGCCTTTTTCGCTGGTGATGACATCACTAAGCTTTTGCAATGTCGCAGTGTTTTCCTCCCGCGCCTTCTTTACTCGAGCCAGCTCTTGCGATGTGATGGTCTCGTCGGTGGACAAGACAACGTTTCTCACCGCGCGAGCGATCAGATTGACGTTGTTGGATATGGAGTCGACCAACACGGTTTTGGCGTATCTGTCGCTGACCAAGAAATTGACATTGTCGTTTAGAGCGGACAAGCGAGTGTAGCTAAAAAGACCAATTCCGAGGAGGAAGACCAAAATCAGTCCGAAACCAAGATAAAGCCGGCTGGAAACTTTCATACTGGATAGATTCATGACATTACTCCCTTAGAAACTACATGTTGCAACATGGATGGCTCGCCTCAACGAATATTGCATAAAAAACAATAAACTCAAAGATATACGTCAATCGCGTCTTGGAAATACAACGAGATTCCGGCAGGAAATAGCGGCAATAATTCTTGGTAGGATGCGCAGACTATATAGGGAGGTCATGCGCTTTCCTATCAGGGAATTCCTTGCTGTTGGTCGGCGGCGCAATGTACGGTCGAGATAAACTTTAGACTACGAAATACCAACCGAACGATGCTAGCAATCTGTTGCACTCACCAGGTGAATCCGTGGCCAAGACCGGTCACAATTTAAATTTCTGAAATTTATTTGGAAACACCATATACGGGTCTTCTTAGGCGATGAACGTACGACGCCAGAGGGCTGAATTCGGCCATTTTGGCCGGACGAGGTAATTGACCTCCTTGTTGCTGGCGGTGTTGCCGAACTAAGCCTGAATCATGATCTTGGCAATGGTGAGCGGGTACCAGTTACGATGTCATTGTATGGGTCGAGGAGGCTGTCGTGACACAGGCTTCCCTGCTGCCCAAGATTGCGGTGCATTTTTCCAATACATCTGCACGCGAGAAAATGCTTGAGGGATTCCCTCTATTGAGAGTCCTCAACCGGCCAGAAGCCTCCACCTGACTCAACCGCTATACTGTTCTCAAAGTAAAGCCAAAGGGAGAATGGGATGCAAAATGCTGAATGGGATAAAGCGCGAGCGGAAATTACAGGTATGAAAGCCGTGCGTTATTCGCTTTGTGCAGTCCAGCCTCCTGAGCAGGCGCGCCTTTTTCACATACTCCTACAGCGACAGCTTGGTTCCATCGAGGAACATCTCGTTCCTTCGGCCGACGCACGCGAATTTTTGGAGCGGGCTGCCGCAGTGATTCGAGATTTCATCCTGGTGGCTAAGAAACACTAACTTCGAGGGACGCACCATGGCTGGCGAGCAATTTAAATACAAGGAAATGCAAGTCAGCATCCAACTTATGCAACCGCTGACGGGTGATGGCTGGCTCTGGCAGACGAATATTGCAGGCAATCGCTTGGAGTCGCCCCGACGTGCGCCGATAAAGCACCGCCAAGATGCGCTTCAGTATGCAACCATGGAGGCGAAGGAGGCGATTGACCGGATGGGATAAGCGTACTTACGCATTACAGCCTGCTTCCGCTTGCGGCCAGAAACGGATGTTGAAAATCTGCATTAATCCCTAAAATAGGTGCAAAGCTTCTGGAGGATATGTGAATCAGATACTCGAGGTTGAAGAAGACGAAATGGAAAATAACCATGACAAATTTAACTACTACGTCGGGTGCATCTTCGCAATCTTGCAAGGAACTTTCCCGCGACGAACACAGATAGATACAGTTGAGATGTTGGGGGCGGAACGATGCGAAGAGACGATCGATGATCATGGGCGCTACACAGGGAAGTACCGCCGTGACGGTGAGATAGTCGATTTGAGAGAAGAATTGGACTTCATCTATGAGACAGCTCACTGGCTTTTTCAAACTGGCTATCTGATAGGGAGTGTGAGTGTCACTCAAATCGGAAGAAATATCTTTGTGACGCTCAGTCCGATGGCGCTAGAAGTATTAAAGATTGTTCCTGATTCTATCGACGCCACACCAGCGGCTGAGTCGTTTGGAACAAAAATCTCGAAGGCGGTGAAAGCCGCCGCCACAAAGCAAGTCGGGGATGTCACAAGTCAAGCCTTATCGTACGCCGTCAAAGCAGGGTGGAATGCCATAACGAATTAATCACGGCAATCTCTTTTGAGGCTTATTGTAGAAGGCCGCAATCGGCCAGGAGCTGACCTCAACACGCACATTCACGCTAGTTATGCGTGCCCACAGCATTTAGTGCGATCTCGATGGCTCGCCTACAGGTCGACCGCATCTCGTCCAATTCCTCACTGTTATCAAATGACTCGTAAAAGGGGCCTTTAAATGAGAACAGGTGCCGGCTTAGATCCCTGAGCACGTCCGCCATATCGGTCTCGCCCGCGTTCCGGATTCTGGTCGCCGCCCACTTCGCGCTATCGCACTCTGCCGTGTCGATGCTGCGGATGCGGATCGCGTCGAGTGACACCAATACATCGACAATACGTTGTTTATCCATCCGGGATTCCTTTCCATGTCTCACGTTGCGAGCCGCCAGGATAGCGTAGCGCAGGTGCAGTTTAAGCATGCTTGCAAGCATAAGGACATATATCCGACGCCGGCCGCGCACTATGCAATAAGGTCTCAGGTTCACAATACCGGCTCTGCGGCTTTACCGAGCTCCGCCATTGCCTGCCGGGCCGTGCCAAGTTTTTCAGTGCCCATCCGCCGGGCAAGTTCAGTCTTCGCCGATTTCCATACCTGGAATGCCTCGGCCATGAGGCGACGCCCCGATCTGGTCAGTGCCAACCGCTTTCCTGCACGGCCGCGTCCGCCTTCGGCACTGACCAGATCGCGACTCTCCAGGTTTTTGACATTCCGGCTCAAGGTGGTCGGATCGACGCCAGCTCTATTTGCAAGATCGACCAGCGTGACGTCTTCGGTGGCCCCGATGCCGACCAGGAGGCTGAACTGCTCGGCCGTGAGCCCGAGCGGCTTGAATCGAGCGTTGTAATACCGGGTAAGTGCACGTGCCGTTGCCCGAGCCTGAAAGCCCGGGCACTCGGCTTCCACGTCCTGCAACGACTCAGGATCAAAACCGCTCATGCCGTCTCCTTGACAATCTGATGTCCTAATAATACTGTATATGCATTATTAATGGGAGGCGGCGATGCCAGCATATGTACACGTCAATCTACGCGTAATCGACCCTGCCAAGCAGGCGGCCCTGGCCCCGCGCTTCCAGGCAGCGCTAAAAGATGCAGGCGGGAAGATTCTTCATTTCGGGCTCGTTGCGCATACTCTGGAAGGAGATGAGGATCCACTGCCGCTGGCGGGCGTATTTGAATTCCCGACGCTCAGCCAGGCGCTGGCCTTCTATCACTCCGAAAGATATGCACCAATCAAGGCGGAACGCCAAGAAGCCCAGCAGGCACGGATGTTTGTTGTCGAGGCAGGGTGAGACATCCCGGGAGGTCTGCAATCGGCCAACAGCGGACTTTGCATTGGAATTGTCTGCGGTGGCTATGGCGACGACGCGCTTTTGCATGTTTGTTATCACACGAACATTTCAGTCGATGACTAAATCAAAAAAATCGGTGCTTCCTACATTAACTAAATATAAATGGAAGAAATTAGGCGCGGAGTCGCTGAAAAATGTCCTGAGATTACATCGCGACGCGATTCTCTTATTTCGAGCGAAGTCCTTTGCCTCTGCATACCAACTTTCAGTTCTATCCCTTGAGGAGTTTGCAAAAGCAAAGATGATTGAGCACTACTTTTATAGCTCAATAACCAATGAGGGCTTCGCGCCAGCAGAGTGCGAGCAAGATTGGTTACAGCTCCTTTATCTTCATGGGAAAAAACAGTATTTGTTCGCGGCGAGAGACGAATATGACTACTCAGCGTCCTTTATTGCTTTCCTCAAAGATGGCCATCTTGAGCGGAGGAAGCAGAAAGCGGTCTATGTTGGACTCGACAGGGACCGCAAAACAATTGATGTTAAGGGACGTATATCAACCCCAAAATCAATTAGCGAGAAGGAGGCAAAACGAATGATTTCCCTCGTCAATGCCGAGCTGACGTTTGCGTACAATTGCTTGAAATATTACGAATGTTATTACGGTATCGAAGCAATGGACGATGTATTGCTGTCGCAGGAAGCAGCCGTAATCTTCGATTGGCCATTTAAGACGCGAACTAGATTATTCCGGCGTACGCCAGCTTTACTCAAGCCGGGAAAATAATACTTTTCGCCTTCAAGGAGAAATTCAAAGGTCCGTTTTCGGCCAGGAGCACACGCACGCGCTATCGGAATTGCGCCGACAAGACGTTTTTATACCTCAATGCCCATTAATCTAGTACAAGCATTTCTGGTCCTATTATCCCCGATGCTAACTACATAAATTGCCCCAATCGATGCCACCCCAATCTCAAAATCCTCGCGGTATTTTGCCGACCTATGTAACGAGTCAAGAAATCGTCCTCTGCAAAGTATCTCCGATTGTCCAAAACACTTATGAAATTAGGCTTGCCCTATTTTTTGCTATCGAGGGAAAGAAAACGTTCAAGCTCGTCACGCCACCTAATACCGACATCGAAAACGAACTTCTCCAAAGTATTGTCAAATTCGGAGGGAAGGTTGAGTATCATGACTGCAAGTCTTTCAGCGTGAGCGTCAGCCATTTCGACCAGAATGGCCTAGAGAAAGATAGCTGGGTTTTGGGTGACGAGATAGCATGGGCTTCATTGCTTAGTTCCTGCAGCTCAGCGTGGATTAAGGCTGAACTAAAGCCTGGGGCCAAATTTGGGGGAGAGTCATTGCTACGTTTTGAGCAAGAAATCTCGCTAGAGCATATTCAACATAAAAATATTGATAACGAAGATTTGAAACTCGCTCTACAACGGATTATTCGCGAATGCAAAACACATGGCGGATACGTATTAATTCAATGATTGTCGTAAGCGGACTTGACGGTAGCCGACGTCCGCAATCGGCCAAAAAAAGCCGTTAGTAAAATTTGTGAGGATACAGAAGATGGATTTTGATGGGGCGACACTAGTAGTCATTGCGTTAGCAAAAGAATTTATAGCGGCAATGCAACGAATTAATCCTGTGTGGGAGAAGGCTTATTGGCGGTTTGTGTGCAAGGATGATCACTACGGGTCAAATGCCTCCTACAGTACTCCGACGGAAATTACGTTAATTTCCGCTATCAAAGAGAAGCAGTTATTTGAAAATCTAAATAACTTGGGACGGCAGCTGTGGAATTCCGAGAATGACCCTGACCGAAGATTCTGCGTCTGTCTTTTGGCTGTAAGTTCTACCTTCGACTACGAAATAAAATTTGAACAGAATGATGAAAACAGATGGCGTATTACGAAGCTTGACGGCAAAAGCGGATTGCCTGATGCCCTTTAAGTAGTGCAGTGGTAACGTCCGCAATCGGCCAGGAGCAGCCGCTCGACACGAATGTCTAAAGCGCTGATAATTTTCCTGTCATTCATCAGGAGGCTGGTGGCAACTCAATTTCCTAGGAGCGCCCTGGCGCAACAACATAGATTGACCGGACAATGAAGAGCCTCCCTCAAAATTTCATGCTCCTCCTTCGTGAAGCGCTAACCGCCTCCTGGGATAAACAAACCGCTTATTTAGAAGTGACGCAAATGGGAAATCCGGCCCTAGGTCAGTGCTATCCAACGTCACGGACGGTGCAGCACTACTATCCCGAAACCGAAATCATCAAAGGAAAGGTGTGGACCGGGAAAACGCTAGATATCCACTTCTGGAATGGGCTTCGTATCGGCGCCGACTGGTATCACATTGACTTGACCTGGCAGCAGTTCCCGGCCAGTTCAATCATTCAGGAATTCGTAGTCATCAAAAATCACGAATTGAATGACAGTGAAGCGACGATGCAACGCTGTGAGTTGCTGTTAAAGAGGGTTGATAGCTATTTAAAGGCTCGCTTCGAGGCTGCGTGAGAAATCCTCGCCAGGAACAGACATTCTGGATACCCAGATTTTCAAACGAGTGTGAAAATTTTCTCCAAGACGAAATATGATTTGAAGGGATGTTGCTTGGATATCTCAAGAACAATAATCATCGGAAACTCTGGCTCTGGAAAGAGCTGGTTGGCGGAGCGCTTGGCGAAAAACAATGGCGGTGCCTGCATAGATTTAGACTCCGTTAATTGGCTGGAAAGCGGATATAACCGAGCCAGAGAACGAAGCGAAGCAATTGAGCTAACTAAAGCCGCCGCCTCGCAAGAGCGATGGGTCATTGAGGGAATCTATGGATGGCTAGTTGATGAAGTGATGTCACGTGCTACGGCGCTTATATGGCTGAGCTTAAGCGAGGAGGAATGTCTGACCAATATCAAGTCCCGCGGTCGACGTGGGAATGCCAGCGAACAGTCATTCGCCGACTTGCTTGAGTGGGCGGACACTTATCGTATTCGGACAGGCTCAAGTGCCTTCAACGCTCATCAGCGTATTTTTGATGGTTTT